>JBLNGH010000068.1:0-3021 GCA_050264575.1 Acidobacteriota bacterium | reverse complement strand
CATGAAGACGCGGCCCATCAGGTTGATGACCGCCACCGGCACGCCGTTGGAGGCCGTCGTCACGATCACGCCGCGGCCGGGCGCGCCCGGCGGAAGATTGGCCGGCCGCAACAGTCGCGGCTGCTCCGCGAAATACGGAAAGATCTCTTTCTTGTCCCACGTGTGATTCCCGCCGGTCATGACGTGGATTCCGTAGGAAAGGAAATCGTCGGCAATCTCCGGCGTCACGCCGAACCCGGCGGCGGCATTCTCGACGTTGGCGATGACCAGATCGATGCGGTGATGGGCGACGAGCGCGGCGAGTCCGCGCCGCACCAGCTCACGTCCCGGGCGCCCGACGATGTCTCCGATGAACAGCAGCCGCGTCATCCGCGTTGCACGGCGATGACGACGACACGTCCGCGGCGCTCCTCGATGCGAGGCAGGATGATGCGCAGCATGCCGGCCGACGCGACCGCAGTGGCCCGGCTCGCGTCGAAAGCGCCGCTGATGCGGATGGCCCGCGCAAAGCGGCCGTAGCTGCGCTCGGCCAGATGGAACTTCGCGCCGGGATCGGTCGATCCCGAGATCTTGGCGCCGACGACGAGGAGCGTGCTTCGCCGGATCGCGACGCGCAGCGCATCAGGCGCGATCCCGGGTACGTCCACGACGACCTCGACCGCCGTGGCGGTTTCGAGTACGTCCAGCGGCGGCCGGCACTCGGCATTGATCGCCGCGGCGCCCGGAACGTCCCGATCGAGCTCGAGCAGCAGTTGACGCGCGTCCTCCGCGAGGTCCGCGGCACCTTGATGGAATGTGTCGGTCACGCTGTCCCGATCATACAAATGAGTGTGTTCGAGGGCGAGCGCTCGAGCGGCGTCGCGCGATTGCGGCAGGACATGACCGGACATGATATGAGTGTATAATTATCACATAATATATTTGACAAACACTCATTTATTGGCTATGATTCTTACGTTTCGGGGCCGCGGTCAGTCACCGCGCCCCCCTCAGGAGGTTCTGCCATGACATTGACCCGTTGGAATCCGCTCGCCGCCATCGAAATCGATCGACTCAATCGCATGTTCGATGCGGCGTTCTCCGGTGAGCCGCTGGCGAGCGGCGCGTGGGTGCCGCCGGTCGACATCTACGAGACGGCCGAGAAGGATGTGGTCGTCACGGCCGACCTGCCCGGCCTGAAGCGCGAGGACATCAAGGTCACGTTCGAGAACAACGTGCTCACCATCGAAGGCGAGCGCACGTTCAGGACCGAGACGACTGGCGAGCAGTATCACCGCGTCGAGCGCGGCTACGGCGCGTTCCGTCGGAGCTTCACGCTTCCGGCGACCGTGGATGCCGCGCGGGTCGAGGCCGCGTACCACGACGGCCTGCTGACGGTGAAGCTGCCGCGCCGCGAAGAGTCGCGGCCGCGCCAGATCCAGGTGAACAGCTAGCGTTCGCGTTGCTCGTCAAAGGCCGGGCGGCTTGCGCCCGGCCTTCTGTTTTCCCGTCTCTGTTGCCGGCATCGAGCCCAACCGCGCGTGATAACCTGTCCCGTCCAGCCATGACCGACGACATCGTCACGAACGATTCCCAGGCGGCGGAGCAGCCGGCTGAGCCGGCGCCGGCGATCGACAGCCGGTTTCTTTTCGTGGACGTTGCGGCGCAGCGCGCCAACCAGCTGCGGCGTGGCGCGAGGATCCGGCTGACCGGCGCCGATGGCCGGCATCTGCCTCACAAGCTCGAGCGCGCGGCGATGGAAGAAGTCCGGCAGCAGCTCGTTCAATACAGGCTGCCGGAGACACCCTCGTCGCGGCCGACGCCGAAATAACCGGGAACTCCCGCCGCCCGTCTTTCGTCGATCACACACGAGACTCAACGCAGCGGCTCACGACCATGGGCGGTCTTGGTACGGTCCTCGGGTTCGCATTCATCGGCGGCGTGATGCTCGCCGTCGTCGCGGCCATCCTGTTCTTCGTCAAAGCACTCGTCTGGCTGGTGCTGCTGCCGTTCCGAATTCTGTTCTGGCTGATCGCGCTGCCGTTCTTGATCCTCAAAGTCGTCGTCTTGTCCGTCATGGCCTTGCTCGCCGGCCTGTTGTTCGTGGTCGGCGGCGCGGTCGTCGCGCTCACGCTTGCGGTCACGCTGCTCGTCCCGTTGCTGCCGGTCGTCGTCATTGCGCTCGTGACGTGGGTGCTCGTGCGCTTGATGAGACGGCCCGCCCTTTCGTAACCTCCGTTCGTGTCGGCCGTCTTTGCCGCGCTGCTGCGCGTGCATCTGGTGTTTGCCGCCAGCGCCACAGTGGCGTTCTGGCTTGCGGCCTGTGCGCCCAAGGGCGGCCGCTTTCACCGCGCCGCGGGCCGGCGCTTTTCGTTCCTGATTTACGCGACCGCGGCGACGGGCGGCGTGATGGCGATCGCCCAGCTGCTGGCACCCGCGTCCGTCCATCCGCCTGATGCGAGTCTCTCCGCGGAGGCTGCTGCGGAGGCCATCCGTCTCACGAGGCACACGATGTGGCTGGTGCTGTACGCACTCGTCATCATCGTCGCTCCCGTGCAGCACGGGTTGGCGACGGTAGCGGCCGGCGCGCAACCGATGCGCCTGCGCTCGCGCAAACACGCGCTGCTGAGCCTGCTCGGGATCGCCGGCAGTGTCCTGCTCGTTCCCGCGGCGATTGCCTGGCAACAGTGGATCTGGCTCATCCTGGCGCCGGTCGGGTTCATCGTCGGCCTTCGAAACCTCTCCTATGCGAATCGTCCGTTCGCCACGCCTGGCGAGTGGCAGCGCGAACACTTGACGAGCCTCATCACGGCCGGCATTTCCCTCCACACCGTGATGTTGATCTTCACGGTGTCGCGCACGATGCGCCTGACCTTGACCGGGTGGACTGCGCTGGCGCCGTGGACTCTCCCAGCGCTGATTGGTCTGCCAATCATCTGGTGGTTGCGGCGCCGTTGGCGGCCGGTGGGGTCAGACGGGGGTGGGGGGGGGGGGGGGGGGGGGGGGGGGGGGCGGGGGGCGCGCCGCCGGGGCCGCGCCCCG
>JBLNGH010000067.1:0-2746 GCA_050264575.1 Acidobacteriota bacterium | reverse complement strand
CGTACACCATCAGCAATCCGGGCCAGACGCTCGTGACGTCGATCAATCGCTCGTGGTCGGATCCGAACGGCAATCGCGTTGCCGAATGCGCCTTCTTGAACCCGCTGGCCAACGGCGAGTGCGGCGCGTGGTCGGCCAACAACTGGGGCTCGTTCAACCAGACCACCACAGTCAATCCCGATGTCCTCACGGGTTGGGGCACGCGCAATCGCGATTGGCAGTACAGCGTCGGCGTTCAGCAGGAGATCGCGCCGCAGATCGCGGTCGAGGTCAGCTACAACCGGCGGCTGTGGAGCAATTTCTTCCTGACCCACAACCGCGCCCTTACAGCCGCGGACTTCGACGAAGTCACGATCACCGCACCGGTGGATTCACGGCTGCCCAACGGTGGCGGTTACCCCGTCACTTTCCTTACCCGCAATACTCGGAGCGCGCTTGGCGCGACCGATTCGTACTACACGACCACCGACGACTATGGCGACGAGACGCACTACTGGCACGGCGTTGATCTCTCGATCAGCGCGCGGACGCGGTGGGGCCTGACGGTTCAGGGCGGCACCAGCACGGGCCGCGGCGTGAACGACACCTGCGACTCGTACACCGGGCGTTTCGGACGACCCATGGCTCCCACGCTCGGAACAGCGGCGGTACCGGTCATCGAGCAAGGCATCGTTGACGGTCAGACCGCATGCAACGCCACGGAGCCGTGGCTGACCAGCGCCCGCGGGCTCGGCTCTTACACAGTACCGAAAGTCGATGTCATGGTCAGTGCGATCTTCCGTTCGCAAGCCAATGTGCAGCCCGGCGCCGCTGTGGGCACGAACGGCGCGTCGCGGACCGCAACCTATCGCATGACGGCCGCGCAGTTCCTCGCCGCAACGGGACGGCCGCTGGCTACGGGGTTGGCCACGCAGGACGTAGACCTCCTGCTGCCGGGTACTGAGTACGGCGACCGCATCAACACCGTCGACATGCGTTTCGCGAAGATCCTGCGGTTCGGCCGGTACAGGGCGAACGTCGGTATGGACGTCTACAACCTCACGAACTCCAACACGGCGACGACGTACGAGACGGTGTACGACCCGGCGACGAACGGCGCGCGATGGATGCAGCCGACGGCCGTGCTGCTGCCGCGATTCATGCGGTTCAACGTGCAGGTGGACTTCTGATCACTCTCAACGCCCGCCGATCGCGTGGCCAACCCACGCGATCGGGAAGAGGAGCACGAATGCCTCTGCGTCGGTAGCCTCAGACGCAGCCCAGGTGAGGTCGCGACGCGCGCGGTTCAGCATTTGCAACTCACCGTCTTGTGCTCGAGACGGTATCCCTCTCGTGGTCGGAACTCGCGCGTCGCACGTGGCGAGAAGTTGTCGATGATGACGTTCTCGGCCTGGCGGCTCAGCTGTCGTATTACTTCGTCCTCGCACTGTTTCCGGCGATCCTGTTTCTCCTCGCACTCGCCAGCTTCTTTCCTCTTTCAAACATCACCGACGATGTCGGTCGCTCCCTCGGTCCGTTCGTATCGCCGCAAGTCCTCGAACTGATCCAGGAGCAAATGCGACGGCTCGCCCACGACGAGAGCGGCGGACTGCTCACGTTCGGTGTTGCAGGTGCGTTGTGGAGCAGTTCTGCGGCACTCGTCTCGATTGTCGGGGCGCTCAACCGCGCCTACGACATCGATGAGGGACGGCCGTGGTGGAAGGTCCGACTCGTCGCTATCGGCCTCACGCTCGGTGTGGCAGTGACCGTCCTGATCGCGTTGTCGTTGGTCCTCATCGGGCCGACGCTCGCCGAGAAGCTGGGACAAACGACTGGCTGGGGTGAACCATTTGAGTGGACGTGGCTGCTCCTGCAGTGGCCATTGGTGTTCGTCCTCATCACCACCGGGATCGGCTTGATTTATTACTTTGGACCGGACGCGGATCAGGACTGGGTCTGGATCACGCCAGGTGCCGTCGTCGCCACCGTTCTCTGGCTGGTGGTCTCGCTCCTGTTCAAGATCTACGTGGCCAGATTCACTGACTACGAAGGCTCCTACGGCACCGTCGGGGGCGTCATCGTGGTGCTGCTCTGGTTCTATGTCTCAGGTATCGCCCTCTTGACCGGCGCCGAGCTGAACGCGGAAATCGAACATGCGTCCCCGTACGGAAAAGCGCCGGGACAGAAGAATGCACAGGGAAAACTGCTGATCGGCGCGCGTGCTGCGCGAGCGTACCGGGAGCGGACGCTCTCTGGTGAGCTGATTCCCGCATCGCCCGGTCCATCGACTCCGCCGCCACGGCCGACGTTCGGACTGGGCGCCGCGGTTGCAGCCGCGATTGTGATGACGAAGTGGTGGAATCGGCGGGATGGAACCTAGAGAGAACACTCGGAGGAAGGATATGGCGAAGAAGAGTCCGAAACGTGCCAGCGCAAAGCGCTCCAGACCAGCGGGCAAGCGGGATCTCGTGCGTCGTCCGAAAGCCAGCTCCTACGCCAAGCGCACCGTTCGAGGGCGCTTCAAGGAAATGGACGATGTCGGCCGCTCGCAAAAAGCCGACAAGCCGCGCAAGGCCAAAAGGACGGTCCGCAGCGGCTACGGCGATCAGGGCGATGAACGGCCTCGCACTGCGCGGGGAACAGGACGCCAGTAGACGGCCGCATACACTCGCGCTTGGTCAACTCGGCTTTCGCTCTCGCTCGCGCGGATCGTTGGTACGGGACATGCTCACAACTGACAGGGGAGTTATGGAATCTGAAGAGTTCC
>JBLNGH010000066.1:0-2686 GCA_050264575.1 Acidobacteriota bacterium | reverse complement strand
CCCCTACTGGCTCACTCGCGGGGATCCCTTCCGACCCGCTCCGCTCGCCAGGGGCGCGCCAGATGGCGCGCCGAACAACATCCTCCAAGGGCCTTCGCCCCCCGGACTCCCCTCATCCGCGCCGGCCGCGAATGCGGGTCTTCTTCATGAACCCGTCATAGTGCCGCATGATGAGCTGCGACTCGACCTGCTGCACCGTGTCCATCGCTACACCGACGAGAATCAACAACGACGTGCCGCCGAAGTAGAAGGTCACGTTCATGCCTTCCGTCACCTGCCGCGGCAGGATGGCATCGAGCCGCGGACCGATGAACGGAATCGGCTCGACCTTGAACCCAGACAGCAGGAAGTTCGGCAGCAGCGCGATCAACGCCAGATAGATCGCTCCGGCGAGCGTCACGCGCGCCAGAATCCCGTCGATGTGCTCCGCCGTGCGTTTGCCGGGCCGGATGCCCGGCACGAACCCGCCGTACTTCCGCATGTTCTCCGCGACGTCATCGGGATTGAAGATGATCGCCGTGTAGAAGTACGCGAAGAAGATGATGAGCCCGATGTACAACAGGTTGTACAGCGGGTATCCGATGCTCAACTGCGTCACGATCTTGTCGACGAAACTGCCGGCGGGAAGCATCGGCTGAATCGTCTGGGGAAACGCCAGAATCGACGACGCGAAGATGACCGGCATGACACCGCCCGTGTTCACCTTGAGCGGGATGTGCGTGCTCGCCCCGCCGAGCATCCGCCGGCCCACCATTCGCCGCGCGTACTGGACGGTCACGCGGCGGTGGCCCCGTTCGACGAACACGACCGCGCCAATGACGGCGATCATGATGAGCAGCAGTCCGACGAGCGTCAGCAGTCCCATCTGGCCGGTCTGCAGCTGATGGAACGTGCGCAGCGCTCCTGATGGAATCCCGACGACGATGCCGGCATAGATCAACAGCGACATGCCGTTGCCGATTCCGCGCTCGGTGATCTGCTCACCGAGCCACATGACGAGCACCGACCCGGTGCACAACGTGAGCACCGTCATCAGCCGGAATCCCCAGCCGGGACTCTGGACGACGGGGAAGCCGCCCTGGACCTGGGTCAGGTTCTCGAGAAAGAACGCGATGCCGAGCGCCTGCACGAAGCTGATGAGAATCGTGCCGTAGCGCGTGTACTGGGTGATGCGCCGACGCCCGAGCTCGCCCTCTTTCGAGAGGCGCTCGAGGTACGGCCAGACGACCGTCAGCAACTGCAGGATGATCGAGGCGCTGATGTACGGCATCACGCCGAGAGCAAAGATCGTCATCTGCGACAGGTTCTGACCGGAGAACATGTCGTAGAGGCCGAACAGATTGCTCGCGGACTGCCGCGTCAGCTCCGTCAACGCATCCTTGTTGATGCCGGGCGTCGGAACGTGGCTGCCCACCCGGTACACCGCCAACAGGCCAAACGTGAACAGCACCCGTTTGCGCAACTCCGGGATGGCGAAGATGTTCTTGAGACTATCCATATGTGTGCTCTGACTACCTCCTTCTCGGTTCTAACGCTCGTCGCCGAACCTGACGGTTCGGCCTTCCACCTGTTCAGGTCGCGGCTCTTCAGCCGTTCGGTTTCTCAGTCTTTGGGCCCTTGGACTTTTTAGCGCTTTTGCCCTCGGGTTTTTCAGCCGTTTGGCTTTGGGAGCTCTGCTGCTTTTCAGCCGCTTCCGCCTTTTGCCTTTCCGCCGTTTCCGCTTGTCGCCTCTGGGCCTGTTCGCCTTTCAGCCGTTCGTCCTTGTCGCGTTTGCTCTCAATCAGCTCCGCAGCGCCGCCGGCCGCCGCAATCTTCTTCGCCGCCGATCCGCTGAACTTGTGCGCGTGCACCGTCAGCTGCTTCGAGATGTCGCCGCGGCCGAGCACCTTCACGGGCGCATGCGCGAGACGGACGAGGCCGCGCTCCCGGAGGAGCTCCGGCGTCACCGACGACCCGGTGTCGAACACCTCGGCAAGCGTGTCGAGATTGACGACGGCGTACTCGACGCGAAACGGGTTGTGAAATCCCCGCTTCGGCACGCGGCGGTGCAGCGGCATCTGGCCGCCCTCGAAGCCGCGCTTGAACCGGAATCCCGATCGCGATTTCGCGCCCTTGCTGCCGCGCGTCGCGGTCTTGCCATGGCCCGATCCGGGACCACGGCCGACGCGCTTCCGGTCGCGCTTGGCGCCACGAGGAGGACGCAAATTATTCAGCGACATCAACTGCACTCCTGAATCTGTGATGTGGTGATGTGGTGATTTGTGATTTGCGAGCGCTTGTCAATCACCACGTCACCACATCACCATTTCACTCACTGACCACCACGAGGTGGCGAACCTTCAAAATCAAGCCTCGGGATGACGGCGTGTCCGGCACCTCGACGGTATGGCGCAGGCGCCTCAACCCGAGTCCGCGCAGCGCGAGGGTCTGCTTCTGGTCGAAGCCGATTCCGCTTCGAATCTGCGTCACCTTCAGCCGCTTCGCGACCGCACTCCCCTTTTTCCCCGACCTGGACGCGTCCGGTGTCGCTGACTTCGATGACTTCGCCGGTTTCTTAGTGGCCACTGGCGGTCCTCTGGGCTGGGCCGATGAGATCTTCGAGCTCTTTCCCCCGCAGCCGCGCGACCATCGCCGGATCCTTCAGCAGGCCCAGCGCCGCAAACGACGCGCGCACCACGTTGTGCGG
>JBLNGH010000065.1:0-3950 GCA_050264575.1 Acidobacteriota bacterium | reverse complement strand
TCCACCGTGATCGCCGCGGTCATGCCGCCCGCGGTCGCCATCACCACGTCGTGCAGATCGCCGGCATTCAGTCCGAAGCGAGCCGCTTGCGCGCGATCGGTCTTCACGTCCACGTAGTAGCCCGACACGTTACGCTCGGCGAAGACGTTGCGCGTCCCCGCCACGCGTTTCACGATGCGCTCGACCGCGATGCCCAGTTGCTGCAGCGTATCGAGGTTCGGGCCGTACACCTTGATGCCGATGGGAGTCCGCACGCCCGTCGCGAGCATGTCGATCCGGTTCTTGATCGGCATCGTCCAAGCGTTCGTGACGCCCGGGAGCCGCACCGCGCGGTCCAGTTCGCTGACGAGGCGATCGGTCGTCATGCCGGAGCGCCACTGATCGTGGGGCTTGAGGGTGATCGTCGTCTCGTACATGTCGAGCGGTGCCGGATCGGTGGCCGTGTTCGCACGTCCCACCTTGCCGAACACCGCGGCGACCTCGGGGAAGCTGGCCAGCACGCTGTCCTGGTAGCGCATGATCTCACGCGCCTGGCCGATCGAGACACCCGGCACGGTCGTCGGCATGAAGAGCAGCGACCCCTCGTCCAGCGGCGGCATGAACTCGCTGCCCAGCCGGCTCCACGGCAGGACGGTGGCCACGAGCACGACGCCGGCCGCGACGAGCACACGCACCGGGTACCGCAGGACCCAGGCGATGATAGGCCGATAGAGCCGCATCAGCCAGCGGTTCACCCGGTTCGCCTCCTGCGGCCGGATGCGCCCGCGCACCAGGTAGCCCATGAGCACCGGGACGAGGGTGATCGAGAGCAGTGCCGCGCCCGCCATGGCGAACGTCTTCGTGAACGCGAGCGGTTTGAACAGCCGGCCCTCCTGTTGCTCGAGCGAAAACACCGGCAGGAACGACACGACGATGATGAGGAGCGAGAAGAACAGCGGCGGACCGACCTGGATCGCGGCCTCGCGCACGATCTCCCATCGCCGGCCCGCTCCCAGCTCCCCGCTCCCCGCTCCCTCGCGTTCCAGGTGTTTATGCATGTTCTCGATCATGACGATCGCCGCATCCACCATGGCTCCCATGGCGATCGCGATCCCCCCAAGACTCATGATGTTGGCGCCGACGCCCATCGACCGCATGACGAGAAACGAGATGAGGATGCCCAGCGGCAGCGTGACGATGGCCACGAACGCCGAGCGGAAATGCAGCAGGAACAGGATCGACACCAGTGCGACGATGACCGATTCTTCGATCAGGGTCCGGTTCAGATTCGCGATCGCGCGGTGAATGAGGTCGGACCGGTCGTATACCGGCACAAGCCGGACGCCCGCCGGCAGCGTGCGCTGGACTTCCGCGATACGCGCCTTGATCGCCTCGATCGTCTTCAGAGCGTCGCTGCCGAAGCGCATGATGACGATGCCGGCCACCACCTCACCCTTGCCGTTCAGGTCGGCGGCGCCGCGCCGCGGGGCGGGGCCTACCTGCACGGTGGCGACATCGCCCACCCGAATCGGCGTGCCGTCCATCGTCGCACCGACGGCAACGTCGCGGATTTCATCCAGCGTCCGGAGGTAGCCCAAGCCGCGGATCATGTACTCGCGGCCGCCCATCTCGATCACGCGCGCGCCGACGTCGGCGTTGTGCGCGCCGATCGCCTCGACCACCTTCATCACCGGGATGCGAAACGCGCGCAGCCGCTCCGGATCGACCTCGACCTGATACTGCTTCACGTAACCGCCCAGGCTCGCGACCTCCGACACACCCGGAATCGCGGTGAGCTGATAGCGCAGGTACCAATCCTGCACGCTGCGAAGCTGCGCGAGATCGAGCGAGTCGCTTTGGAGCACGTACTCGAACACCCAGCCGACCCCCGTCGCGTCCGGCCCGAGGGTCGGCTCGACGCCTGCGGGAAGGCGCTGGCGCAGGCCGTTCATGTATTCGAGCACGCGCGAACGCGCCCAGTACAGGTCGGTGCCATCCTCGAACAACACGTAGACGAGCGATTGACCGAAGAAGCTGTAGCCCCGAACGACGCGGCTCCCGGGCACTTTGAGCATCTCCGAGGCGATCGGATACGTCACCTGATCTTCGACGATCTGCGGCGCCTGCTCGGAAACATCGGTTTGGATGACGACCTGCACGTCGGAAAGGTCAGGCAGCGCGTCGATGGGTGTGGTCGTGACCGCCCAAATTCCGGCACCGACCAGCGCCGCGGTGGCGAGCCCGACCAAAAAGCGATTCTCGAGCGACCAGGCGATGATGGAGGTAATCACGGACGTTTCGGCTCCGTTCCCATGTCCATCCCCGGCATCGCGCCGGCCGCGCCCGCGCCGAGCCGTGACTCGGCATCGACCAGGAAGTTGGCGGATGCCACGATGCGCTCCCCGGGGGTCAGCCCGCGCAGCACCTGGAAGCGCTCGCCCGCCCGCGCGCCGATCGCGACCTCGCGCGGTTCGAGCACGCCGTTTTGACCAACCACGAAGGCGAGATTACGCTCACCGGTCTGCACGATCGCCTCCGCCGGGACGCTCACGACGTCGCGGCCGATCACGGCTTCGAGCAGCAGGGTGGCGTACATGCCGGGCTTGAGCAGTCCGCCGCTATTCGCAAACGCGACGCGCACGCGAGCCGTGCGGCTCGCCGAATCCACCGTCGGCCAGATGAAGCTCACGCGCCCATCGAACTGGCGACCCGGGTACGCCGTCAGCTCGGCGCGCACGGCCACCCCCGCGTGAACCAATCCAAGATCCTGCTCGAACACGGCGCCCTCGATCCACACCGTCGCGAGATCCGCGATGCGGTACAGCTTCATGCCAGCCATGATGGACTGCCCAGCGACGACCATCTTTTCGAGCACGATGCCGTCGAGCGGCGCGTTCAGCGTCAGCGTCTTCGTGACCTCCCCGGTGCGCTCGAGCCGCGCGATTTGCTCATCGGAAATGTCCCAGTACGACAAGCGGCGCCGGGACGCATCGAGCAATGACCGCGCGTTCCGCCACGCCTCGGCATCGGTGGAGTCCACGGTGCGCGCGAGTCGTTGGGACGCCAGCAGCTCCTCCTGCGCGGCGACCAGCATGGGACTGTAGATGGTGAGCAGCGGTTGGCCGCGGCGCACCGTGGCGCCGGTCGCATCCACGAACAGCTTGTCCACGAACCCGTCGATCTTCGTGGTGATTTCGGCGAGGCTGGGTTCGGCGGGCACCACCTGGCCCACCGTGCGCACGGCGCGCGTCAGCGGCCCGCGCGCGACGACCGTGAACGTGACGCCGATCGCGCGGGCCTGCTCCGCACTGAGGCGAACGGGGGCCCGCTCGTGCTGTCCCGAATCCGCAGCAGGCGTGGTCATATCCATGCCGGCCATGTCATCGGCCTTGGCTTTGCCGCGGCACGCCACTGCGGTCAGCGCGGCCACGACGACGAACGTGAGTTGGGCCTTCATGGGTGCACCTCTCGGCCGACCAGGGCCTCCAATTCGCCAATTGCCTGGTGATAATCGGCCAGATACCGATAGGCGTCGGTTTCGTAGCGGTTCACGGTCATTTGATTGTCCACGAGCGTCATGAAGGGCACCCGCCCGACGCGGTAGCTGGCGAGCGCCGCCTGCACGGCGGCCCGCGCCTGGGGCAGAATGTTCGTCCGGTACAGCTCGCCGAGCGCGCGGTCTTGTTCTGCGCGCGCGCGAGTCTCGATGACTTGCGCGATGGTCTCGTTGCGCTGGTTGAGCAGTTCGGCCTGCGACATATCGCGCATCGCCGCCATCTCGCGCCGCATCGGCAGCTGCTTTCCACTGGCGAAAATCGGCATGTTGAATCCCACCATCACGCTGACCATGTCGGGGAACTCGGGACGACGTTGGAGTTGAACCCCGAGCTGAAAATCAGGATAGAGCTCGCGGCGCGCGGATCGGAGTGCTGCTTCGGCGGCTGCCACGCGCTCGGCTCCGGCTCGCAGCG
>JBLNGH010000064.1:0-3848 GCA_050264575.1 Acidobacteriota bacterium | reverse complement strand
CAATGCCGAAAGGCTTCAGTTCGTGGCGGAGCGCTTCTGTGTACCCTTCGAGGGCAAACTTGCTGGCGGAGTAAATGCCCAAGAACGGAACCGCGGTCAGGCCGGTGAGCGAGCTGACGTTGATAATGTGCCCGCGCTTCTGCGGGCGCATGTGGGGGAGCGCCGCATTGATCATCCTGACGACACCGAAGAAATTGGTCTCGAACTGTGCCCTGGCGTCCTCTGATGAGAGCTCTTCCAACGCACCGGCCAGCGCATAACCGGCGTTGTTAATCAGCACGTCGAGTCTGCCACGCTGATTGACAACGGTCTCGACGCACGCCCTCGCCGAGTCATCTGCGCGCACATCGAGTGGCAGCATGTCGACACCGGGGATACTGCCGGCGCTTCTCGGATTCCGGCTTGTTCCAAAGACCTTGTAGCCGTATTGAGCAAGCAACCGAGCGGTGGATTGCCCGACGCCCGACGAAGCGCCGGTGATGAGCACGACCCGCTGATCAGCCATCTCAGTTCTCCAACTCTCGACCGTCTCAGTCGCAGAAGCCGCCGGTTCGCCGCGATCACGCACGCGATTCCCATCGCACGATCTTCAGATCGAGGACAAAGACCGAGTAAAAGACCGGGATCAAAAACAGCGTGACGGCCGTGGCGAGCGTCAGGCCTCCAATCTGCGCGTAGCACAACGCTTCCCACAGCGGACCGCCATGGAGCGCCAACGGAAACAGCGCCAGCACCGTCGCGCTGACCGTAATGAGGACCGGCCGGAGACGGCGGATGCCCGCCTCGATGAGGGCCTCCTGCAGTCGCGCGCCGTGTTCATGCTGCTCCTCGATGAAATCAAATAGGACGATCACATGGCTCACGATGACACCAATGAGACTCGTGATACCCAGAATCGCGAGAAATCCGAGCGGCATCCCCATCAGCCAGAGACTTGCGAACGCGCCGACAGCTCCGAAGGGAATGCCCGCAAAGACGATGAACGGCTTGACCGCATTCCGAAACTGAAACACGAGCGCCAGGTAGATCGCGATCACCGACGCGATCACGACCGTCAATGAGCCTTGTTGCCCTTTGAGTTGTTCCTTCAATTCCCCGACGATCTCGAATCGATAGCCCGCGGGCAACTGTTCTGCGAACTCGCGGATCCGGGGCATCAAGGGCGTAGTGACCTCGTCGGCAAGATGACCGGGCGCGGGCAGGGCCGCCACGTTGATCGCCCGATACTGGTTGACCCGGTGGATGACCGCCATTTCAGGGCGGTACGTCAGCCGCGCAATCTGGCCGAGTGTCACCCTGACTGGCGTTTGACTCGAGTACACGTACAGTTCGCTCAAGTCCGTGACGGTCTGGCGTTGACCGTACTCCATCAATTGAACGATCGGGATGTTCTTGCGTCCCTCGCGGAGGTACCCAATCGGCGCTCCGACGACCCCCGAGTAGATCGACACGGCGATGTCGCGGCTTGACAGGCCTGCAAGACCAGCGCGGTCCTGATCGATTTCAAGCCGCGTGCGAATAGCGTCGTTTCCCCAGTCGTCCCGCACGTTG
The DNA here is from genome assembly GCA_050264575.1 of Acidobacteriota bacterium. GTDB lineage: Bacteria > Acidobacteriota > Vicinamibacteria > Vicinamibacterales > SCN-69-37 > DASQFI01. The sequence continues at coordinate 2,297 of JBLNGH010000064.1, read as the reverse complement.
ATCGCAAACGGGGACGTCTTCAAGATTGCATGCAGCTTCTCCGCCTCTTCACGGAGCACGCGGGCGTCGTCGCCGAGGACGCGCATCGACACCGGAATGATCGTCGGCGGGCCCGTTTCGACCGTGCGCACGTCGATTCTCGCGCCCGCCACTCGCGACGACAGGGCTTGCTGGAGTGGACCCACTAAGCGATTCGTATCTTCGCTGTGACTGAATTGCAGGAGCAGTTGCGCGTAATTCGGGGCACGCGGCTCTGGACGGACCGAGAACCAGAATCGCGGGCCGCCAGCGCCGATGAACGACGTAATCGACGCGAGCGACAAGGGCGCTCCGTGGCTCCGATCGTGCTCGCTCGTGACCTGGCGGATGATCTCCTCGGCTTCGCGGGCGACACGCTCGGTCTGGGCGATCGGCGCGTCCTCGGGCAGACGGATGTCCACGTAGGCGATGTAGAAGTTGTCTCGCGGGAAGAATTGGCGGTGAAGCTGCGTGACGAAGAACGCGCCTGCCGCAAGGACGACCGACGAGGCCGCAAGAACCTTCCAGCGATGGTCGATCGCGAAGCTCACCGCACGTTCATAAGCCCTGCCGAACCGGCTGTCCCGTGGTCGATCAGCGCCGCGATCGTTCCCCGGCTTCAGGATGTAGTAGGCCAGGAGCGGAAGGAACGTCATCGACATCACGCGGGAAGCCACGAGGGAACAGGCGATCGTCATCGGCAGGCTGTAGATGTACCTCCCGACATCGCCGTTCAGCAGCAGGAACGGCAAGTACGCGGCGATGTTGGTAATCGTCGCGTACAGGATGGCTTTCGAGAGTTTTTCAGGCCCGAGCCACGACGCCACCGCCCGAGGCCGGCCACGTGCGAGCTCCCGCTTGATCGCATCGCCGGCGACGACGGGGTCGTCCACGAGCAACCCCAGCGCGATGATGAGCGACGCGATCGACATTTGTTGGATGTCGAGACCGACGAGCTGCATCAGACCAAAGGTCATGGCCAGCGTGATCGGAATCGACAAGGCCATGAGGAGCGCGGATCGCCATTCCCAGAATCCAATCAGCGAGACAAGGACCACGAGCAGAACCGCTTCCCAGAGGCTGCGGTTGAACAGGTCCAGCTTCTCGCGCACCTGGCGCTGCTGGTCGGACGTCGTGCCGACGACGAGATCGGCCGGAAGCGCCCGCCGGATCTCGTCCACCCGGGCGCGCACGGCCGTCCCGAAGCGATCGATCTGCTCCCCTTTCTTCATTTCCGTCGACAGCACGATCGCGCGGCCTCGCAGCCAGCGCCCGCCGTCGTCGCGCCACGTGTAATAGGAGACAAGACGCACCGGATGCTCGTAGCCGCGATGGACGCTGCCGATGTCGCGCAGATAGACCGGCGTGCCGTTGGCCGCCTGGGTGAAGACGACCTTGTCGATGTCGGCAAGCGTCCGGAATTCGCCCGTCTGCTCGAGGGCCAGCTCGCGTCCCTCGGCGTTCACCGTCCCAGCGGGCACGGTCGTGTTGCGACTTTGCAGGACGCCGCCGATGGCCGCTGGAATGATGCCGAAGGCTGCCAGCCGGCGTTGCGAGTACCGCGCCTCGATCTGCTCCTCGATCACGCCGACCCTGGTGACCCGCGAGGCTTCAGGCGCGATTTTGATCGCCTTTTCGATGCGATCGGTGAAGTCATCGAGCTCGCGGTAGGAGTATTTCGGGCCGGCTTCCCGTCCCAGAAGGTCGGCGAGCGAGACACCGGGGGTGATGACGATCGGATCCCACACATCCGGATGGATGTCCGCTCGCTGCGGCAGTTCCTCCCAGACGCGACGGACCGAGCGACCGACTACAGTGGCGTCAGCGCGCGTCGCGAGCCTGATCACGACGAAACTGTCGCCAGGAATCGTTCGCGCCTCCGTGCCGAGGCCTCGCCGCACCAACGCATCGCCGAGCAATGAAGCCGCCTCACGTACGAACGACGGATCGGGCGAGCCGGAACTGCACATCACCACGTCCAGCGTGCCAGGCGCCGGAACGGCGGCAGCGGCGATCTGTGACGCCAGCAGTTCAAGCCGTGCGCCGCTCGCGGGCGGACTGGCGACGGTCAGCATCAGCGCCGACGTTTCACCAAATTCCTTGATGTACTGAATTGGTCCGGCGCCTTCAGGCAAATCAGTCAGCGCATCGAGCTTGACCTTGATATCGTCAAATTCCTTGCTGGCGTCGATTCGGGCATTTTCATCGACTTCCGCGTAGACGACCGAAAGCCCCGGCCGGGTGGTCGACGTGATTTCTGAGACACGAATGTTTTGAGC
>JBLNGH010000063.1:0-3220 GCA_050264575.1 Acidobacteriota bacterium | reverse complement strand
GAGAAGGCGGTCGTCCATCTGAGTCGAGCAATCGATCTTCAGCCCGATTATGCGGAGGCGTGGTCGGCGCTCGCCGACGCGTACGCGCTCGGCGCCAGGACTCCCTCGCCAGCGATCATGCCATGGCACGAGGACAAAATCGCGGCCGGTACGGCCGCGGCGCAACGAGCGATCGAGGTCGCGGCCGGTACGGGCGCGACGCAACGGGTGATCCACGTCGCGGCCGGTATGGCCGCGGCGCGACGAGCGATCCAACTCGATCCGTCGCTCGGGCACCCGCATGCCGCACTCGGACGTTTCCTGCTGCAGCAGCGCCGATGGCAGGAGTCTGAGGTCGAGCACCGCCAAGCCGTGGTGCTCAGTCCGCAATACAGCACCGGACGCCAGTGGTACGGCACGCTGCTCGCACGGCTTGGCAAATGCGACGAGGCCCTGAAGCAGACGCAAATCGGTGCCGACATTGACCCGCTGACACCGCTGGTCAACGAAGCGGTGGCCAGCGTTCACCTGATGTGCCGGCAGCCCGCACGGGCGATCCCGATCCTGCTCCGTGTGCTCGACATGTATCCCGATCTCGTGACGTCGATCTATCGGCTCGGCGACGCCTACACGTCCATCGGCGAATATCAGAGGGCGCTGGAGGTCCTCGAACGAGGCGTGAAACTGGCGCCGGGCTATTGCCGCACGCGCGTCAGCCTGATCGACACGCTGGTATTGAGCGGGAATCGAGCACAGGGCACCGCGCTCGCCCGCCAGATCCAGAAAGAGGCGGCTGCACGACAGGAGTCGATTCGCTGCGCCGCGTCAGCAAGCGCGGCGCTCGGTGACCGCGACGCGATGTTCGCATTTCTCGAAAAGTTGAAGGAACAAGAGGACCCGATGGACAACCTGCTGTTCGAGCTGAGACTCGTGCGCTATCTTGGCGACCCGCGGTACCGCGTGCTGCTCGAAGAAGTCGGACTGCTGCCCTATCTGGCCGGCTCGCCCTTGGCGACTCCGCCGCTGCCCGCGCCTCCTCGTCACTGACGTCGCACTGCGGGTGAGCGTCAACGGCTCCTCCCGAGCGCCTGCGAATCACATGATCCCCCCGTCGGAACCGGACCGATACGGCCGATCCGAGCCACCAAGAACAAAAGGCGACGTACCGATGCGCTCAAAAAAGGAACGGGCCGAACGGATTCTATCCGCCGGGCCCATCCACTGCGTCGTCTGAAATCAGAACCCCGGAACCAGAACCCCGGAACCCCGGAACTGCGGAACCTCGTGATCAGTGCGCGACGGGCTCCTCTTCCCTCTTCGCGCCCTTCAGCCCCTGAATCTGCAAGCCCGTGGCCATCTCAGGCTTCGGCTCCTTGAGCACTTCCTGCCGGTACAACTCGGCCATCCGCTGGTGCTCCTGCTGCGCCTTGCGCGCGCGCAGCTTTTCCTCGCGCGCCGTCTTGGCGATCCCCTTCTCGTCGAGGTCCGTCTGCTTGCCCTTGTTCACGGCCTCCTGATCGAGCTTGAGGCTGTGCGCGGTGGTCTCGAGGCCGACCTTCTTCCCGCCGGCGAAGATCTCGTGCCGGCCGTGCTCGTCGTACCACTTGGTGAGCGTGGCCGTCATGTGCATCTTCTCGATGATGTTCCGCCAGCCGATCCCGGTGTTGTAGGCGCAGAAGCTGATCTCCCCCTCCTGCGTCGCGTACGGAATGATGCACCGCTCGGTCCGCCGGAAGTCGTAGTTGAAGAGATCCTGGAACCACATCCCCGCGATGAACAGGAAGTTCCAGCGATCGCCGCGCCGCATCGCGATGTCGGCGTCGGTCCGGTCGCCCGAGACCCTGCCGTACTCCTTCCCGGTCGCGCCGAACGTCTTATCGAACTTCTTCAAGAGGTCGAGCATCTTGAAGTGCGTCGGCGACTTGAACGGGTCGTAGTTCTTCATGAGGGCGAGGGCCATGCCGACGACCGACAGGAACTTGCCGCGCGCCGCGTCGTTCACCTTCGCGATGTCCTTTGCGAGCGGCTCGCCCTTGAGGAACGCGGTGACGGGCACGGCTTCCTTGGTTTCCTTGTCGATCATCACGGCCATGCCGACGCCGCAGTTCGGGTGGCAGCCGCACGAGAGCTGGCCCCACTCGGCCTGCGGTCCGTGCGTGAGATCGGCCCAGTCGCCGAACGTGCCCATGAACGAGATCGGGAACCAGTCGCGGACCGGCTCGCCGAGCCCGGTCTGCTTCTTCACGTCGTGCGCCAGGTGCGAGAGCGTGTAGCGCTGCGCGTGACGCCGCTCGTCCGTGATCTCCTCGTCGCGGCCGGTGAACGACACCGGCTGGAACGACAGGAACGAGATCTTCTTCGGGTTGTCGAGCGCGAACTGGATGATGCGCCCGACCTGCTCGTTGTTCACGCCGTTCACGATGGTCGTCACCGGCACGATGTCGACCCCGGCGCTCCAGAGGTTCTCGATCGCGCGGAGCTTGACGTCGAAGAGGTTGCCGACGAGCCGGTGCGAGTTGGCGGCGTTGCCGATGCCGTCGAACTGCAGGTAGACGTAGCGCAGCCCCGCCTTCGCGGCGGCGCGGGCGAAGTCCGGGCTCTTGGCGAACTCGATGCCGTTGGTCGCCGCCTGGACGGAGTTGTACCCGACCTCGCGCGAGTAGCGCACCGCGTCGAGGAAGTACGGCGACAGCGTCGGCTCACCGCCCGAGAACTGCACGGACATCTGCCGCCGCGGCTTGATCGTGATCGCGTTGTCGAGCAGCGTCTTGATCTCGTCCCAGCCGAGCTCGTGCACGAATCCGACCTGGTTCGCGTCCATGAAGCACGGATCGCACATCATGTTGCAGCGGTTCGTCAGGTCGATCGTCAGCACCGAGCCGCGGCCGTACTTGATCGTCGAGGAGCCGTGGTTGTGCAGCTTCTCGTCGTTGTGCGCCCGCATGTCGGAGCCGGGGAAGCTCTCTTCGAGGTGCTTGAAGAACGCCGTGTCGATGGCCATGACGTCCTCGAAATGGCCATGCAACGGGCAGTCCTTCACCATCATGATCTTGCCGTCGCGCTCGAGGATGGTGGCCTTGATCTCGCCGATCTTCTCGGTGAGCAGTTCCTTGTAGTCGCGCTTGCCGTCGAGAATCTCCTGGCGCGCTTCGCGGACGCAGATCGGACAAAGCGAGTCGGTCTCGCGCGGCCAGCCGAGCGGCGGCTTGGTTTTCTGGTGCGACTTGAGGAGCGGTTTGTC
>JBLNGH010000062.1:0-9576 GCA_050264575.1 Acidobacteriota bacterium | reverse complement strand
ATAGATCGATAGATCGATGATCCGATAGATCGATCTCTCTCAGTTCTATACTGCCTTGGTGTCCGATCGTTTGTTCACTCCGCGATTCTTCACCATGTGTGCGTACAGCGCCATGGTCTTCGTGTCGGTCTTTCAACTGCTGCCGGCGGCGCCGTATCGCGTGCTCGAGCTGGGCGGCACGGCGGCGGCGGCCGGGCTGTTTCTCGGCCTCCTTGCGTACTCGTCGGCGTTTTCCGCGCCGTTCACGGGACCGATCGGCGATCGGCTCGGCCATCGCCGGGTGTTGATCGCCGTCAGCCTCACGCTCGCGATTTTCTCCGCCAGCTACTCGGTGATTCACGACTATCGGCTGCTGCTCGCGGTCGTGGTCGTGCACGGCTTCTTCTGGTCTGCGCTCCTCTCGTCGTCGGGCGCCTACATGACGGCGACGATTCCGGCGTCGCGGCGCGCCGAAGGGTTGAGCTATTGGGGCCTGACGTCCGTTCTTGCAGTCGGCGCCGCACCGGCGCTCGGGTTCTGGGTTCATCACTTTGGCTGGTTCACGTTGTGCGTCGAGATCCTGTCGCTCAACCTGCTGATGGCGTTTATCGCCTGGCGGCTTCCGGACGATCGCACCCAGCTCACTCGCGCAGCTCGTTCGCTGGATCCGCCGACGAACGTGGCTCAGCCAGGCGCACCACCGCGGCTCTTCAAAAACGTCGAATGGCGAGTGCTTCTCCTGTCGGTGACGATGGCGCTGATTTCCTTCGGGTACGGCAGCTTGACGAGCTTCTCGGCGCTGTTCGCGGACGCGTTGTCCATCACACCGCGGAGCTCGTTTCTGACCGGGATGGCGGTTTCGATCTGCGCCGGCCGCATCCTGATCGGCCGGTCGATCGATCGAATTGGCTACCGGCGTGTTCTGCTGCCCTGTCTGACGGTGCCGGCGCTGGGGTTGGTGATGCTTGCTGCGGCGCAGGGACCGGCGACGTTTCTCGCGTCTGCGCTGGTCTTCGGATCCGGCTTCGGCCTGATGTACCCGTCGTACACCGCGTACATCATGGAGCACGTCCCCGCCAACCGGCGCGGCGCGGCATTCGGCGCGATGCTCGCGGCGTTCGACACAGGCATCGGCACCGGCTCGTCAGCCATGGGCTGGCTGGTGCACCACTACTGGTTCCGCGTCGGATTTGCGGTCGCCGCAGGGCTCGCGGCCCTGTCGCTGCCGTATTTCCTGCTGGTGGAGGGACGGGTTAGTTTTCCACAGACAGAGCCGTTCCAGGGACAGGGAACTGCAGGTTCCTCCGTCCCCCCAGACCGTCTTTCTGTGGAAAACTAACCCGTCCCCGATGCTCGCCGACACACATTGCCACTTTTTCTCACCCGGATTCTTCAGGACGCTCGGTGCGGATGCGAGCCAGGCTGCCGCAGGCGGCGATCCGGCTGAGTCGCTGCCGAAATGGCTCGGATGGGACGCGCCCGCGACGGACGAGGCGCTCGCCGATCGATGGATCGCCGAGCTCGATCGGCACCAGGTCGATCACGCGATGTTGATTGCGAGCGTGCCGGGGGACGAGGCATCGGTCTCGACCGCGGTCCGGCGAAAGCCTGGGCGGATCGTCGGCGCGTTCATGTTCAACCCCGCTGTTCCCGACAGCGGATCGCGTCTCGAACGCGCGTTTGGTGAACTCGGTCTCCGGACCGCATGTCTCTTTCCTGCCATGCATCGCGTGCCGGTCGACGACGATCGGAGCGTCGCCGTATTCAAGGCGGCGGAGCGGCGCGGCGCCGCGGTGTTCGTGCACTGCGGTCTGCTGTCGATCGGAATTCGCCGCAAGCTTGGCCTGCCGAGCCAGTTCGATCTGCGCCTTGGCGATCCGCTGGCCGTGGCTGCCGTCGCCGTTCGGCATCCGTCGGTGCCCGTCATCATTCCGCATTTCGGAGCGGGTCTCTTCCGCGAAGCGCTGATGGCGGCGCTCACGGCGCCGAACATCCTTCTGGATACATCGAGCTCGAACGACTGGGTGCGTCTCCACAGCGGCTTGACGCTGCGCGACGTCTTCGCGCGCGCGCTCGAGGTGCTCGGGCCCGACCGGCTCGTCTTCGGCACCGATTCATCGTTCTTCCCGCGCGGCTGGCAGCGCGGTGTCTTCGACATTCAACGCGCGATCCTCGAGGACCTCGGCGTCGCCCCGGCCGCCCAGGCGCAGATATTTGGTGGTAACTTTGCCCGGATGTTCGGGGCCGGGTCGACCTCCGTCCCCTGAGGGAGAAACGCTGTGGGAAAAAGCCCCGTCCCGCTGTTCCTGGCCGCCGCCTGGCTGCTGGGTGCCGGCAGCCAGCAGATTGAGCCCGCCGACCTCGTCCTGAAGAGCGGAAAAATCCTGACGCTCGACACGGCGCAGCCGGAAGTCCAGGCGCTCGCCGCGCGCAACGGCGCCATCGTCGCCCTCGGATCCAATGCCGACGTGGAGAAATTCGTCGGATCGACGACGCAGGTGATCGATCTGAACGGGCAGCTCGCCGTTCCGGGGTTCATCGAGGGGCACGGGCATTTTCCCGGCATCGGCGAAAACAAGATGAACCTCGACCTCATGGGCACGAAGAGCTGGGACGAGATCGTGCAGATGGTCGCGCAGGCGGTCGAGAAGGCCAAGCCGGGGCAGTGGATCATCGGCCGCGGCTGGCACCAGGAAAAGTGGACGTCGGCGCCGCAGCCGAACGTCGAGGGGTTTCCGACGCACGAGTCGCTGGACAAGGTCTCGCCGAACAATCCCGTCATCCTGACGCACGCGAGCGGCCACGCGTCGTTTGCCAATCAGAAAGCGCTCGAGCTGTCCGGCGTCACGTCGCAGACGCGAAACCCGGATGGCGGGGAGATCCTGAAGGACGCCAACGGCAGCCCGACCGGCCTGCTGCGCGAGACCGCCTCACGGCTGATCAAGCGCGGCACCGGCGAGCCGACGCCGACCGCCGAGGAGCGCGAGGCGCGGCACCGCCGGGTGCTCGAGCTGGCCGATCGGGAGGTCATCAGCAAGGGGATCACCAGTTTTCAGGACGCCGGGTCGACGTTCGACGGCGCCGGTTCGCTGGAGCTGGTCAACGACTCCAAGCGGATGATCGACGACGGGAAGATGCACGTCCGCCTGTGGATCATGATCCGTGAGTACAACCCCGAAACGCTCGCCGCCAACCGCGTGATTGGCTACGGCAACAACATGCTGACCGTGCGCGCGATCAAGATCACGGCCGACGGCGCGCTGGGATCACGCGGCGCGTGGCTGCTCGAGCCGTACTCGGATCTTCCGGAAAGTTCCGTTCCGGTCTCGACGAGCCGTGTTGGCCTGCCGTCGGTTTCCATGGACGCAGTCCGGGGGCGCGCGCAGATTGCGATTGAGCAGGGTTACCAGATGTGCATTCACGCAATCGGCGATCGCGCCAACCGTGAGGTGCTGAACATCTACGAGGAGACCTTCAAGCGGAACCTCAAGAACGGCCATGCGCTCCGGTGGCGGATCGAGCACGCGCAGCACCTGAATCCCGCCGACATTCCGCGCTTTGGTCAGCTGGGCGTGATTGCCTCGATGCAGGGCGTGCATTGCACGTCGGACGCGCCGTGGGTGATCCCCAGACTCGGGGCGCGCCGCGCCGAAGAAGGCGCGTACGTCTGGCAAAAGCTGATGAAGTCAGGCGCCGTCGTCACGAACGGCACGGACGCGCCGGTCGAGGACGTCGATCCGATTGCCAGCTACTACTCGAGCGTGACGCGCAAGGCGGCCGACGGCAAAGTCTTCTTTGGCGACCAGAAGATGAGCCGCATGGAAGCCCTTCGCTCGTACACCCTGGCGAACGCCTTCGCCGCCTTCGAAGAGGACATCAAGGGCACGCTCGCGCGCGGGAAGCTCGCCGACATCACGGTGCTGACGAAGGACATCACGACGATTCCCGACGATCAGATCAGGAGCGCCAAGGTCGCCTACACGATCATCGGCGGCAAGATCGTGTACAAAGCAAACTGACGAAGACCCGCACATCGATCGATCGGTTTATCGATCTATTGCAAACCATTCCGGCCGCCTCAGAAGCCGCGCCCCGGCAAGTGTTTTGAAATAGATCGATCATCCGATAGATCGATTCCGCCCTTCTTGACACGTTATTTTCTACATTGTAGAAATACAATCATGGGTTATCTGGGCGAATTCGAGCAGATCGTTCTGCTCGCGGTCGTGCGGCTCGGCAACGACGACGCCTACGGCATGCGCATCCGGCGGGAGATCGAAGATCGCGCCGGGCGATCCGCGGCGATCGGCGCGGTGTACGCCACGCTCGATCGCCTGCAGTCCAAGGGCTATCTTCGGGCGCGTGACGATGATGCCGGGGGACGGGCACGGCGGTTTTTCGTCATCACGCCGGCGGGGATCGACGCGCTCGAGGCGGCGCGGGACCTGCAGGCGCGCATGTGGTCGGGACTCAGAATGCCGTTCAAGCGGCCAGGCCGCAAGACATGACGCCGCCCCCACTCGCCAGACGTGTCTTGCGGCGCCTCCTGCCGGAAGACGTTCGCGACGTGCTCCTGGGCGATCTGGATGAGGAGTTCGAGCGCCTCGTCGCGCCCTCGCGTTCGCGCCTGCGTGCGGGTTGGTGGTACTGGTCGCAGGTGATCCGATCGCTGCCAGGCGTGATGCGTCTGCGCGTGCAGGCGCGCCGGCGGAGAACGGGCCCGAACGAGCCCGTTCGACCGGGGCGGCTGTTGGGACAACTCGCGACTGATTTCCGCTACGGAGTACGGCGCGCGCTGCACCAGCCCTCGCTGGTTGCGACGGTCACGTTGACGCTGGCGCTCGGCATTGCGGCCACGACGTCGGTGTTCGCGCTGGTGCAGATCGTGCTGCTCCGGCCGCTGCCCTATGACGCCGCCGATCGTTTGATCTCGATCTCCGAGATCGATACGCGGCGCCCGGGCGGCAGCGGCACCGTGTCCTACCTCGATTTCCTGGACTATCGGGCGCAGAACTCCACGCTCGTCGACGTCGTGGGGTTCTCCGGCGGCAGCCGCAACGTCACCGGAATCGACGAGCAGGACCGCGTGCCCATGACCGAAGTCACCGATGGATTTTTTGCGCTGCTCGGCGTCCGTCCGGCGCTCGGCCGTGACTTCGAGGCAGCCGACATGCGGGCGCAGAGTCCGCCGGTCGTCATCATCGCGGACGGCGCCTGGCGAAGGCGTCTGGGAGCCGACCCGGCGGTGATCGGACGCACGATTGGATTGAGCGGAGAGCAGACGACGATCGTCGGCGTGCTCCCGCGTGACTTCGAGTTTCCGCTTCGCGGACTGGCCGAGTTGTTCCTGCCGATCCGCCAGTCTGCAGCGGAGCTCGAGCGGCGCTACATGCACGGACTCGACATCATCGGCCGTCTTCGTCCGGGCGTGTCTTCGGATCAGGCCGCCGCCGATCTCGATGTCATCGCGCGCCGGTTCGCATCGATCGATCCGCAATATCATCCTTCGGCGCGCGCGCGCGTCGTAACGCTGGCGGATCTGGTCGTCGGTTCGGTGCGGCCGATCCTCATCGTGCTGTTGGGCGCCGCCGCGTTCGTTCTTCTCGTCGCCTGCGCCAACATCGCCGGTGTGCTGGTGGCGCGCGGCGCGTCACGCTTCTACGAGATCGCAATACGCTCGGCCATCGGCGCCAGCCGCGGCCGGCTCATCCGTCAGCTGGCGACCGAAAGTCTGGTCCTCGCGATACCAGGCGGCGGGTTGGGAATCATCCTGGGTCAGTGGGCCGTGCGGCTCTTCGTCACGTCGATTCCGCGATCGCAGCGCGCCGCGCTTCCGCATCTGACGTCGATCTCGATCGATCCGGTCAGCGTCGTCGTGAGCGTGGGTCTGGTCATCGTGTCCGTCATCGCCTTCGGCGTGCTTCCGGCGTGGCAGGCGGCCCGTGACGGCGATCGTGCGGCGCTTCGCGCCCGAGGCGGTCTCGACGCCCGGCGGGTTCGCCTTCAATCGATCTTCGTCGTGGCTCAACTGGCGCTCGCCGTCGTCCTGCTCGCCGGAAGCGGATTGATGAGCCGCAGTGTGTATCGCCTGCTCGGGACGTCACCCGGGTTCGAGCCGGAAGGGCTGCTCACCGCGCGCGTCAACCCATCGTTTTCCGACGCCCCGAGGGTCACGGCCTATCACCAGAACTTGCTCGACCAGATCCGCGCGATACCTGGTGTGACGGGTGTCGCAACCGTCAGCCAGCTTCCGCTCAGCGGATCGGGCAACAGCGGAACATTCAAGGTCGTCGAATCGGCCGGCAAAGGCGAGGCCCCTGCGCAGCAGGAATCCAGTGCCGGCATCCGGACCATCAGTCCCGGGTATTTCGCCGTCATGTCGATCCCGGTCCTGCAGGGCCGCGGTCTGTCACCGGAGGACCGGCGTGGTCAGCCGCTCGTCGTGGTCGTCAATCAGACGCTTGCGGCGACGGTCTTTGACGGCCGCCCGCTCGGGCAGCACATCGTCTTTCCCTTCTTCGACGGCCGTCCGGCATGGGAGATCGTGGGGGTTGTGGGGGACGAGCAGATTGCCTCGATCGATCGCCCGATGGCGCCGGTCGTGTACTTTCCGTTCGGCCAGATCCTCAATGGCGACATCAATCTCGTCGTTCGGACCGCCGGCGATCCGGCGTCGTTTGTCCGCGCTGTCCGCGCTGCGGCGGCGTCGATTGATTCTTCCGTGCCCGTGTATTCGGCCGAGACGATGGCGAGCAGGCTTTCGGACTCCGACGCGGTCTTCCGGCGGCGGTCCGTGTTGCTGCTCGTCGGCAGCTTCGCCGTTGCCGCTGTCCTTCTCGCGGCGATTGGGCTCTATGGCGTGCTCGCGCAGATCGTCTCGTCGCGCACGCGGGAAATTGGCGTCCGGATGGCGCTCGGCGCGCGTCACGCGCAAGTCGCCCGGTCGATTCTCGCGCGCGCGTTCGTGCCGGCCGCCGCGGGCCTTGGAATCGGTCTGGCTGTAACGCTTTGGCTCAGCCCGGCTCTCGAGACCTTGCTCTTTGGCGTCCCGCCGCGCGACTGGATCACGCTCGGGGTGGTCTCCGTTTTCCTGGCCGGCGTCGCGGCGCTGGCCTGCATTGTCCCGACTCGCCGGGCCGTTCGCATCGATCCGGTGGTTGCGTTGAGACAGTTGTAGGCCGGCGCTTCAGCGCCGGCAAAGCTGGACAGCTCAAAGTCGCGATCATCCAGTCAACACGAGACGGCATCCTGCCTGCGGCCGAGGCGCGGCGCCCGTTCGGTCCGGACACGCCGACGCGCCGGCTCCGTCCAAGCGAGGCCAGAGATCACAGCTTCGGCGGGAAACTCGACGAACTTAGCGCGGAACTGAAGGCCAGCCTTGATTGGCTACTGACCCTCCAAAGCCACGCCTTTCCAGCTTTCCAACTCCCTCGAGTTAACCCCCCGCTGCGGCCCCCCGTAATAGAGGTGTCATTACCAGGGCCTGGACCCTGGGTTGACCGTGGAGGTTCCCGTGCGTGGCGACGACATCGCGATGATGTTCATTTTCGTGGGGATTCCGTGGGTTCTGGGCTGGATCTACCGGACCAACCTCAGTCACAAGAGGTTCATGAAAATCCTGCAGCTCAAGGCCGAGATGAACTCCCGGCTCCTGGATCGCGTAGGTACCGATCCAGCTGTCGTCGAATTCCTGAAAAGTGACGCCCAGCAACACATGTTCGACGTCAAGCTGACCGATATGGGGTTCCGGGTGCCGCCACCTTATATGCGCATGCTGACCGCGGTCCAGGTGAGCTTCATGTTGCTCTCGGCGGGGCTGGGGCTGCTCTACATTCGCGGTTACATGATGGGCGACGGGAGAGAAGGCTTTCTCTTCCTGGGAACGCTCGGCGTGGCGCTCGGCGTGGGCGCGTTGCTCTCGGCGCTCGCCGCCTTTTTCGTGGCGCGAATGTGGAACGATCTGAACAACGGACGCGAACTGACCAGGAATTAGGAGACGCACCTGACAGCCCACAGCTTCGTCGATGCGCTCGTCACCGAGCGAATCAGCCGGTTGCCGATGACGGAGCCGGCGTTTCTGGAGTTCTACGCCCGGACCGCCGGCCGGCTGAACGGATATCTGCGAAAGCTCACCGGAGACACCGCGCTCGCCGAAGATCTGCTCCAGGAGGCGTACCTGCGCTTCCTCACGCGATCGCGCGTGCTCGACGATGACGAGCATCAGAAGAATTATCTGTTTCGCATCGCGACCAACCTCGCGCGGGATCATTTCCGGCGGGAGCGCCGCCAACCGCTTGCAAGCGAACCGGGCGTCACGCATCCGGCGGACGACTGCGGCGAAGTGTGGACGCTCCTGGCGCGTCTCTCCCCGCGCGATCGGGAGTTGCTCCTGCTCGCCTACGTCGAGGGGATGACGCATCGCGAAATCAGTCAAGTCACCGGCTTGATGCGCGCGAGCATCAAGCCGCTGTTGTTCCGCGCCCGGAGGCGTTTTGCCGGCGTGCTCACGTCCGCCGGTCTCGCGCCGCGCCTGGCCGCTGAAAGCGGGGCGCAGTCATGACGCGCGCCTGCCCTCGCGGATCTGAACTGGCGCAGGCGATCGCTCAGGGAACGATGACGCCGGAACTTCGGAGCCATGCCGTCGGCTGTGAGGCGTGCGTGACGACGTGGTTGACGAGCGCGGTGCGCGGTGCGTCGATCACGCCCGCGACCATCGATCCCGCGGCGCTCTGGGAGCGAGCCGGCCGGATGCGGCGCCTTCGCGCCGAAGCGCAGATCTCGCGCATTGTCACCGGCGCCCAGGTGACTGCCGCCGTGCTCATCCTCGCCGTGCTCGTGTACTTCGGCAGTCAGCCGGCGACGTGGTCGTCTCTCTCATTCGCGCGCGTCAGCGGCATCCAGCTGGCGGCGGCTCTCGGCATGCTCGTGGTGGCCGGCGTCGGCGTCTCGCTCTTGTACTTCAGCGACCGCGCCAGTACTTGACAGAGTTGAATCGATCGATCGGATTATCGATCTATCGATCTATTGAAGAACAGAAGGCTGCCAGGAGGGTTTCAATAGGTCGATAGTCCGATAGATCGATTCTTTCGTGAGGAGCGAGCCGGGCAGAGCCGACCCCTGTGGCGTCGTCCGGTTCCGTCTTCATCGACAGCCTACCCGCTCGCCGAGCACCCGCTCGCCGAGCCTTAGCTCCGAGACGGCCCGCTCCTCTCGAAAACGATCTCTCTACGCGCCGACGGCGGTGGGTCTGGGCGGGCGTCTGGCCCCGCCACCCGTTTGCCGCCGCGCGTGATCCATGACCCGCCGGCAGACGTCGCGGAAACGCGTTTCGAGCGCGCGCGCCTCGGCGCCGCCGATGGGCGCCAGCCGCATCCAGGCCGACTGCGCTTCCTTGATGGCGTCGGTCGCGGCACGCCACTTTGCTTCTTCGGTCGCGCGGCCGCCCATCGCGTTGCTCGCGAGGGCCGATCGCAGCCGGGCGGCAAGCATTTCGGCCTGTGACTGACCGGTCGGCGCTTCCTGCACGTCGCCGAGATACGACTCGATCCTGGTGATCAGCTTGCTCATCTTCTGCCGGACCGCGGCGGGATCGAGGTC
>JBLNGH010000061.1:0-14415 GCA_050264575.1 Acidobacteriota bacterium | reverse complement strand
GGGTCGGCCTCGCTCGCGCAGCAGGTGTGAGGGCAGGAGAAGGCTTCCATGACGTTCGACAAAGCCGTGCTCGAACGGCACAGCCTGTCGCGCGAGGAGTACGCGCGGATCGTTGAGCTGCTCGGCCGCGAGCCGAACCTGACCGAGCTCGGCATGTTCTCGGTCATGTGGTCGGAGCACTGCAGCTACAAGAGCTCGCGGGTGCACCTGCGGACGCTGCCGACCGACGGTCCGCGGGTCCTCCAGGGTCCGGGCGAGAACGCCGGCGCCGTGGATATCGGCGACGGCCTCGCGGCCGTGTTCAAGATCGAGTCGCACAACCATCCGTCGTTCATCGAGCCGTATCAGGGCGCGGCGACCGGCGTCGGCGGCATCATCCGCGACATCTTCACGATGGGGGCGCGCCCCATCGCGCTGCTCGACTCGCTGCGGTTTGGATCGCTCGAAGACGCGCGCACCCGGCGGATTCTCTCCGGCGTCGTCGCCGGCATCGGCGGCTACGGCAACAGCATCGGCATCCCGACCGTCGGCGGCGAGGTGATGTTCGACGAGACCTACGCCGGCAATCCGCTGGTCAACGTGTTCTGCCTGGGCATCGCGCGGCGGGACGCCCTCGTCCGCGGCCGGGCGACCGGCGTCGGCAACGCCGTCTACTACGTCGGCGCCAAGACGGGACGCGACGGCATTCATGGCGCGACGATGGCGTCGGCGGAGTTCGACGAGAAATCGGCCGACAAGCGCCCCGCCGTGCAGGTCGGCGACCCGTTCATGGAGAAGCTGCTGCTCGAGGCGTGCCTCGAGGTCATGAAGGCCGACGCCGTCGTCGGCGTGCAGGACATGGGCGCGGCCGGACTGACATGTTCGACGAGCGAAACCGGATCGCGCGGCGGCGTCGGCATCGACGTCGACATCGCGGACGTGCCGCAGCGCGAAGCCGGGATGACGCCGTACGAGATCATGCTGTCGGAATCGCAGGAGCGGATGCTGCTGATCGTCAAGCGCGGACGCGAAGCGGACGTCGAGCGGATC
Organism: Acidobacteriota bacterium; assembly: GCA_050264575.1. Lineage (GTDB taxonomy): Bacteria > Acidobacteriota > Vicinamibacteria > Vicinamibacterales > SCN-69-37 > DASQFI01. The sequence goes on along the minus strand of JBLNGH010000061.1, from coordinate 13,386 downwards.
TTCGAGAAGTGGGATCTGCACGCGGTGCGCATCGGCCACGTCAGCGCGGACGGCATCCTCCGGATCCGCGATCGCGAAACGCTCGTCGCCGAGATCCCCAATCGCGCGCTGACCGACGAGGCGCCCGTCTACCGGCGCCCGATGCAGCGGCCCGCGAATCTCGAGGAGCTGCGCGAGGTGCCCGACGAGGCGCGGCAGCCGCTCACGCGGCCGAACGACGCGCTGCTCGCCATCCTCGGATCGCCGACGGTGTCGAGCAAGCGATGGATCTACGAGCAGTACGACTACATGGTCCGCACGAACACGATCGTGCCCGCCGGTCTGGGTGCCGGCGTGGTGCGCATCAAAGACACCACGCGGGCGCTCGCGATGTCCGTCGACGGCAACGGACGCTTCTGCCTGCTCGATCCTCGACAGGGGACGCGGCTCGCGCTGGCCGAAGCCGCGCGCAACGTGGCGTGCGCCGGCGCGCAGCCGATCGGCGCGACCAATTGCCTGAACTTCGGCAATCCCGAACGCCCCGACATCATGTGGCAGTTCGCGGAAGCCGTCGCGGGCCTCGGCGAGGCGTGCCGCGCGCTCGAGATTCCGGTGACCGGCGGCAACGTCAGTCTCTACAACGAAACGGACGGACGCGCCATCCTGCCGACGCCGGTCATCGGCGTCGTCGGGCTGGTGCCGGACGCGTCGACAGTCCGCGGCCGGGTGTTTCCGGACGAGAACCTCGAGATCGTGCTGTTCGGGGACGGCGACGGTGAGCTCGGCGGGAGCGAGTATTTCAAGGCCATTCTCGGGCTGATTCGCGGGATGCCGCCGGCGCTCGATCTCGCTCGTGAACGCGCGCTTCAGCGGCTCGTCGTGGATCTCATCGGCCGCAATCTGATCAGGTCGGCCCACGATTGCGCCGAGGGCGGATTTGCGGTGGCGCTTGCGGAGTGCTGCTTCGACGCGGGCGGCCTCGGCGCGGCGGTCTCGATTCCGGGGATCACGCCCGTCGATCGAACGGATGGGCTGGCGGCCGCGCTGTTCGGCGAGTCGGCGACGCGCGTGATCGTCAGCGTCGCCGCCGGCGATCTCCAGGCGGTGCTGGCCGCCGCCGCGCGCGCGAATGTCCCGGCGGCGCGCGTCGGACGGACGGGCGGCCACACGCTCCGGATCGCGGTGAGCGATCAGGTCGTGGTCGATCTCGGCGTGGCGGAAGCCGAAGCGCGGTGGAGCGCAGTTCTGTCAAACTGGTTGGACGGGCAGGCGGCGTGAAGACTCGCGTCCCGCGTCGATCCGTCAGGAGTTTCTAGAGTGCCTTTCAAAGACGAGTGCGGCGTCTTCGGCATCTACGGTCATTCCGAAGCGGCGAACCTCACATACCTCGGCCTCTATGCGCTCCAACATCGGGGCCAGGAGAGCGTCGGGATTGTCACGTCCGACGGCGGCCGGCTGCAGATCCACAAGGCAATGGGCTACGTGGCCGACACCTTCAACGAGAGCACGATCTCGCGGCTCGGCGGGATGATGGCCATCGGGCACGTCCGGTACTCGACGGCGGGCGACAGCGGGCTCAAGAACGCCCAGCCGATTCTGATCGACTGCGCCCACGGCGAGATCGCGATCTGCCACAACGGCAACATCGTCAACGCGCAGGAGCTGCGGGACTCGCTCGTCCGGCAGGGATCGATCTTTCAGACCACCAGCGACACCGAAGTATTGCTGCATCTGTACGCGCGCTCACAGGCGGCCTCGCCCGTCGGCGCGCTCGTCGAGTCGGTGTCGCAGGCGCAGGGCGCGTTCTCGCTCGTGCTGCTGACGAGAGACCACCTCATCGCGGTGCGCGATCCCCACGGCTTCCGGCCGTTGACGCTCGGCAAGCTCGGCGACGCCTACATCGTCTGTTCAGAGACGTGCGCCCTGGATTTGATCGATGCCGAATGGGTGCGCGACATCGAGCCCGGAGAAATGTTCATCGTCGGCCCCGAAGGGACGCGATCGCTTCATCCCTTTGCGCCGGCCCCGGCGGCGCACTGCATCTTCGAGCACGTGTACTTCGCGCGGCCGGACTCGTACGTGTTCGGCAGGAGCGTCAACGAGGTCCGCACCGAGCTGGGCCGGAAGCTCGCCGACGAGCAGCCGGCTCCGGCCGATGTCGTCGTGCCGGTCCCCGATTCGGGCGTGTGCGCGGCGACGGGATACTCCGAGCGGTCGGGGCTGTCGCTCCAGATGGGGCTGATTCGCAACCACTACGTCGGCCGGACGTTCATCGAGCCGCACCAGTCGATCCGGCATTTCGGCGTGCGGGTGAAGCTGAATCCGGTCAAGAGCATCCTCCAGGGCCGGCGCGTGGTGCTCGTCGACGACTCGATCGTGCGCGGCACCACCAGCCGGAAGATCGTCCGCATGGTGCGCGCGGCGGGCGCGAGCGAAGTGCACATGCGCATCAGCTGTCCGCCCACGATCTCGCCGTGCTTCTACGGGGTGGACACGCCGCAGAAAGCCGACCTGATTGCCGCGACCAAGTCGATCGAGGACATCCGCCGCTTCATCGACGCCGACTCGCTGGGCTATCTCAGTCTTGAAGGTATGCTGTCGTCCGTGGGGCCGTCGCGGCAGTCGTACTGCACGTCCTGCTACACGGGACACTACCCGGTCGCCGTGCCAGCGAACGAACAGGCATACCTGCAGCTGGCCTTGAAGCTCGTCGAATGAGACCGACGGTTCTGGTTCTGGCAGCGATGCTCGTCGCGACGCCGGCGAGTGTCGCGCTGCGTGCCGGTCAGGCGGGGTCGGCGCAGACCGCGACCGCGGCCGACGTCACGGCGGCCATCGACAAGCTCGGATCGTTCGACTATGCGACGCGGACGAACGCGGCGCGCCTCATCCGCCGCGCCGCCCCCGAGGTCGCCGTCCCGCCGCTCGCCAAGGCGTCGCGGGCGCATCCGGACGAATATGCGCGCTTCCGCGCCTTGACGCTGCTCTCCGGGTTCGGCGGCCCGACGGCGGTCGAGGTCATGCGCGAAGTGCAGTCCGATCGCAACGATCGGCTGCGAAGCGTCGCGTTTGCGTGGTTCGAACACAATCCCGATCTGGACAATCTGCCGACGCTGCTCGATCGCCTGACGAAGGAGCGGTCGGAGTTCGTGCGTCCGGCGCTCACGCGCGCGATCGCGGCGCACGGCGCCGATCCGCGCGCCCGCGACGTGCTGAAGCCGCTCGTCGCCAGAGGCGAAGACTTCTTCCGCGGCGCGCTCATCGAAGCGCTCGGTGATTACGACGGCAAGTATGCCGTCGCCGAGATCGCCGAAGTCGCCAAGATCGAAGGGCCGCTCCAGGATGATGCGATCATGGCGCTCGGCAAGATTGGCGATTCGTCGCAGGCGGCGCTCCTCGCGACGCTGCAGCGATCGGCGCCGCCCGAGGTTCAGCCGTCGATCTCCGCCGCCTTGTGCCTGCTGGGACTCAATTGCAGCGGACACGAGGAGTACTTGAGAAAGACTCTCACCGTGGCGGCCACGAATGCCGGATACCAGGAAGTGCTGCGCGGCTCCGCGCACGGACTCGCCGTGCTTGCGGCTCGTGGCCGGCCGGCGGCGCTCGCCGCGCTGTTTGATATCGGCGTGCCCGCCGCGGATCCGTCGCGGGCGCCGATTGCGCTCGCGCTCGGCATGGCGGCGTTGCGCAACCCGGGCGCGATCATGACGGCGCTCGAAGCGCGAAAGGATCGCGACGGCGCGCTGGCGCTCCTGCAGGATGCGTTCGACATGCTCTCCGAGGATTTTGAGGAGGAACGCTTTTACGTCGAGGTCCGCAAGGCGTATTGGGCGGCGCCCGCCGGCTCGGCCCGCCGGCAGATTACCGACGCGCTGATTCAAAAGCTGGAGTTCTGAGTGGCCGAGATCGACTATCGGCAGTCCGGCGTGGACATTGACGCGGGCAACGAGGTCGTCCGGCGAATCAAGCATCTGGCGCGGGGAACGTACACGCCCGGCGTGCTCTCCGGCGTCGGATCGTTCGGCGGACTCTTCGCGCTCGATCCCGCCGCGCCCGATCCGGTGCTCGTCGCGAGCGCGGACGGCGTCGGTACCAAGCTGAAGATCGCGTTCATGGCCGGTGTGCACCACACGGTCGGCCGCGATCTCGTCAACCACTGCGTGAACGACATTCTCGTTCAGGGCGCCCGGCCGCTGTTCTTTCTAGACTACCGGGCGACAGGCCGTCTTGCGCCCGACGTGGCGGAGCAGATCGTGACCGGCGTCGCCGCCGCGTGCAGCGAGAACGGCTGCGCGCTGCTCGGCGGCGAGACCGCCGAGATGCCCGGCTTCTACGCCGACGGCGAGTACGATCTCGCAGGGTTCATCGTCGGACACGTGCGGCGCGCGGACATCGTCGACGGGCGGACGATCGTCGCCGGCGACGCGCTCGTCGCGCTGCCCTCCACCGGCCTGCACACCAACGGGTATTCGCTGGCGCGCCGCATCGCCTTCGAGACGCTGAAGCTCGACATCGACAGCTACGTCCCGGAGCTCGGCGAGACCGTCGGCGAGTCGTTTCTCCGGCCGCACCGGTCGTACTTGAAGGCGATCGCGCCGCTACTCGTGTCGCGATCGATTAAGGGCATGACGCACATCACGGGCGGCGGCATCACGGAGAATCTGCCGCGCGCGCTGCCGGAGGGCCGCGGCTTCACGCTGGATCGAAGAAGCTGGACGCCGCCGGCGGTGTTTGGCTGGCTTCAGCGCGCCGGCAGCGTCTCCGACGCCGAAATGCTTCGCGTCTTCAACATGGGCGTCGGCCTGATCCTGGTCTGCGGCGCGGATGATGTCGATGCGCTGCTCGCGTCCCTCTCCGCTTCCGGCGAGCACGCCTGGCGGGTGGGGAGTGTGACGTAGCAACTCCCACAGTTGCGCTTCAACCAGATCTCGCTCCGGCTGACCGGTATTGACGTGATCGCACCAGGCTGACGTCGAGAGAAACGGCATGACCGTCAGCGGAATCGTGCTGTCGAGCCGAAGCCGCTGCGAGAGACTGCACCACGGCCAATCCTGGGCCCGTTGCACCAGCCGCGCCGCGAGCGCATTCCGCTCGACGTAGCGGCACACCCGGAACAACTCCGCACCGCACTCGATCGGAATCGCCCGAAAACGTCCTTGATAAAGCGGACCTTGTCCGACGGTCTGGTGGCGGCGATGCCACCGGATGGCATGGGTAGCCGTTACCCATCGCATGAAGTTGGAAAGGGTAGCGATGGTCTCAGGATGAAGGACCAAGTGCCAGTGGTTGGAGAGCACGCAGTACGACACGAGCCGGACGGGATAGCGCTCGAGCCCGTCGGCCAGCACGCCGAGAAACGCGGTGTAATCTGGCGGCCGCGTGAAAATCGGGAACTTCCGCACGCCTTGATTGACGACGTGGAAGAATGAGACCGGCAGCGTGCAGCGAGGACGTCTGGGCATGAGGGCCCGTGCGTTCGCAAGGCGCGTGCCGCGCTCGCCGAAGCTTCGCGAAGGCGGCCCGTCCCGCTCTCCATTCTCATCTCCAGCCGCGGCAGCAATCTGGCGGCGATCATCCGAGCGATCCGCGGCGGACAGCCGGGCCGATCGTCATGCAGGCCGCCGTCCTGTCCTCGAGACCGATACCGCCGAATCCCTGGCGGACCGGATGCTAACGATCGAGCCCGGGATTTATCCGCAGGCGATCCAGCGCGTGCTCGACGGCGCCTGGACGATCGAGGGCCGCCGCGTCATCTTCCGACAGTCCTGACGCCGCTATTCGTTCCGCAGCGCGAGATTGGGCTCGATGCTGGTCGCGCGCCGGAGCGGGACGACGTGCGCGGCGACCGCCGCCGCAAAGAGCAGCGCCGCCGCCATCGCGAGCGTGACCGGATCGCTCGGCCTCGTCTCGTACAGCTGGCTCCCCAGCAGACGGCCGAGACCCGCCGCGGCGGCGAGCCCCACAACGGCGCCGATCACGACCAGCTGAAATCCTCGTCGAAGCACGAGCCCATAGATGTCCGCGCGGGTGGCGCCAAGCGCCAGGCGGATGCCGAATTCGCGCCGGCGCCCGGCGACCGACTGCGACACGACGCCGTACAGGCCGATCGCCGCCATGATGAGCGTCGCGATCGCGAAGACCGCGAGCAGCAACAGCAGGAATCGCCGCGTCGCGACGGATCGGCCGACCACGTCGTCGAGCGTGGCGACGTCGAAAACCGGCACGTCCGCGGCAAGCGCCGCGATCTCGCGCCGGATCGGCGTCAGGAGCGATGCCGGCGTCACCGCGCCGCGGACGACGAGGACGAGAAACGAGTCGGTTCGCTGCGCCTGCGGAAGATAGAACTGCGTCGTCGGCGGCTGCCCGAGATCGTAGTGACGCACGTCGCCGACAACGCCGACGACCGTCCACCATGGACCTTCGGGTCCGCCGATCTTGACACGGCTGCCGATCGGGTTTTCGCCGGGCCAGAGCGTCCTCGCCGTCGTCTCGCCGACGACCATGACGAGCGGACCGTCGGTCCGGTCGGCGCCGGTGAACAGTCGGCCGTTCTTCAGCGGGATGCTCATCACGCTGAAATAGCCGGGCGTGACCGAATACCGCTCGACCGACGGCCAGTCCGACTCGCTCGCGATCGTCCGGCCTTCGATCCGGAAGCCCCATCGATCGTAGTTGTTGCCCAGTGGAATCTGACCGGTGAGCCCGGCGTGCGTGACGCCAGGCAGACGTGTGACGCGATCGAGGAGCTCGTCCTGGAACATCCTCACGGCGCTGTCTTCGGCCCATCGCGGCCCGACGAGCGACAGGCCGATCGACAGCACGCCGCGCGGATTGAAGCCCGGATCGACGTGAAGCAGCCGATCGACCGTGCGGTACATCAGACCCGCAGCGGCGACCAGCACGAGCGCGACCGCCAGCTCTCCGGCCATCAGCGCCTCGCGTGCCCGGATCGCGCGGCGCGCGGCTGATTGCCGGCCTTCACGCAGCACGACCTGCAGATCGGATCGTGACGCGGTCCAGGCCGGGAGGAGTCCGAAGCCCATCAACGCGACGAGCGCAGCGACAATCCCGATCGCGACAATCATCGGATCCGTGGCGGCCTGATCCAGGCGCGGAACGGTGACCGGCGCGCGGGTCGCGAGGAAGCCGAGCGCCATCCGCGCGAAGATCGTTCCAAGGGCGGCAGCCGCGGCCGCCATGACGAGAGACTCGGTGAACAGCTGCCGCACGAGCCTCCCACGGCTGGCGCCGAGCGCCGCGCGCAGCGCGATCTCGCGCTCGCGATCCGTGGTGCGCGCGAGGATCAGCCCCGCGACGTTGGCCGCCGCGACGAGCAGGACGAACGCCACCGCGCCCATCAGCACTTCGAGCGGCCGCCGGATCGACCCGGCGATTTCACGATCGAGCCGGTTCACGCGCGGCGGCTCGTCGGTGTAGTCGTTCGGGTGCTCGCGCTTGAGACCGGCGTGTACCACCGCCAGCTCCGCGGCGGCGCGATCGATCGTCACGCCCGGCGCCAGGCGGCCGATCGCTTTCAAGTGCTGGCACGACCGGCAGGATGAATCTCCGTTCAACGCATACCCGAGCGGCGCCCAGATTTCCGCACGCGTATAGAAATGTTCGGAGATGAGCGGCTCGAAGGAGGCCGGCAGCACGCCGATGATCTGGTAGCGGCGGTTGTTGAACTCGGCGAACGTGCCGGCAATGTCCGGGCGCGCCCCGAACCGCCGCCGCCAGAGCCCGTCCGAGATCAGGACGACGCGCCAGCGATCGGGATGATCTTCGGCTTCGGTGAAGTCGCGCCCGAGCGCGGGCTGCACGCCGAGCATCCGAAAATAGTTCCACGTGACCTTCAGCCCAGAGAGCCGCTCGGCGCCGTCCTCGCCCGCCAACGTCGGCTGCCAGCCGCGAATGATGGCCAGCTCGTCCAGCGTGCGAAGCCGCGCGCGCCAGTCGACGACGGTGGCGTAGCCGACGTTGCCGATCCGGTTGCCGTCGGGATGTCCAGTGAAGACGAGACGGTCGCCGTTTGGGTAAGGCAGCTGCCGCAAGAGCGCGCGATGCGCCGCGGTGGCGATCGACGTGGCCGCGCCCATGCCGATGGCGAGCGTCAGCACCGCGGCGGCCGTAAACGCGGGCGCGTGCGCGAGAGTACGAATCGTGAACCGCAGATCGTGACGGAACCCGTCGACGAATCCAGGCCGCCGGTCGCGTTCGATCGCGGGACGCTCTTCGCCGGCCGAAAGCGGCCGTCGCCGCGCGCGCCGCGCCGCGACCGACGCGATGGCCTGCCGCCAGTACCACCGGCGCGCGGAACGGAGACCCTGCGATCGACGGCGAGCGGCGAATTCTTCGGCGAGATCGCCCGAAATCGCCTCGGCCGACGCCGCATCGAGCGCGCGCTCGAGCAACCAGCGGGCGAGACGCGGCGGTGTCATGGCTGCTCCAGTCGCGGCGTCACGCCGCGCGCCATCGCTTTGAGCGCCTGCCAGGAGCGGGCCAGCGCCTCGCGGCCGGCGGGCTTCAGGCGGTAGTGTCGTTTTCGTTTGCCGCCGCGCTCCGGCGTGGGCGCACCCCAGGTGGAGGCGACCAGCCCGCGCGCCACGAGCCGCTCCACCGTCGTGTAGATTGCGCCGGCCGACGCGTCCCGTCCCGTTCGTTCTTCGATCAGCTGCCGGATGGCCGCACCGTACCCGTCCGGTTCGAGCGACGCCACGGCGAAAAGCACCAGTTGCTCGAATTCACCCAGCCAGTCGGTCATGATGCCTGATAATTATCACGTTGTAGGGATTATTAGACGGCCTCGGCGTCCAAACGGTTGGCGCTGAGAAGCCGGAAAGCTTTCGAGCGTTCCGGCTTTCAAGCTTCCCTGCGATAAGCTCTTTCCCCGTGTCCGTCGATGAACAACTCGCCTATCTCACGAAAGGCTGCGTGGACGTCGTCCGCGCCGGAGAGCTGAAAGCGAAGCTCGAACGATTCGCGAAAACTGGCAAACCGCTGACGGTCAAGGTCGGATTCGATCCGACGGCGCCCGACCTGCACCTGGGCCACACCGTGCTCCTCCGGAAAATGAAGCACTTTCAGGACCTCGGTCACCGGGTCATCTTCGTCATCGGCGATTTCACCGGGATGATTGGCGATCCGACCGGCCGCTCGAAGACACGGCCGCCTCTCACCCCGGAAGAGATCGCGAGCAACGCCGAGACCTACAAGACGCAGGTCTTCAAAATCCTCGATCGCGGCAAGACGGTCGTCGATTTCAACTCGCGCTGGCTCGGTGCGCTGGGCGCCGACGGCATGGTCCGGCTCGCGGCGCGCTACAACGTCGCCCAGATGCTCGAGCGCCGCGACTTCAAGCAGCGCTACGAGGCCGGCAAGCCGATTGCCGTGCACGAGTTCCTCTACCCGCTCGCGCAGGCGTACGACTCGGTGTTCCTCGAAGCCGACGTCGAGCTCGGCGGAACCGACCAGCTGTTCAACTTGAACGTGGGCCGCGATCTGATGCCGAGCTACCAGCTCGAGCCGCAGGTCGTGATGACGACGCCGTTGCTCGAGGGATTGGATGGCGTCGAGAAAATGTCGAAGAGCCTCGGCAACTACGTCGGCGTGACCGAGTCGGCCGACGAGATGTTCGGCAAGCTCATGTCGATCAGCGACGAGCTGATGTGGCGGTACTACCTGCTCCTGACGGACGTCTCGACGGCCGAGGTCGAGTCGCTGCGCCGACAAGTTGCTGCCGGCTCGCTGCATCCGAAACAGGCCAAGGTGGATCTCGCCAAGCGCATCGTCGCCGACTTCCATTCGAGCGCCGATGCCGATCGCGCCGCCGCGGCGTTCGAAGCCAGATTCGCGCGCGGCGAAATCTCCGCGGACTCGCTGCCCGAGGTGCGTGTGCCGGCTGGCGGCGGGATTGCGCTCGCGAAGCTCGTCGTCGAGGCGGGATTGGCGACGTCAAGCAGTGAGGCGACCCGCAAGATTCAGCAAGGCGGGGTGAAGATCGATCGCGAGAGGGTGACGGACATCAAAACGCGAATTGACGCGTCGCGGGGCTCGCTCATACTCGAGGTGGGAAGGAAAGCTGTAAGAGTGATCCTTCGGGATTGAGGAGGCCGTCCATCGCTCTTACGCCTGTGGCCGTGTCTCATCGCATCGCCTGCCAGCCTCCATTCCTCCGCGCCTCCTAGCCTCCGCACCTCTGAGCCTCAGAAAGAGATACACTCCCCGCACTCGCACCATTCCCGGGAGGATGACCATGCGAAGCCGAGTGACGTTCGTTTCACTCGCTCTCGTCGTCGTGGCCGCTGTCGCGATTCCTGCCGCGCAGCAGCCGAAATACGTCGACAAAGCGACGTTCTTTCAGATGGAGTCGATCTCCAATCCGGCGATTTCGCCCGACGGCGGAACCGTCATCTTCTCGCGCGGGCACGTCGATCTCGCGCGCGATCAGAATCAGTCCAACCTGTGGGTCGTCGACATCAAGGGCGAGCGGCTGCGGCAGCTCACCGATGGCGCCTGGAACGACTCGTCGCCGGTGTGGTCGCCCGACGGCAAGCGCATCGCGTTCCTGTCGAATCGATCGGGATCGTCGCAGCTGCACGCCATGTGGGTCGACACGCGCGAGACGCTCCAGTTGACGCGCCTCGAGCGCGCGCCCGCGTCGATCACCTGGTCGCCCGACGGCAAACAGATTGCGTTCACGAGCCTGATTCCCGACGAGACGCCGGTTCTGCCGGTGCGGCTGCCGCCGGTTCCGCGCGGGTCGCAGCTGGCGCGGGGCGCGGTCATCATCGATCGGCCGTCGTGGGCCTCCGACGGATCCGGGCCGACGACGAAGGGATACAACCATGTGTACGTCGTCGACGCGACGGTGGGCGGCACGCCTCGTCAGGTGACGACCGGCAACTTCAACCACTCGGCACCGGCGTGGTCGAACGACGGCAAGACGATCTTCGTGTCGGGCATTCGCAAGCCGAACGCGGAATACCTGCTCGGCGACTCCGAGATCTACGCGGTCAACGTCGCGACCGGCGAGGCGACGGCGCTGACCGATCGCAACGGACCGGACACCGGTCCCGAGCCGTCGCCCGACGGCCATTGGATCGCCTACACGGGCTACGACCAGAAGAACTACACGAATCATCTGAGCCAGCTCTACATGATGGATTCAACCGGCGCGCGCAAGCGGATGTGGGTGGGCAATCTGCCCAGCTCGCCGTCGGATGTCGCATGGGCGCCGGATGGATCGGGCGTGTACTACTCGATGCAGTCCGAAGGCCAGGAGAACACGTGGTTCGCGCCGGCCGACCAGGGGCTCAAGCCGAAGCCGATGACGGTCGGCCCGCACATGCTGACGAGCGTCTCGATTGCGAAGAACGGGCAGGCAGTCGCCATCAAATCGAATGTCAAAGAGCCGGGGCAGCTGGTGGCCTTCTCGATGTCGAAGCCGGCCGACATGCGCGTGCTCGTGGACGTCAACGCGGACGTGCTGTCGGGTGCCACGCTCGCGGGCGCCGAGGAGCTGTGGTTCACGGCGCCCGATGGCCTCAAGGCGCAGGGATGGCTGATGAAGCCGGTCAACTTCGATCCGTCGAAGAAGTATCCGATGGTGTTGTGGATCCATGGCGGACCGTGGAGCATGTACAGCATCGGCTGGAGCTGGAGCTACCAGAACTTCGCGGCGAACGGCTACGCGGTGCTCTGGACCAACCCCCGGGGATCCACCGGATACGGTCAGGACTTCGTCAACGGCATCCAGCACAGCTATCCGGGCAAGGACTATGACGACCTCATGGCCGGGGTGGATGCGGCGATCGCCAAGGGGTGGATCGACAGCGAAAACCTGTTCGTGTGCGGCGGCTCGGGCGGCGGCGTGCTCACGGCGTGGATCGTCGGGCACACCAATCGCTTCCGCGCCGCGGTCTCGATGCGGCCGGTGATCGACTGGCATTCGTTCGTGGGGACAACCGACGGGACCGGTTGGTATCGGCAATTCGAGAAGTACCCGTGGGAGGATCCGATGGAGTACGCGGTGCGGTCGCCGCTTCACTACGTGGCGAACGTCACGACTCCCACCATGCTGATGACGGGCGAGTCGGACCTGCGGACGCCGATCAGCCAGACCGAGGAGTTCTACCGGGCGCTGAAGCTGCTGCGAAAGGCCGACACGCTGATGGTCCGGATGCCGGAGGAGTACCACGGCTGGCGGCGGCCGTCGCATCAGCTGCTGCAGCAGCTGTACCTGATGGCCTGGTTCGAGAAATACCGGACGCCGGCGAGCAAGAAGGCCATTCCTGGCGTTGATTGAGCAAAGCGTGCATCTGCGGATCTGAGGACCTGGGATCTGGGGGTTTAAGAGCTGATTGACAAGCAAGGACACGCAAGCTCTTCTCCAGGTCCTCAAATCCCCAGGTCCTCAGATTCTCGGACGCCGCGGGGTTGACTGGGCAGTCCCCGCGGCGTATTGTTGAAGGTCCGGGAGCGTCACCCGCCGTTCGGCAGACATGCCCGGGCGGTCCTGCCAGCAAGGCAATTGGAGTTTCGGCTCTGAGCCTCGAGGGGATCCAAACGGGCGTACTGGTGTCCGATTTGGGTTGACAAACGGTTGACGCCTATCGTAAATTTGTAAGGTTCGCCTTCTGGCGGAAAAGTCGCCGGAAAGCGTTGCCAGGACAGGGCTTTTGGGTTCTGGCGCCCGTTCCGGCCGGTCGCCGGGGCGGCCCCGGTTCTTTGAAAACTAGATAGAACGTGCAAGCACAGCCCGTCGAGTATCAGCGGGTGGCCCGCCTTCGCTCCGCACTTCGGTGAGGAGCGGCGGCGAGGAACCATCCATACTTGAACGGTCCACCATTAGCCCGAGCGGAAGCGAGGGCGACGGTGGAATGAATCCGAGAGCCAAATCAACAGGCTAACGGGTTGAACGAGTTTCGCTCGAGTGTTTCGCAGCGGCGCGACGCAAGTCGCGCCGAAGCGCGGAGCGCGAAGGCGGACGAATTTAACTTGAGAGTTTGATCCTGGCTCAGAATCAACGCTGGCGGCGTGCCTAACACATGCAAGTCGAACGCGAAAGTCCCGCAAGGGATCAGTAGAGTGGCAAACGGGTGAGTAACGCGTGGGCGACCTACCTTCGAGTGGGGGATAACCTTCCGAAAGGAGGGCTAATACCGCATAACATTCCGTGTTTGGACACACGGGTATCAAAGCCGGGGATCGCAAGACCTGGCACTTGAAGAGGGGCCCGCGTCCGATTAGCTAGTTGGTGGGGTAATGGCTCACCAAGGCTCCGATCGGTATCCGGCCTGAGAGGGCGGACGGACACACTGGGACTGAGACACGGCCCAGACTCCTACGGGAGGCAGCAGTGGGGAATTGTTCGCAATGGGCGCAAGCCTGACGACGCAACGCCGCGTG
>JBLNGH010000060.1:0-8189 GCA_050264575.1 Acidobacteriota bacterium | reverse complement strand
AACGTGGAAGCGTCGGTCGGCAAGCCGCAAGTGGCTTACAAGGAAACGATTACCAAGGCGTCCGAAGGCGAAGGCCGCTACATCAAGCAGACGGGCGGCCGCGGCCAGTACGGCCACGTGAAGATCCATCTCTATCCAGGCGAGCCGGGCACGGGATACCTCTTCGAAAACAAGATCGTCGGCGGCGCCATCCCGAAGGAATACATCAAGCCGATCGATCAGGGCATCCGCGAGGCGATGACGACCGGCGTGCTCGCCGGCTATCCGATGGACGACGTGAAGATCGAGCTGTACGACGGCTCGTACCACGACGTCGATTCGAGCGAGATGGCGTTCAAGATCGCCGGCTCGATGGCCTTCAAGGATGCCGCGGGCCGCGCCAACCCGGTGCTGCTCGAGCCGGTCATGCGGGTCGAGGTCGTCGTGCCCGAGGAATACATGGGCGACGTCATCGGCGACCTCACGAGCCGCCGCGGCCACATCCAGTCGATGGAATCGCGCGGCGGATCGCAGGTGATCAACTCGCGCGTGCCGCTGTCGGAAATGTTCGGCTACGCGACCGACTTGCGCTCGCGCACGCAGGGCCGCGGCTCGTACTCGATGCACTTCGACCGCTACGAGCCGGCGCCGGCGTCGGTGAGCCAGGAGGTCGTGGCGAGGGTGCAGGGAAGATGACGGGAATCGATCGATCGGATTATCGATCTATCGATCTATCGACGAACTGTTCGGGCTTTGTCTGAAAGGTTTTCCATAGATCGATAGATCGATCGACCGATGGATCGATGCATTTGAGGTACCAATGGCGACAACGTTCAGCGAAAAAATCCGCATCCGCCTGAAGGCGTACGACTACCGGGTGCTCGATCAGTCGACGACGGAGATCGTCGACACGGCGAAGCGCACGGGCGCGCGCCTGGCCGGGCCGGTGCCGCTGCCGACGGAGAAGAACAAGTGGACGGTCCTCCGTTCGCCGCACGTGGACAAGAAGTCGCGCGAGCAGTTCGAGATCCGGACGCACAAGCGGCTGATCGACATCTTCGAGCCGACGCCCCAGACGGTCGACGCGCTGATGAAGCTCGATCTGCCGGCGGGCGTGGACGTCGAGATCAAGGCGTTTGGAAAGGATCGCAAGTAAGGCTGGCCCAGCTTTTCTTGGGCCTTTGGCCATTGGGCTTGGGCCTTCGGGTGCACTTCACATGGTGACTGGAATCATCGGACGAAAACTCGGGATGACGCAGCTGTTCGACGCGGACGGCTCCGTGATCCCGGCGACCGTCATCAAGGCGGGACCGTGCGTGGTCGTGCAGCGCAAGACGGCCGAGACCGACGGCTACGAGTCGGTGCAGCTCGGGCTCGTCGACGACACGCCCGTCAGGGCCAACAAGCCGACCGCCGGCCACTTCAAGCACGCCAACGTGCCGCCGACGCGCGTGCGGCGTGAGGTGAAGATTGCCCCCGGCGGCGACGCGCCGAACACGGGCGATCAGGTGCTCGTCGACATCTTCGCCAAGGGCGATCGCGTCGACGTGATCGCGACCAGCCGCGGCAAGGGATTTCAAGGGGTCGTCAGGCGGCATCACTTCCGCGGCGGCGCCGCGACGCACGGATCGATGTTTCACCGCGCGCCGGGGTCGATTGGCGCGTCGTCGTTTCCGTCGCGTGTCATCAAGGGCATGCGGGCGGCGGGGCGGATGGGCGCGGATCGCGTGACGACCCGGAATCTGAAGGTCGTGAGCATCGACGCGGGCAATCACTTGCTGGTGCTGCGAGGCGCGGTGCCCGGCGCGCCGGGCGGCGTCGTACTGGTACGCCGCGCCGTGGCGAAGAAGCCGGAGCCGCAGCCGCAGGTCGAGAAGAAGAAGGGGAAGAAGTGAATCGATCTGGGGATCTGTTGATCTGGAGATTTGAGAGCTCTTGAACTTCAGATCCTCAGATCCTCAGATCACAAGATCTCCGATTCAGGATTTTCAGCCATGACGTTAGATGTAGTGAACGGCGACAACGAGAAGGTGGGATCGGTCGACCTCAGCGACGCGATCTTCGCGGGTCCCGTCAAGCTCGATCTGGTCTGGGAGTCGGTCGTGCGGCACAACGCGTCGGAGCGCCGCGGCACCCACATGACCAAGAACCGCGCGCTGGTGAGCGGCAGCGGGAAGAAGCCGTACAAGCAGAAGGGCACGGGCCGCGCGCAGGTGGGATCGTCGCGGACGCCGCTCTGGCGCCACGGCGGCACGGTGTTCGGTCCGCAGCCGCGCAGCTACAACTACACGGTGCCGCGAAAGGTCGAGCGCGGCGCGCTGCGCGCGGCACTGACGGCCAAGCTCCGGGACGGCGTCGTCACGGTCGTCGACGAGCTGCGCGCCGACGCGCGAAAAACGAAGCCGGCCGCCGAGCTGCTGAAGCGGCTGGGCGCCGCGGGCCGCACGCTGGTCGTCGATGTGAAACCCGACGACAACTTCAGCGTCTCGGCGCGGAACATCGTCGGCGTGCGCGTCGTGGCCAGCGCCCGGCTCACCGCGCGCGACGTGATGAACACGTCGCGCGTCATCCTGACCCGCGCCGCCGTCGAGCGGCTGCAGGAGGTGCTGGGATGAAGCTGACCGACGTCATCCGGCGTCCGCTCGTCACGGAAAAGACGACCGTCGCGCGCGAGCGCAGCCTCGTCGTCGTGTTCGAGGTCGCGCGCGACGCGACCAAGGTGGACATCAAGCGCGCGGTCGAATCGCTCCTCGGCTCGAAAGTCGACTCGGTGCGCACGCAGATCATGCACGGCAAGATCAAGCGTCAGGGACGGTTCTCGGGACAGCGGCCCGACTGGAAGAAAGCCTGGGTCCGGTTGCGTGAAGGGGAGAAGGTCCCCGAGTTTTTGGAAGGCACTTAGACAGTGGTGACGTAGTGACGTGGTGATTTGGACAAGCGCTCGCAATTCACCAATCACCAAATCACCAAATCACCAAATCACAAATCCAAGGATCAGCTGATGCCGATTCGTAATTACAAGCCGACGTCCGCGGGTCGCCGCTTCCAGAGCGTGCAGACGTTCGAGGAGATCACGACCGATCGGCCGTTCAAGCCGCTCACCGAGCCGCTCGGCCGCTCGGGTGGGCGCAACAACCGCGGCGAGTTGACGTCGTGGTGGCGCGGCGGCGGACACAAGCGGAGCTACCGCGTGATCGACTTCAAACGCGACAAGTTCAACATTCCGGGGAAGGTCTCGACGGTTGAATACGACCCGAACCGGACCGCGCGGATTGCGCTCGTGACCTACGCCGACGGCGAGAAGCGCTACATCCTGCACCCGCTCGGGCTGAAGGTCGGAGACCAGGTCATCTCGGGCGAGAACGTCGACATCCTCCCGGGCAATTGCCTGCCGCTCAAGAACATCCCGCTCGGCACGATGATTCACAACGTCGAGCTCAAGAAGGGCAAGGGCGGCCAGATCGCGCGATCGGCCGGGTCGGCCGTGCAGCTCGTCGCCAAGGAAGGCTACTACGCGTCGGTGAAGATGCCGTCGGGCGAGATCCGGTTGATCAACATCGAGTGCCTCGCGACGGTCGGACAGGTCGGCAACCTCGAGCACGAGAACGTGTCGATCGGCAAGGCCGGGCGCAGCCGCTGGCTCGGCCGCCGGCCGCACGTGCGCGGCGTCGCGATGAACCCGGTCGACCATCCGCTGGGCGGCGGGGAAGGCAAGAGCTCCGGCGGCCGCCATCCGGTGTCGCCGTGGGGACAGCCGACGAAGGGATTCAAGACGCGCCGCCGCAAGAACACGAGCCGGTTCATCGTGGAGAGGCGGAAGAAGTGAAAAGCGCTGGCAACTTAGAACTGAGAACCCTGAACTCAGAACGTCAGGTCTCAGTTCTCAGTTCTGAGTTCTGAGTTTCACGGGACAGGTTACTTATGGGTAGATCACTCAAAAAGGGTCCGTTCATCGATTTCCACCTCCTCGAGAAGGTCGAGGCGATGAACCGCGAGAAGGATAAGAAGGTCATCAAGACCTGGTCGCGGCGATCGACGGTCGTGCCGGAGATGGTGGGCCACACGATCGCGGTGCACAACGGGAAGAAGTTCATCCCGGTGTACATCACCGAGAACATGGTCGGCCAGAAGCTCGGCGAGTTCGCGCCGACGCGGTTCTTCAAGGGGCACACGACCAAGGCCGAGAAGGCGGCGCAGATGGCGGCAGCGGCTGCGGCCGCGGGTCCCGCCGGCGCCGGCGCATCGGGCGGTGCCGGCCCGGCCGGAGGCGGCTCGGGCGGCGGCGCGCCGGCAGGCGGCGGTGGCGGCGGCGCGGCGCCCGCGAAAGGCGGCGCGTCGTGATCGGCGGACACGCCACCTCCCGGTACATCCGCACGTCGGCGCAGAAGGCGAAGCTCGTGCTGGATCAGATTCGTGGGCGCGACGTCACGCGCGCGCTCGCCACGCTCAGGTTCTCGCCGAAGATCGTCGCCCGGGACATCGAGAAGGTGCTGCGGTCGGCCGTGGCCAACGCGCAGCAGCAGGAAGGCTTCGGCGGGGACGTCGATCGGCTGTTCGTCGCCAAGTGCTGGGCCAATCAGGGGCCGAGCATGAAGCGCGTGCGGCCGGCGCCGATGGGCCGCGCCTTTCGCGTCGTGAAGCGTATGGCACACCTCACGGTGGAAGTCGCGGAGCGGCCGATGAAGAAGACGCCGCTGCCGCCGGCCACGCGGGGCGGGAAGAAGGCGGAGCGAAAGAACAAATAACTTCGAACTTCGAAGTTCGAACTTCGAAGTTCCTGAGGGCGCATGGGTCAAAAGGTTCATCCGTACGGATTCCGGCTCGGCTTCAACAAGACCTGGCGATCGCGCTGGTACGCCGACAGGGACTACGCGAAGCTCCTCCATGAGGATCTGAAGCTTCGCGACGATCTGAAGGAGCGCTTCGCGCACGCCGGCGTGGCGCGCATCGACATCGAGCGCGCGGCCAACAATCTGAAGATCGACATCCACACCTCGCGGCCCGGCATCATCATCGGCCGCAAGGGCACGGAGGTCGACAGGCTCCGGCAGGAGCTGCAGAAATCGACCGGGCGGGGCGTGTTCATCAACATCCTCGAGATTCAGAAGCCCGAGCTCGACGCGCAGCTCATCGCCGAATCGGTCGCCATGCAGCTCGAAAAGCGCGTGGCGTTCCGGCGCGCGATGCGGAAAGCCGTCGAGTCGGCGCTGCGCTTCGGCGCCCGGGGCATCAAGGTGCGGGTGAGCGGCCGGCTGAACGGCGCCGAGATCGCCCGGTCGGAGTGGTACCTGCACGGCCAGCTGCCGCTGCAGACGCTGCGCGCCGACATCGACTACGGGTTCGCCGAGGCGTTTACGACCTACGGCACCATCGGCGTCAAGGTGTGGCTCTACAAGGGCGAGCGGCTGACGCCGCGCACGGGGCGGGAAGAGGAGTACCGGCAGCCCAGGGGGTCGAGGCCGGCAGAGCGAGGGTTCCCGGGGTCTCGGGGCTAGGGCCTGACAACGACAGGGTTTTGTAGGTGCACCGATGTTGATGCCGAAGAAAGTCAAATACCGCAAGCAGCAGCGCGGACGGATGCGCGGGCTGGCGTGGCGCGGCTCGTCGATCGCGTTCGGCGACTACGGACTGATGTCCCTCGAGCCGTGCTGGCTGACGGACCGGCAGATCGAAGCCGCCCGCGTCGCCCTCACGCGCGGCATCAAGCGCGGCGGCAAGGTCTGGATTCGCGTGTTTCCCGACAAGCCCATCACCAAGAAGCCGCAGGAAACGCGCATGGGCAAGGGCAAAGGCGCGCCGGAAGGCTGGGTGGCCGTGATCAAGCCGGGCCGGATTCTCTTCGAGATGGAGGGCGTGACGGCCGACGAGGCGCGGGCGGCGATGCGGCTGGCGTCCGCGAAGCTGCCGATGAAGACGCGCTTCGCCGCGCGCTTTGCCGAGGAGCGGGTGTTATGAAGGTGGTCGAGCAGTTGTCGGAGCTCCGCGGGCTGTCGGTCGAGGACCTGAAGCAGCGCGCGGGCGATCTGGACGAGCAGGTCTTCCGTCTCCGCATCCAGAAATCGATGGGGCAGATGGAGTCGGCCAACAAGCTGCGCCCGCTGCGGCGCGAGCGCGCGCGTGTGAAAACCGTGCTTCGCGAGAAGGGCGTCAAAGGCTGAGTTATGGCGAAGGTGGAGATTTTCGGAACGGTCATCAGCAACAAGATGGACAAGAGCGTGGTGGTCGCCGTCGAGCGCCAGGTGCGCCACGGGGTGTACGGCAAACAGCAGCGGCTCACCTCGCGCTTCATGGCCCACGACGAGAGGAACGAAGCGGGCATCGGCGATCGCGTGGCGCTCGTCTCGTCGCGGCCGCTCAGCCGTCGCAAGCGCTGGGTGGTCACGCGCATCCTCGAACGAGCGAAGAGCGTGTGACAAGGGCAGAGGGCAACGGGCACAGGAAAAGGGAAGGTCAAAGGTGAAAGGGAAGAGGTTCACGGCGGATGCGGCTCTGATGGGCACCGGTCTGCCCGCCTCCGTCCCGATTCCCTTCCTTTACCCTCTCCCCTTTTCCTTTCCCTCTGCCCTCTGCCCTCTACCCTTTGCCCTTGACAGGAGCTTTTCATGATCCAGATGCGCTCGATTCTCGACGTCGCGGACAATTCCGGCGCCCGCAAGATCGCCGTCATCAATCCGATTGGCGGCTCCACGGGCCGGTACGCCCGCATCGGCGACATCGTCACGGCCTCGGTGAAGGAGGCCACGCCGGATGCGACCGTCAAGAAGGGGCAGGTCGTCAAGGCGGTAATCGTGCGGACGCGGAAGGAGCTGCGGCGCAAGGACGGCAGCTACATCCGGTTCGATCGCAACGCCGCGGTGCTCATCAGCAACGAGGGCGAGCCGATTGGGACCCGCGTGTTCGGTCCCGTCGCCCGCGAGCTGCGCGAGCGCCGTTTCATGAAGATCATTTCGCTCGCGCCGGAAGTTCTGTAGCGGCGCGCGGCGCAAGGTAGGAACGAGTCATGAGCACGATTCGCAAGAACGACAACGTCCTGGTGGTGACGGGCCGCGATCGCGGCAAGCGCGGACGCGTGCTGCGCGTCATTCCGGCCAGGGACCGGGTGATTGTCGAGGGCGTGAATTTCATCAAACGCCACACGAAGCCGAATCCGCAGCGGAACGTGAAGGGCGGGATCGTCCAGCGCGAATCGCCGCTCGACGCCTCGAACGTCCAGCTCGTCTGCCCCGAATGCGGCGCGCAGACGCGCGTCGGCCGCAAGGAGCTCGACGACGGCCGCCGGGTGCGGGTCTGCGTGAAGTGCAAGGGAGTGGTCGACAAATGAGCCGGCTGAGAGAGCGTTACAGCAGCGAGGTCGTGCCCGCGCTCCGCAAGGAGTTCGGGTACGCGAACGTCATGGCCGTGCCCAAGATCATGAAGGTCGTCGTCAACATGGGCCTGGGCGAGGGAACGCAGAACGCGAAGATCGTCGATACGGGGGCTGAAGAGCTCGCCAAGATCACCGGGCAGAAGGCGTCGATCACGCGATCGAAGAAGTCGATCTCGCAGTTCAAGCTGCGGAAGAACCTGCCGATTGGCGCGATGGTCACGCTCCGTGGCCCGAGGATGTACGAGTTTCTCGACCGGCTGATCGCGATCGCCCTGCCGCGCGTCCGCGACTTCCGCGGCGTCTCGCCGCGCGGGTTCGACGGGCGCGGCAATTTCACGATGGGCCTGCGCGACCAGCTCATCTTTCCCGAGATCGATTACCTCAAGGTCGACAAGGCCCGCGGCATGAACATCTCGGTCGTGACGACGGCGAAGACCGACGAAGAAGCGCGGCGGCTGCTCCAGTTGATGGGCATGCCGTTCAGGCAGAACTGAGGAATGGTCATGTGGTGATGAGGTGATGTGGTGATTTCCGACAAGCGATTTCAATTCACCAATCACCACATCACCACATCACAAATGATTTGAGGCCCCCGATGGCGACGACTGCGAAGAGCGTGAAGGACCGGAAGCCACCGAAGTTCGGTATCCGGCGACGGAACCGGTGCCGCAAGTGCGGCCGTCCGCGCGGGTACCTGCGCAAGTTCGCGCTCTGCCGGCTCTGTTTCCGCGAACTGGCGCTGCGCGGCGAAATCGCCGGCGTGATCAAGAGCAGTTGGTAGGAAGTGATTCGTGTAAGTGGTGATGTGGCGATATGGAGATGTGGTGATTTCACATCACCACAT
>JBLNGH010000059.1:0-4085 GCA_050264575.1 Acidobacteriota bacterium | reverse complement strand
TTCCCACGTGAGGATCCCATCGGTCGACGGATCAGCGTCGGACCGCGCGAAGCGCCGCCGCGCCGCATTGTCGGCATCGTCGGCAACGTCCAGCATGGCGGCCTCGACATCTCGCCGACGTATCAGTTCTACGTCCCTCAGGCCCAGTGGCCGTGGTCGGAGACATACCTGACGCTCGTCGTCCGGACGACTGGAGATGCGGCCGGCGCGATCGCGCCGGTGCGCGATGTCGTACGCGGTGTTGACGCGGCCCAGCCGGTCACGAAGGCTCGGGTATACGAGGACATCATCACCGCGTCGCTCGGCACGCGCCGGCCGGCGGCCTGGCTCCTCAGCGGCTTTGCGCTCACCGCGCTCCTGCTAGCGGTGGTCGGCTTGTATGGCGCGGTCGGCGTCCGTGTCGGCCAGCGGCGCACCGAGATCGCGGTACGGCTCGCGCTCGGCGCGCGAGCGGCGGGCATTCTTCGCATGGTGCTCGCGCAAAGTCTCCGTCCCGTGCTGCTTGGACTCGCCGCCGGCCTGACGATGGCGGCGCTGTTGGCGCACACGTTGACGTCATTTCTCCATCACGTGGACGCACTCGATCCCGGCACGTTCGCGGCGGCGGCCGGGCTGCTTATGATCTGCGCCGCCGCCGCGTGCTACGTGCCGGCCGCTCGCGCCGCGCGGATCGATCCCGCACGCACGCTGCGGACCTGAGTCGCTTCTTGGCGGCCACCTTGCCGGCGTGGTTCGCGCCTTACTCGGATCTCAACGCTCGGATGGGGTCGATGTGCAGCGCGCGGCGAAGCGGCACCGTGCATGACGCCAGCGCAACCACGATGACGAACATGCACACGGCGAACGTGACGCCGATCGCGCCCGCCTGGCTCAGGGACCCCACGTCGCTGGCGATCGACTGAATGACGACGAAACCCGGTACGGCACCGCCTGCCACGCCGGCGCCGACCTGTATGAATGCCCTGGAAAACACCCCGGCGACGATTCGCGCCGGCGCGGCGCCGAGCGCGGCGCGGATGCCGATCTCGCGCGTGCGTCGCGCCAGCGTGAACGAGATCAGGGCGTAGATGCCGGCGGAGGCGAGTAGCAGCGCGATGGCGCCGATCACGCTGAAGGACCGGAGGAAGATGCGCTCGGGCAGCGCATTGTCCTCGGCCATCTGCGCCATTGTCTTCAGGTCAGCCAGGTGCAGGTCGGGATTCACGGACAGCGCAGCGTCAGAAAGGCGCTGGGCCATGCCGGAAGCGGGCCCGTGCGTGCGCACCAGCAGTCGCATCGAACCTGTGGGCGACGCTGGGCGGTAGATCACCGCGTCCTCGGGTCCCTTCAGTCCGAAATTGGTGGCGTCTTTGACGATGCCGACGATTTCGAGCCATGCGCCCGGTTGCCCCGTCGAATCTCTCCGGCGCTCGCGCAGCATGACGCCGATTGGATTCCGCCCGGCCAAGACTGTGCGCGCGAAGGTCTCGTCGACGATTGCGACCGGTGAATTCTGGCGGACGTCGGCGGCGGTGAACATCCGCCCTGCGACGAGCGGGATCCCCACGGTTTCGAAGAAGCTTTCGCCGACGCTCGCGCCCTCGGACCACAACTCATCGGTCTTCTTGCGGCCATCGGCACCCATCTGCAGCTCCGGCGACTGCAGCTCGAACACGATCTGTTCCCAGATCGTTCCAGGCAGCGAGGTGCTGTAGCTCACGTTCGCGACGCCCGGCTCTTCCGACAGCTTCGCCGCGATGGCGCGCAGAATCTCGACGCTCGGCGACTCCGACCGCTCGCTGCCGCCTCGATCGATCGCGACACGCGCGGTCAGCAGGCGATCGCGCGGGTAGATGACATCACCGCCCTTCCTCGCCTGCAGGTTGACCCAGCCAAGGGCGGCGATCGTGGCGATGAACACCACCGTGATGGCCGCCTGCGTGATGATCACGCCCGTCCAGATCCCACCGAATTTCATCGTCGACGTGCCGGACGACACGTCGCGCATGGCGCTCTGCAGATGCCGGCCGGTCGCTTTGAGCGCGGGCACGACGCCGACGACCAGGGCGGCGAATACCGCGAGCGCGAAGGCGTACAGAATCGTGGAATAGCCGAGCCCGTCATCCCACCAGAACGGTGCCGGTCCAATCCCCTGCTCCCAGAGACTCTTCGCCCACCGGCCGACGAACTTCGCTGCGGATAGGCCGGCGAATGCGGCGACCACCGCGAGGACGAGCGCTTCGGCGAAGAGCTGCGCCGTGATGCGTCCTCGCGTCGCGCCGATGGCGGTCCGAAGACTGATCTCGGCTTCGCGCATGGCGGTGCGCGCGAAGACCAGCGTCGCGACGTTGGCGGCGCAGATGCCGAGCAGCAGGACGAAGACGAGGTTGAGCGCGCGAAACGCCAGGGCCTCCGACGATTGCCGATCCTCGTCGACGATCGAATCGATGTACGGGCGAACGAGAACGCTCACCTTTCCCTGCGGAGGTCCGGTCAGCGCTCGAAGCTCGGCCTGTGCGGCGTCAATCGTGGCGCCTGCCTTCAGTCGTCCGAAAATCTCCGTCACCGCCTCGACGTTCTTGAGCGGAACCCAGAGATTCTGATTGACCGGGAAGCCGAATCCTTCCGGCATCACGCCAACGACCGTGTAGTCCGTCGATCCCAGGCGGGCGATCATCCCGACGACGTCCGGGTCGGTGTTGAAGCGCGACTTCCAAACCTGGTGGCCGATCACCGCCACCGGCGGCGCTGACGGTTGCTCGTCTTCGGGGCTGATCGTGCGGCCGATCGTGGGGCGCGCGGGAATCAGCCGGAACGCCGCCGCGCTGATCTCAACGGCTCGCACCGGTTCGATGCGTCCGTCGGGGGTCGCCAGATCTCGACGCATCGATCGCGCCGCGCCAAAGTCCTCGAGCAATTGCGCATGCGCGCGCCACACGGCAAAGTCCTTCAGCCGCCACGTCTCGTCCGCCCGCCTGTCGTAGTTCCAGGCTCTGACGCCGACGATGCGATCGGCGCCGGGGACATCGAGGGTGGGATTGAGCAGGTCGTTCGTGAACTCGAGGAACGCGGCACCGGCGCCGATCGCGACGGCCAGCGCAATCACACCAACAACGGTGAGCCCGGGCGTTTTCGCGAGCATGCGTACGCCGAGCTTCAGATCCATCGGCCAGCCGGCGAGCCAGTGAAACGGGCGCGGATTCAGCATGTGGGCAGTCCCCTGGGAAGAGGATTCTGCTCCACTTGACGGCAAGTGGAAC
This sequence comes from Acidobacteriota bacterium, assembly GCA_050264575.1. GTDB lineage: Bacteria > Acidobacteriota > Vicinamibacteria > Vicinamibacterales > SCN-69-37 > DASQFI01. The sequence goes on along the minus strand of JBLNGH010000059.1, from coordinate 846 downwards.
GGCAAAGTTCAAGAACCCGGCTCTCGCGGCCCTCACTCCGATCGCAGCGCGATGATCGGATCCACGCGGCTGGCGCGGCGCGCCGGGACGTACCCGGCAACCAGTGCGAGCGCCACGAGCAGCGCCGCGGCGCCGACGACGGTCGTCGTGTCGCGAGGCGCGAGGTTGAACAGCAACTGTTCGAGGACACTGACGCTGGCGGACGCAGCGGCGAGGCCGACTATCACCCCGGCACCGACGATGATGACGACACCCTTGAGCACGAACCGGAGAATCGAGCCCGGGTCGGCGCCAAGCGCGAGGCGGATGCCGAACTCGACCTGCTGCTGCGCGACGAAGTAATTGAGCAGGCTATAGAGGCCGATCATCGCGAGGAGCAGCGCGAGGCCGCCAAAGAATCCCGCCAGCGTCGCCAGCAGACGCTCGCGGGCCACGTTGTCGCCGACCTGATCGGCGAGTGTTTGCGATCGGAGCGGCATGTCGCGCCCGACGTCCGCGAGCGTCCGGTGGACGATGGGCAGAAGTGCCTCGGGAGACGTCGCCGTTCTGACCAGGAATATCTGCGCAGGGTTTCCCGGTGGCGCCTGATTTTCCGGCAGGTATACCGTCGGCGGCGTCGTTTCGCGCAACGACTCGTATTTGGCATCTTTCACGATTCCGACGATCTCGACCGTACCAATCTCAGAACCACCACTGAAGGACTTGCCCATCGCGTTCGTTCCCGCGAAGAACCGCCGCGCGAACGTCTCGTTGACGACCGCGACCCGGGACGCGCCTTTGCCATCGAGCGGCGCGAAATCACGGCCGGAGACGAACGGCGTGCGCAGGACGGCAAAGTAGCCGGGC
>JBLNGH010000058.1:0-3727 GCA_050264575.1 Acidobacteriota bacterium | reverse complement strand
TTACCTGTTGTTGATCTCGTTCATGCCCCTGTCGACGGCGCTTCTCGGCCACTATCCACTGCATCGCGTCGCGTTGGTCGTCTACGGAACGAATCTGATCGCCGCGACGCTCGTTCTGGCGCTGCACTGGCATTACGCGGCCGGCGGCGGACGACTCGTCCGCGCTCAGTTGTCTCCACGCATCGTCCGGCTCGCGCATCGGCGGATTCTGGGATCGGCAGGCGCCTATACGATTGCCCTGTCGCTGTCGCTGATGGTCCCGGTGCTTTCTCTTGCGTTGTTTCTGGCAGTGCCGCTGTTCAACGTCTTGCCATTCACATTGGATCGGCATTTCAGATCGGAGTTGAAATGAAAGTTGCTGACGATCAAGTCCTGTCTGCCTTGAACGAGGCGGTGCGCAGGCAATCGACTGCTGCCACGATCACCAGTGCCTTGCGGCGTGTGGTCGACCAGCTCAACACCTCGGCGAACCTCATGGCATGGGAGGTCGTGCCACTGAATACTTTCGCGGCCCCTCTTCCGGAGAGCATCCGCTCCTGCTGGATCTTCGTCATCCGTCCTGGTGCCGAAACAGGGGCAGAGCGACATCCGAACAGCCATCAGCGGTCGTTTTCCGTCGTTGGCAGCGGAACCTTCGAGCTGCGCGCCGGAACCACCTGGCAGCCACATGCGCTCAATAGCACGGACCGCGCGAGCGTCGAACAGCGGTGGGTGAGCATCCCGCCGTTGACCTGGCACCGCCTCTTCGCGGGATCGGAACCATGGGGGATGGTGTCGTTTCACACGGTCGCTCCTGAGGATCTGATCGAGGAGAGACCGGTGGACACGAACGATCTCGACGGTGAAACGCACCAGGAGCGCTACGCCGGCAGACGATGAACGAATGCTGCCCGGCGAGCGACGAGATGTGGGTTGGCTGGATCTTGTCGGGTCATCGAGAGGCAGGCGTGTCGATCACAGCCGGGCGGTCGCTTGTGAGCTCGCTGTGCCGCAAGGTTCCCCCGAGACGTGCGGTCGATGGCCCAACAACGACCGCGGCGTCGCCTCCAATTCGAGAACGTCGGGTGGCCCCTTCGCCACCGGGCTCAGGACGCTCGCCTCGAGCACCCGCTGCGTCGGGCGCTCGTAGCCGCGATCCACAGTGCCGAACCAGACCAGCACCTCATCACCTTCGCGGACGGGCAATCGCGTGAACGTGTTGGCCGCGTGTTCCGTTACGAAGACGGATTCGAGCCTTACGCCATCGTGTCGTAGCTGTGTCGCGACCCATTCTTCGAATTGCAACAGGACGGAGGGATCCGGGGGCTGCCGCAGATGATGAATCCCAGCGATCACCCCGACAGGCTTTCGTTCCTCGCCGACTGCCGGTCGGCCGTTGACGTCGAGACGGAACGCCGTGTCCGCTCGTGCGGGCTTCAGCAGATACACATCATCGACCGCCACCATCGTCGCGTTTGCCGCGGCCTTGTGTTCGGCCCAGACCGGCCCGCCGTAGAACCGCTCCAGGGCCGAGTGGCGACTCTGCATGTCGGAAAAGCCGCGAATCCAGACGAACCGATCGGCTCGGCGGCGATCGCGAAACTGGCCGACGACCGTCATGCCGACCGCTTCCTGCGATTCGACGAAATGTCGATCGAAGAGTCTGATCAGCGCGTCGCGCTGCCCCGCCTTCAGCGTGTACTGCCGCAACTCCAGAACCGCGCAGCAGTCGCCGGAAAGCGAAGACCCGGTGCGATCCACGGCGCTGGGCGGGCGCAAGCCTAGTGTCAGGACAGCGAACGTGAGAAGTAAACGTGCCTGCACAGAGGTGTCCTCTCTGCCGCTCATCGGTGCTCAAGGCGTCCAAGTCAGACCACGATCTCGTAGTGACGTGCGTGGGCGTCGTACTCGATCATCAGGCTCTGCACTTTCTCGGGGACGACCGCGGTCTCGATGTCAGGCCCGGAGAACCGCGCGATGGCTTCACGCGATTCCCAGACCGTCACGATCAGGAACTCCGTGCCGTCGCCGAGCTCGCGTCTCAGGATCAAGACGTTGACGAAGCCCGGCAGGTTTGCCAGCTGCGGGAACGTCTCCGTATGCAGGTGTTCGATATACGCGTTCGCGAAGCTCGACTTCGCCAGTCCGCGCCAGTAGCGTGCGATCATCGGTCCTGACCTCCCGGCCGATCCACGTCTCCGCTGCTAGGGATAAACCGGAGTTGCAGCGCCGGGACCGGCGACAGTCCTCCACTCGCGAACGTACCACTTTCTGACCAGACCGTTCGTCACATACGGATCTGCCTTCGCGAAGTTCTCTGCGACGTGAGGTGTCTCCCCGCGAAAGAGCAGCACCGCGTGGTCCACAGGATCCGCAAGAGCGCCACCAAGCACGAGCTCGTCGCGCGCGCTGGCGGACCACGCCTTCTCCAAGTGTGCCGATCGAAACTGTGCCCGTCTGTCGACGTAGTCTTCGACGAGTTCGTAGAACAGCAGGTAATGCATGGTTTCCTTCTCTCTGCGACTGCTGTGGCCCGCACGCAGGCTCCGCGCGCCGCAAGGACACGGGGTTCTAGTGAAAACGCGCCGCAGCGGCGGCTGCGATCAGGCAGCCGCCGGCAATGGCGTCAATCGGCGGCTTGCAGGCCTCGTCACGTAGGAGACGACGAGCAGCGTCACGAGTGCCAGCGGGATCGCCCATATTTGCACGGGCTCTCCAGCCGAGTAAGCCGCAATGAACGCCATGATCCATGTGAAGGTCGCGCCCGCATAGGCCCATTCCTTCAGCAGCGCAACCCCCGGTAACAGCAGGACAATCGCCGCCGCGGGTTTGGCGATGCCAAGAACGATCCGAAGGTGCTGCGGGTACCCGGATTTGGTGAACCCGGAGACGACCTGCTCGCTGCCGGTGAGATAGCTCAGAGCCATGAGCAGCATCAGAGCAACAATCCCGGTGCTGGCCCAGTAGACGACCTTTCGAATCATGGGTCCTCATCCTAGCGAGCGACGAATGCAGACGTCTTGAACGAACTGGCTGAGCGCCAACCGCTGTGTAATTGGAGGACTCTGGCTCAGGATGGGCACTCGTCAGCCGCCGGCCTGAGATCGCAACACGAGCGCCTCCAGCGCCGCTATCCATCCAGCAAACACCAGGGCATGGCGCAGATAGTTGAGACGGATCCAGCGCGTCGCTGCAGCAACGGCCGCTGGCGAATCCGGCGCCTTCATCAACCCGACCATCGTCGGGATGAAGTAGCCAAAGGTCAAGAGTCGATCGAGCAGTACCACCAACGCCGCCGCGAGCCACCACGGGCGTGCCGAGCCTGACGTCGTCCACGCGATCGTCAGATTCGCCAGCATCAGCAGGGTGAGAGGCCCTGTCGTGACGTACGCCCAGAATCGCAATCCCGTCTCGTCGCGGCGCGCCGCCTCCGCATTCCAGTGCGGGGATCCGCCACCGCCGCTGATCCAACGCGGCGTCACGATCCGATGCTCGTAAATCCCCGCGCCGAACGCGATGCCGAGATTGATGACGAACAGCGAGAGGAGCGCCGTTGCGGCGTTCGTCAACATAACCTCTCCCGCGAAAGTCAGTTGTCGCTGCTTCGCAGGGTTCAATCCGCCCGGTGCAGCGCTCGTCCGAGGATTTCTACCATGTCGCCGGTCGTCAGAGACTCCGGGCATCTCGACCACCTGCTCACGACGGCTACTTCGCCGGCGTGATGGCCAGTTTGTCGTCGACAGGGATC
>JBLNGH010000057.1:0-8417 GCA_050264575.1 Acidobacteriota bacterium | reverse complement strand
GGCTGGCGTGGAAGAGAGGAGGACGCGCTACAGGCGCAGCGGCTCGCGCGCCATCCGGGCCCGCTCTGTTAGGCTACAACCCATGTCTCGACTGTCTTGTCTCACGATCGCGGCGACGCTCGCACTTTCGGTCACGCTCGCCGCCGGCCCGAAGTTCATCAGCACCTGGAAGGCGCCCGAGGCCGCGAACGTCAGCTTCGCCGGCAAGAAGGTGGCCACGCTCCTCATCAGCGACGATCTGAGCCTGCGCATGTCCGGCGAAGAAGCGCTCGTCCGCGAGCTCGCCGCGGTCGGTTTGCCGAACGCCATCTCGAGCGTCCGCATTGTCCCCACGCCGGAGCAGCGCGATCCGGAGCGGGCACGCCCGTGGTACGAGAAGTCGAACGTCGACGGCGTCGTGTCGATGCGGCTGGTCAAGGCGGACACGCGCAAGACCTGGACGCCGGTGATGTGGACCTCGCCCTACTACAGCAGCTTCTGGGGTTACTACGGCTATGGGTGGACGTCGATCAACGACGCCGGCTACGTACGTGAAGATTCCGTCGTCGTGGTCGAGACCCTGGTCTTCAGCGTGCCGATGAACAAGCTGCTCTGGGCCGGCGTCACTGAATCGACCAACCCGAAGGACCTGCAGAAGGGCATCAAGGACATCGTCAAGGCGACGGCGAAGGAGATGCAGAAGCAGGGGCTGGCGCGCAAGGCCGCCAAGTAAGGGGCGTTGGCGACGCGCGGCGCCCCAGTCAGCCATATCACGACGGCTGGCTGTCGTCTTCGTCGTAACAGTGGCATCATCTTGCGGGGGCAATCCGAATGCCCCGACACCAAGTCCCAGCCGTAGAGTGCCAAGCCGTCACTCGAGTTGCAGCAGACATTCGACTGACTTGAATAATGGCCAAGCGGGTCGCCTCCTTCGCCTGTGCTCTTACGTTGGCAGGATCATGTGGTGGGCCGAACGCCGACGATGAGCGCGTTTGTACCGATCACGTTGGTGCGATATGAGCGGGACCGTCCATTTGATCCGTCTGCAACCGGATTCATGACGTTGTCCATCGCCTACGAGATTCCCGGCGATGCAGAGCATCGTGGGAGAGTAGCCCTCTGCTTCCTTGCGCCTGTTGAGGGCGGTCAGTTTGTATGCGACAGAGGAGGCGGTTGGATCGCTGAGCCTCCTCGGGGAAGCGAGAGTTCCATTTGGGTGAATGATCCCGCAATGTCGGTTCCGTTCGGGACGGTCGCCTCTCGCATCTGGGTGAATGGCCAGCTCGTGACGCGGATTCAGCATGAACGCGACGGCCAAGAAAGGGGGCTGTTCACGTATCCAATCTTTGGTGACAAGTTGCGCTGAATGTTCCGCGCGACGTGCGCCGGTCGTGTGTCGATGCCGTGATGAACGACGACAGCGGGTTCGTGCGGCCACAGAACGGGGAACTTTCCGCGCTAGAATCAGCCTAGATTCGCGCCTTCTCGGACGCACACGGAGACCGCCGTGCAGGTTCACCGCTTCGTCCCGCGCCTTTCCCTGGCGTTTGTGGCCTTGGTCTCTTCCCTCGAGCATATGCCCACGGCGCAGAGCACCACGCCGGGCTCGCTCGCGGGCCGTCGCGACTGCCTGAATCACAATCCCAACGCGCTTCGGATTGTGCCGAGTCTCGGCGCCTGGCTGCTGACCGACGGTTTCTCGCGGATGGCGATGTTCGACTCTCGCGACGACGCGACGAAGGCGCTGGCCCTGGCGCAGCGGTACTCGTTGATGTGCTTCATCGGCCGCCATCCAAGCAAGCGGCCCGGCGTGACGGTGTCTACAAGGGGGAACTACATCCTCAAATACTGGGACGGTCCGACTGGAAAGGAGACGGTCATTCCAGCCGAAACGTGCACTACCTACGATCCCGCACAGTTACGCACGGCTGACAAGGGCGTGGACGGCTGGATCGTCACCGACGGGCGGACGCTCACACTGATGCTCGACGATGAGGCCGATGCGATGGCTGCGTTGGCTCTAGCGAAGCGGTACAGGTCCTACTGTACGATCGGACACAACGATTGGGCGAAACATAGCACTCGCATGGACTACTGGAAGTAGGCGGCTCATTGGGTCCGTTGCAGATATAGTGAGCGCCTGTGAATCGAGGCGAGACCAGTTCGGCACCAGTCCTCCTTGTGATCTTGTTTTGCGCGGTGCCACAGGCGTACGGCGGCCCCGACAGGTTCCAAAGGGGAACGATGTTCTCGATACCTGTCTCGCCGACGGTGGTGAGTACGATCGCAATGCAGGACGAGCGATTGGTACTGCTAGCGTTATGGCGAGGGGCGGCGCGTTGGCATTCCTTGAGCGGCCACCGAAGGGAAAGCGGGGGGTTCGGGCGAGACGCTATCAATGTCTCGCTCGAGTACGGAGACATCACCGCGGACCTGTCATTTGATCTCGCGAGGCACACTGCCGTCGTGCAAGGTCACACGAATTCCGTTCCGGCGAACGCGAACGTCTTGCTGATCGACGGTGTCGGGCCGGGAGGCAGCGGACGGTTGGTGAAGGCGTTCTTTCTTGAGTCAGGCGATGCCAACCCGGACCTTCGACTCGGGTTGGAGACCCTCGCTTCGTTGTTGGGTCGCTCCCCGGAGATCGTGGATTTTCTCCAGTGTGATGCGTTTCCGGATCTGGCCAGGAGTGCAGTGCTGTGTCCGCTGCTGAAGAAGAAGTGACGCGCCCGTCACGCCGCAATCCAGCGATCAATCGGCGTTTGCACGCAGTCACTTCCCGTTGGGGCCGCCATTCCGCCGCGCGTCGCGCGGCGAACTTCGAGCTGAGAACTTCGAACTGAGAACTGCGTCGACGCGGCCACGCGGCGCGTCCTTCAGTAGAATCAACGTATGCCCACACACAACTGGTCGGATGCCCACCGCAAGTTTTCCGCTGAGGCCGAGTCTGCCCCCGCGAAGGCGTCTGACTTGGTGGCGCTGCAAGTCCGGTGCGCCCACTGTGGCGACGAAGTGACGCTGGAACTTGCGGACTGGAAGCCGGACGAGCCGCCTGGCGAGCATACCTACGGCTGCCCGTCCTGCGGGCGTCAGAACGCGATTGAGACCCCCGGCCGGGTGCTGTGGGCGAAAAAGGGCACGGAATCCACAGGCTCCTGACCGCGAGGCGGCTGTGAGATGGGCTTGATCCGGTTTCGTGGACATCTTCCGAAAGGTGGATTCGATGTCCCGAATGTCCGACAGCCGGAAAGGTCGGCGCCCACGCCGGCAGTTCGATGAGGAGTTTCGCAGCCAGGCCGTTCGCTTGGTCCTGGATGACGGCAAGACGATCGGCGCGGTCGCCCGTGACCTCGATCTGACGCCGAGCGCGAGAGCTCGCCCAGGCGCCGCAAAGAGAATCGCGAGCTGCGGACGGAGCGCGACATCCTAAAAAAGCCGCGCCTTCTTCGCGAAGCACCTTCCTCATCGGCAGCAGCGCCAAGCTGTATCTGGCGGCCATCATGGATCTGCATTCCCGGTTCATCGTCGGATGGGCGCTGAGTGCCGTGAATGACCGCCACCTCACGCTCAGCGCGCTCGACAAAGCTATAACCAGCGGCGCCGACACTCCACGCTCGGTCAGATCAGCCCTGCGGAGTTCGAGCGTCGCTTCAATGCTGCGTAGGAGGCACGGCGGGGCGCTCGGCCTCGCCTTGCATGCCGCCAATCGGTGCGTTATTATACTGAACCTCATGGTTCAGTATTCGGGGTCCCGGCTCGACGCCTCGTTCGCAGCGCTCTCGGACGCCACCCGACGCGGTGTTCTGGAGCAGCTCGGACGCGCAGACGCGTCGATCACGGACCTTGCCGAGAAGTTCCACATGACCCTCACGGGCATGAAGAAGCACGTCGGCGTCTTGGAGCAAGCCGGGCTCGTCATGACGGAGAAGGTCGGGCGCGTGCGGACCTGCAAGCTCGGCCTGCGCAGACTGGATGACGAGGCGGCATGGATCGAGAGGCACCGCCAGCTCTGGGACGCACGGTTCGACGAGCTGGACAAGGTTGTCGAGGAACTGAAACGGAAGGAGAAGGTTGATGGACGCAAGAAGAGTGAGTGAGCCTACGCCCATGAAGAACCGCACGACGGTGGAGCGGAGGTCCGACCGTGAGCTAGTCGTTACCCGAACCTTCAATGGCCCGGCCCGCATCGTGTTCGAGGCGTGGACCAAGCCCGAGCTGTTCATGCGGTGGTGGGCGCCGAAGTCGATGGGCATGTCCTTGCTTTCCTGTGAGATGGATGTTCGTGTCGGGGGCAAGTACCGTCTCGAGTTCGAACCCGACGCGATGGCGTTCTTCGGCACGTACCTCGAAGTGACACCGCACTCGCGCCTCGTGTGGACCAATGAGGAAGGTGGTGAGGGTGGTCCTGTGACCACGGTGACATTCGAGGATAAGGGTGGGAAGACGCTGCTGGTCCTGCACGAGCTCTATTCCTCGAAGGAAGCGCTCGACGCTGCCGGCACCGGGGCGGCGGATGCGATGGTCGAGACGTTCGCGCAACTGGACGAGCTTCTCCTCACCCTGGGCGCGAGCGTGGGACGGTCATGACGTCGTCGATCTCGCGGTTTCCGCTCACAAAGAGGCAGACGATGCACCGGCTACCAAGCGATCCTCGACGCGCGCGGCATCACCTGTAGCATGAGCCGGCGCGGCGACTGCTACGACAATGCCTTCGAACGACGCGCAGCGGCCGCGTAATGTTCACCGTGGGGCGCTTGGTGGGCAGCTGCTCCCCGGCAACGGACAACGACGGGCACGCCACCAAGCGCCCGTCGACTTTCTTCGAGCATCGTAGGAGACTTATTCAACCAACCCGTAAGCCGACCGACTTAACTAACCCGTCCACCGAATCGGATCAGGTCCAGAGATTCGAAACCGGAGGCTCAAACTGATTCGAGAGTCTTTGCAGCTTGAACAGCCAGCCAGGTGTCCAGCCTGCTCAGCCAAGGTCAGAGTCGAGTACCTGAAGGAGCCGCTCAGGCCCAGTGATGCGGGACCGCAGACATTCACCTGTCCAGCATGCGGACAAGATCCCGAATGGCCCGAGTTCGCTTCGTTCCATATCTCGGAGATCCGGATGGACCAGCCAGAGAATCAGGATGATGAGTCGTAGGCCACAGCGATGCCCCCAACCCGCGCGGAAAGGCGGCGTATCCCCATGACGCGCAAGCGCAACGTCGAGACGCTTCGTGGCGTCGGTCGCATCCTCGCGGCCGATCGAGCTCAGGTCCTCGTACCGGAAGTGGGCTACGTGGTGATCGTTCAGCAGGAGATCGTCGACAGCTCACCAGCCGCCGGCACCGAGGCAACGCCCGGCGCGCTCTCGGCCCGTGGATACCTGATCCACGATCACTTCAACCCTGATGTGGCCCGGGCGCTCATCGGGAAGGCTGTGGAGCTCGAGCTCAGCGATGGAAGACGTTGGCCGTGTTTGGTCCAGGACGACGAAGGCGCACTGGTCGGCCGCTATGAGTTCAGACCTCCGTTAGCGGCCGGGCCACCCGGAGCCCAGTGATCGACAGGTTCGTAGAAGGCGGTTCACTCCTGTCGTGCGAGCACCCATTCGAGCTTTCCCGGCAGGGCCACCTTGTTCTCGGCATGACAATGCGGGCACTTCCAGGTCTGATCCTTTCGGGGCACTTCAGTCGTCCACGCCGAGAACCTCAGCGTCACCGGGCGCTTGCACTGCGGGCAGTTGAGCGGAAGCGTGACGGGGTTACTCACGCCGCGATTGTACCGCCTTCCAGCCGCCGAGACCGAGCCTTGGATCCGGCGACAGCTTGAGCGCGAGAAGTGCCGACTTCGATGCTAACCTTCCGGCATGATTCTCAGAGCCGCGGTGGCCGCACTGATGCTGGCGTTTTCGATGCAGACGACGCCCGAACCGGGTTTCACGAGCCTCTTCAACGGCAAGGACTTCACCGACTGGAAGGTCGGTGGTCCCGTCGAGACGTTCACGGTCCAGGACGGCGCCATCGTGGCGCGCGGAACGCCCAGCATGATCTACTACGACGGTCCGTTTCGGAATCACGCGTTCCGCAACTTCCAGCTGAAGGTCGACGTGATGACCAGGCCAGGGTCGAACGGCGGGATCTGGATCATGACCGATTACCAGGACCGGGTCTGGCCCGCGAAGGGCTTCGAGATTCAGGTGAACAATTCCCACGGGGACCCGATCAGAACAGGCAGTCTCTATCACGTCCAGGACGTGATGAATGACTCGCCCGCCAAGGACGACGTGTGGTGCACGCTGGACATCCTCGCGCAAGGTGACACGATCGTGATCCGGGTGGACGACAAAGAGGTCGTGCGCTGGACGCAGCCGCCCGACTGGAACGGCACGCGCGATTTCCGCTTGCGGCGCGTCGGTCCGGGCACCATCGGGTTCCAGGGTCACGACCCCAACAGCGTCGTCTCCTACAAGAACATCCGCATCAAGCCGCTGGACTGAGAGGACTGCGGCGTTCGCTCACGGCGGGGAGTCGCAGTAAATCATCCGAGACCATCTGCAAGGTCACGGCCCGCTGTGACCTTACAAGGCGGTGCGCAGCAAAGAATGATTCCACCCCATCAGCTTTCCTGCAGATGTGGACCGACAATTCGCCAAAAAACAGCGGCGCAGGTCACACCGATGGCGGTGCAAAAGACCGTCCCGCGAATCAGCCCCAAAGCGTCGTCCGTCAATGTATGCGTGGTCTGCGGGGCCGGCGGTCCGGCGAGCGCGGGAAAAGCGACCAACAGAAGCGCGCGCACAGCGACCAACAGGAGCACGAAGGCATTCGGCAAATGAGCGAGCAGCGCACCGCTTACCAGAGTCTTCCTAGCCGTGATGGGACCGCGACTTCTCAGCCAGAGAAAGAGCGGCAGCGCTGCGCAGAAAGCAACGAAGAAGCCTATGACACCCATGTTGAACGCGACCGCCAGCGCCATGCCGGTCGTGTCTCGTGTGAATTTGCCGTGGGGCGGAAGTCTTGTGGCTTCCACTATCGGCCAGGTCACGAATCCGAACAGCGCCGCGACCACCGGCTGGACGATGAGGCCGACAAGTACCCACCGCTGCTCGCGTGGCGACAGGGCCGGAGCATCGGTAATGGTCCGGGGGTTCGGCACCATGCCATTACTTTAGTCGGTTGGACGGCGGGCCGTACTGCAGCCGACAGTGGTTGCAGTTCTCAAAAAGCTTCCCTGTGGGACGATGGCGGCGCGATGTGTGATTGCCCGCTGCCGCCCAACGGTAGTGTTAGTCGCATGGCCTGCCGCGGCACGGCGGCTGGCGCCTTCGCCCTGATGCTCGCAAGCATGTCGTGCGGAACTGCCAGGCCGAGCGACGAAATCGACGGCTTATGGATTGGCAATGTCAGGGTGAACGATCCTCCGCCTGGCGCGTTCTACATCGTGCTCCAGAAAGACAACGGGCGCGTCACCGGTGCTGCGTGCCAGATCTCAGGTCCAGCTGTTTTCTATCGCGGTGTGCCTGTTGAAGTGATCCAGACCGTTTTCCCTCGCATCCGATACGTGGTCACGCCTGAAACCACTGTGGACGTTCCTGCTTCAGCCGGCTTCGAGTTCAACGGGATTCTGACAGGTGACGTCATCCAGGGAGTAGGTAAGAGCAGCACTGTCACATTTCGGCACTCGGCCACGGATGCACCAGCGATCTGCCTATTCCGATAACACGCGACTAACGAGAGGCGAGGTTCCGACCAGCAAGACCTGCCGAGGGGCTTTGCCGAAGAATGCACGGCAAACGGACGGGAAAGTAGTCGACGCGAGCCCTCCCGTGGAGACCCGGGCACCGCAGGCCAGATCCCCGAGCGGGCATCAGTCGGTACGACGGGTACGGCGGGTCCGCGGAACCTGATGCTTGTCAGCCTTTTTCAGTGTTGAGCGGGCCCGGCGTTCACGCTCGAGCTGTTCCGCGTAGCGCTCCTGGCTGTGCTTCAGGCGAAGAGTCGCGGTGAAGCACCGCTCTCGCCTTCGGCTTCGCGCAGCGATCCGAGCGCGTGGTCGAGAAACCGGCAGAAATCGCGCGGACTGAACCGGAGGAACCCTTCGGTGATGTGTTTCGGCGGACCGGATGCCGAGTCCTTGACTTGGTACCGGAAGCGACGATCGCGCATCGCCTCCCGGCTGCCTCACAGACACGTGACAGTGCACGGTGCGTGCCTCGTGCAGAACCTCCTGTTAGGCCGGGATCCGCGACTGGGCTGCAAATTGTGCGTACAAGGACCACGACGGATCTCGCAAGAACCTGAACGTCACCATCAATAGAGATGACGGGAATCAGGTTCCGCGGACCTGCCGTACCCGTCGTACCGACGCGTGGGCGCGAGTGCTCTTGAGCCGCGCCCAAACATCTCTCGAACTTCGCCGCGTCACATCCCTCGACTTTCTGGACA
>JBLNGH010000056.1:0-4301 GCA_050264575.1 Acidobacteriota bacterium | reverse complement strand
GCGCGATTCGATCACGTGCGTGCCGAGTGTGATGCGATGCCGCTCGGCTCGGGCGCGATCGCCGGCACCAGCTACGACGTGGACACGGCGTGGCTGGCCGAGCGGCTCGGCTTCAGCCGCGTCTCCGCCAACAGCATGGACGTCTCGGGCGATCGCGATTTCGCCGCGTCGTTCTTGTACGCGTGCGCGATGGCGATGGTGCACCTGTCGCGGCTCTCCGAGGACGTCATCATCTTCACGTCCGAGGAGTTCGGGTTCTTCGAACTCGCCGACGCGGTGGCGACCGGATCCAGCCTGATGCCGCAGAAGAAGAATCCGGATCCGATGGAGCTCGTCCGCGGCAAGGCCGGACGCGCGATCGGGACGTTGACGGGCTGGCTGGCGTCGATGAAAGGCACGCCGCTCGGCTACAACAAGGACTACCAGGAAGACAAAGCCGCGATTTTCGACGCCGAAGACACGCTCGCCGGCTCGGCCATGTCGGCCGCCGCGGTGGTGCGCACACTGACGCCCCGCGCCGATCGCATGCGTGCGGCGGCGTCCGGATTGCTGCTGGCCACCGACGTCGCCGACTATCTCGTCGCCAAGGGCGTGCCGTTCAGGACCGCGCACGAGGTCACGGGGCGCATCGTCCGCGAGCTCTACGCCGCTGACAAGGACTTCGCCGCGCTGACGCCGGCCGACTGGCGGAAGTACCATTCGTCGTTCGACGACGACGTTCGGACCGTCATCACGCCAGAGACGGCGGTGGCCGCCAAACGCACGCCGCAGTCGACGCGCCCCGACGCGGTCGCGCGGGCGCTCACGGAAGTGAAGCAGTGGCTGTCAAAACCCACGGCCTGACCCACGTCGCCCTCGCCGTTCGCGACCCGGAACGCTCGCTGCGCTTCTATCAGACGCTCCTCGGCGTCGTGCCTGTGTATCGAGAGCCCGAGTTCATTCAGGCGCAGACGCCTGGCAGCCGCGACGTCCTCGTCTTCGAGCGCGACCGCCGACGCGCGGGCAAACCCGGCGGCGTCCGGCATTTCGGATTCCGGCTGAAGCGGGCGGCGGATATCGAGACGGCGCGGCGGGCGATCACAGCGGCCGGCGGGCGCATTCGGGAAACGGGGGAGTTCGTTCCCGGCGAGCCGTACGTGTTTCTGGAAGATCCGGACGGCTACGTCGTGGAAATCTGGTACGAGCTGCCGACGCCGGTCGATCGCAGGTCTCGCGGCTAACCCTATGCGGCTAACCCTATAAGGGTGTTTTGACACCCGAATGACCACGGTTGGCGTCCGAATCCGGCCGTCTGGCGTCATTGGCTGCCAGGGCGGCGCGACCTCCATATAATCGTCGGATTCGCCACAAGGCAGGAGGTCACATGCGACGCTGGATCCGTCCCCTTTTTCCGGCTGGCTTGTGCGTGCTGGCGGCTGTCGTCTCGCTCTCGGCAGCCAAGGCCAGCAAAATCACGTTCAGCGATACCAAGCTCAAGAACGGTTTGCGCGTGATCATTTCCGAAGACCACAGCGCGCCCGTCTACTCGATCGCGGTCACGTACAACGTCGGCTCGCGCGATGAACGCAAGGGCCGCACGGGCTTCGCGCACCTGTTCGAGCACATGATGTTCAAAGGCTCCGAGCAGGTCGGTCCGGGCGAGCACTTCACGCTGGTGTTCAACAACGGCGGCAACATGAACGGCACCACCAACCAGGAGCGGACGCTCTACTTCGAGACGCTCCCCTCGAATCAGCTCGACCTCGGGCTGTTTCTCGAAGCCGATCGCATGTGGTCGCTCGACATCACCAAAGAGAACCTGGACAACCAGCGCAACGCCGTCCAGGAAGAGCGGCGCCTCGGCATCGACAATCAGCCGTACGGCAAGACGTTCGAGTTGATCGACGAGCTGGCGTACGAGAACCCCGCCTACGAGCACTCCGTCATCGGATCGATGGACGATCTCAACGCGGCGTCCGTCGACGACGTGAAGGCGTTTTTCAAGACGTACTACGCGCCGAACAACGCCGTCCTGTCGATCGTCGGCGATGTCAACACGGCGCAGTGCCTCGAGAAGGTGCGCAAGTACTTCGATCGGATCCCGTCTCAGCCGGCGCCGTCGCCGATGGATTTCACCGAGCCGCCGCAGAAAGCCGAAAAGCGGCAGACGATCGAGGACACGCTGGCGCGCCTGCCGCGCATCGACATCGTCTGGCACACGCCGCCGGCGCTCGCGCCCGATGACGACCCGCTGACGGTCCTGGCCGCGGTGCTCAGCAGCGGCCGCAGCTCGCGCTTCTATGAAAACCTCGTGCGGCAGCAGCAGCTGACGTCGGGCGTTTCGGCTTCGTCGACCGGCAATCGCGGGCCGGGCCTCTTCCGCATCGGCGCGACCGCGCTCCCGGGCAAATCGATCGCCGATCTCGAAAAGGGCATCTACGCGGAGATCGAGAAGGTCAAGACGGGCACGATTGCGGACTGGGAGCTCGAGAAGACGCGCAACAACTGGAAACGCAACATGGCGACGAACCTGGGCAGCTCGCTCCAGCGGGCGATCTCGCTCGGCCGCTACGCGCTCTTCTGGAACGATCCCAACCTGATCAATACCTACGCCGATCGAATTGCTGCGGTGAAGGTCGCTGACATCCAGCGCGTCGCCAAGCAGTACTTGATCGACACCAACCGCACGGTGGTCATCACGATGCCGAAACCCGTCGCCGGCACTGGAGGCTTCTAATGGTTGCCAGACGATTCGTCATCGCGCTCGTCTCCGTCACCGTCGCCGCAGCGACCGTTGTCACGGCCTCGCGGCAGGGCGCCGCGCAGCAGCCGTCGAGCAAAGCGGTCGTCATGAAAGGGCGCGCGCCCGTCTCGACCGAACTGCTCAAACTCAAGCTGCCGCAGCCCACTGAAGCCGACCTGTCGAACGGGCTGCATCTGATGGTGCTCGAGGATCACCGCGTGCCTCAGGTCACGTTTCAACTCCTGATTCCAGGCGCGGGCGGCTACTTCGATCCGGCGGACGCGTCGGGATTGGCCTCCGTCACCGCCGCGATGATGCGTGAAGGCACGACGACGCTCAACACGCTGCAGATCTCGGAGAAGCTCGAGACGCTGGCGTCCACTGTCGGCGTCGGCACCCTCATGTCATCCATCGACGCGACGCTTTCGGGGTCGAGCCTGCCTGAACATTTCGACGCGACGTTCGCGCTCGCCGCCGACATGCTGCTCAATCCAACGTTTCCTGACGCTGAGCTGACCCGCTACAAGGAGCGCACCAAGGCCGGCCTGATTCAGCAGCGCAGCAGTCCCGGGTTTCTGGCGAACGAGATGTTCTCGCGCGTCGTTTACGGCACCCATCCGGCCTCCCGGGTGTCGATCACCGCGCCGGTGGTCGACAAGGTGACGCGGACCATGCTCGTCGATTTCCACCGCGACCATTACGTGCCGGACAACGCCGTGGTCGCGATCGCCGGCGACATCTCGGCGGCGGAGGCGCGGAAAGTCGTCGACGGCAAGCTGGCCGCGTGGAAAAAGCGCGGCGTGGCCGCCCCGAAGTTCGAGGACCCACCGGCGATCGGAAAGGGCAAGATCTTCTTCATCGCGCGGCCGAACTCGGTTCAGACGAACTTCATCGTCGGCACGCAGGCCATCAACCGCACGGCCCCCGACTACGACATCGTCCAGGTGATGAATCAGGTGCTCGGCGGCGGCCCGACCGGCCGGCTGTTCATCATCCTCCGCGAAGAGAAGGGGTACACGTACGGAGCGTACAGCGGACTCTCCACGCCCAGGTTCCGCGGGAACTGGTCGGCGAACACCGAAGTACGGACCGACGTCACGGAGCCCGCGTTCCGCGACCTGATGATTCAGATTGCGCGGATGCGCGACGAACCCGTGCCCGAGCAGGAGTTCCAGGACAAGAAGCGAGGCATGGTGGCGTCGTTCGCGCTGTCGCTCGAAAGCCCGCAGGCGGTGCTGCAGAACCACATCACGCGATGGATCTACAAGCTGCCGGCGGATTACTGGGACAAGTATCCCGAGCGGGTCGCCGCCGTCACACAGGCGCAGGTCCAGGACGCCGCGAAAAAGTACCTCGCGCTCGAACGCCTGCAGATCATTGCCGTGGGCGACCCGAAGATCGGCGAGTCGCTGAAGCAGTTCGGCACCGTCGAAACCTACGATACGGAAGGGAAGATTATCGGGAAATAGACACCTGTGGTTAAACTATGATGTGGTGATCGGGTGACGTGGTGATCTGACAAGCGATTGTCAATTCACCACATCACCACATCACCACATCACGACATCACCATTGTATG
>JBLNGH010000055.1:0-8493 GCA_050264575.1 Acidobacteriota bacterium | reverse complement strand
AACGAACCGCTCTCGACCCTCTCTTCGGCGTCCAGCACCTCGCGGATGACGTACACGGGCTTGCCCTGGGACTCGTGGTAGGTGCGAGCGAGCATTTCGGCGAGCAGGCCGACCGTGAAGAGCTGGACGCCGGTAAAAACGAGCAGGAGCCCGCCCATGAGCAGCGGCCGCTCCCCCACGCGCGCCGCCGCGGCCGGGTCGCCGAAGAGCTTGACGTACGCCAGGTACGCCACGATGAGCGCGCCGACGAATCCCATCGACATCCCGAGCAGCCCGAAAATCTGCAGCGGCCGGGTCGAGTAGCTCAACAGGAACTTGACCGTCATCAAGTCGAGCAGAACCCGAATCGTTCGCGTGATGCCGTAGTTGGATCGGCCGTGGACTCGCGCGCGGTGGTTGACCGGCAGCTCCGCGATATGGACGCCGACCTCGCTGGCAAGCGCCGGAAGGAAGCGATGCATCTCGCCGTACAACCGCAGCGGCTTCACGACCTCGGCGCGAAAGACCTTGAGCGAACAGCCGTAGTCGTTCAACCGGACGCCGGTCGCCCACGAGATGACGCGGTTGGCGATCATCGACGGCAGCCGTCGATTGAGGAACGCGTCCTTCCGATCCTTGCGCCAGCCGCACACGATATCGAATCCCTGATCGAGCCGCGCGACGAGCGCCGGGATGTCGCGCGGATCGTTCTGCAGATCGCCGTCGGCGGTCGCGATCAGGCGGCCCTGCGCCAGGGCGAACCCTGCCGCGAACGCCGCGGTCTGACCGAACCGGCGGCGGAAGCGGACGACGCGCAGCCGTCGGTCCGATTGGAACAGGCGTTTGAGAATCGCGAACGACTCGTCGGTACTGCCATCGTCGACGAGGACGAGCTCGTAGGAGCGGCCCCAGCGCTCCAGCGCCTCGGTACATTCCCGATACAGCTGGTCGAGGTTGGGGGCTTCGTTGTGGATCGGAATGACGACCGACAGCTCTGGGCTCACGGCTTGGCGAATCATTCTACGCCGCACGCCTCCGGCGCCATATCACATAGACGACGCCGACGACGGCAATGGCGACGGCCAGCCAGACCGAGACGAGCGCCAGGTTGTGGCGAATGAACTGCGACGCCTGCTCGCCATACCAGTACGCGAGCACGGCTTCCCCGCCGTACCGGAACCCTCGCCCGATGGTCGCCGCGACGATGAACGTCAGCGGACGCACATTCGCCACGCCTGCGAGCAGTACGAAGATCTTGAACGGCATCGGCGGCGGGAGAATCGACGGGATGACGACGGCCAGCAGCCCGTACCGGCGAAAGATCTCGAGGCCGCGCTCGACGTTGTGCGCTTTGAAGCGGCGCCGAAGGACGACCTCGCCGCCCTTGCGGCCGACGAGATAGAGCGCATAACAGCCCAGCACCGATCCGACGGTCGCGAACAGCGCGTGCGAAATCCAGAGCTCCGGCCGCTTGATGACGAGCACGACGATGAGAATGTCGGTGACTTCCGGCAGCGACAGAAAGGACGAGTCCAGGAAGGCGACGAGCACCAGCCCCGGCGCGCCAAGACCGGCGGCGAAGGCGCCGACGCTCTCGACCAGACGCTGCATTTAGAATGAAACGGCCGTCACCGTGAGATGCTGCGAGACAACCCGGAAATTATAGCCGACGCCGTCGATCGTCCGGCCGATCGCACGCTCTTCCGAATCGTCGTCATCGCGGCTGCGATCATCGGCATCGCCGCGGCGATCGCCTACGCGCGGCTCGACCTCACGCTCAGCCACTACGACGCGCGCGCGCATCTCGTCGTCGCGCGGCGCGTCCTCGACAGCCTCACGCCGGGCTGGCGGCAGCTCGGCGCGTTGTGGCTGCCGCTGCCGCATCTCTTCAACCTCGTTCCCGTCCAGTGGGACTGGGCGTATCGATCGGGCGGCGTTGCCGTCGCGATCTCCGTGATCTCACTCGCGTATGGACTCGGGGCGCTCGCCCGGTTTCTGCGCCGCCATGGCGCGGCGACGTGGACGTCCGTCGTCGTGCCGCTCGGAATTCTCGCGAATCCCAGCGTGTTGTACCTGCAGAGCACGCCGATGACCGAGCCGCTGTTCATCGGGGTCGCGCTGGCTGCGGTCGACCGCGTCGATGTCTGGATCCAGCACGCCGGGCGCCGGGACATGACGAGGGCCGGATGCTGGCTCGCCGCGCTCGCGCTGGTGAGATACGAGGGCTGGCTGGTGACCGCGGGGCTTCTTGCCATCACGGCGATCGCGATCGATCGACCCCGGCACCGATCGCTTGCGGCGCTGGCGACGTATCCGGCTGCGGCGATGATCTTGTTTCTCTGCCTCAGCCGCGCGGCCACGGGATCGTGGTTCGTTACCTCCGGATTCTTCGTTCCAGAAAATCCGTCTTTGAACAGGCCGCTGGCTGCGCTCGATCAGATAGTCACCGGACTCAGAGATCTTGCCGGCACCGCCATTCCTGTCGCGGGCCTCGTCGGCGCCGTGATGTGCGTCCGGTTGCTCATGCGCCGCGACACCGCTGCGCTCCCCCTCGCGCTCGTTCTGCCGGCGCTTCTGCCGTTGTCCGCGTTTACAGCAGGCCACCCGTACCGGGTTCGCTACATGGTGCTCTTGATTGCGGCGTCGTGGGCGCTCGCAGGTGTCGGCGTGGGCCGGCTGACGGGATTCCGGCAACGAATTCCCGTCGTCGTACTCGTCATGGTCGCGTTGATCGAGAGGCCGCCTTTCGCATCCGGCGCGCCGATGGTCGTCGAAGCGCAGCGAGAGCGGCCGCAGCAGCGCGAGCGTCAGGCCGTCACGCGATACCTTGCCCAGGCGTACGACGGGACTCCGATTCTCGCGAGCATGGGGTCGCTCGGCCACTACATGCAGGAGACCTCGACGATCGGTCTCCAGCTTCGCCAGTTCCTCCATGAGGGCAACGGCGATCTGTGGATCGGCGCGCTGGAGCGGCCGCAGTCACACGTGCGATGGATTCTGATCGAGGAACGGGCCGAAGGCGGCGACGTGCTTGCCGGACGGGCACGCGAGGATCCGGCGTTCCTCGACGGCTTCACACGCGTCGCCGCGGGAGGCGGCGTGGCGCTGTACAGGAGCAATCGAGGTCCTACGGGTCCTACAGGTCCTACAGGTCCCAGAACCGACAAACGATAGAACCCAGGACCTAGAAGACCGACGAGCGACAGAACTGAGGACCTTGAGGACCTTCTCAGAACCTGACCAGGAATCCGAAGTTGAGCGCGCCGCCGCCGAGATCGATCTTGTCGCCGAGGAAGCCGGCCGGCGCGCCGCCCGTATCGCCCGCCCCCCACTGATAGCGCCCTTCGAACGTCAAACCGTAGATGTCGCCCTTGATCGGGATGCGGACGCCCGCGAGAATCAGCGGACCGATGGTCGTCCCCGTCGCCTTGTACTGATGGGGAAACACCTCGAGCGTTTCGGGATCGACGAACTCGCCGAACTCCGTGTAGCGGAAGTTCATGATGCTGAAGCCACCGCCGACGTACGGCTGGAAGTCGCTCGGCCGGCCGAACGGCAAGAACCGGCCCACCACGCTGAGGGGCGTGATGCGGAGCGAGAGATCCTGTTCGATGTCCGGGTGGGAGGGACGCAGGCCGTGCTCCAGATCGCGGTACCGGCTGTGTGCCGTGCGCGAATAGAACGAGGCGCCGGCGCCGAGCTCGAACCGAGGCGTCACACCGAGATTCCATTCGCCGAAGATCGTCCACCCGTGAAACGAGTCGGGATCGAAGAGCAGCGACGCCGTGGTCCCGGGAAACCCGACGACATCCGGCTGGTTGAGGTCGGCGACCCACACGTCGCCCGTAACGCGGCTGTCGAGGTTGCGTGGAAAGAACCCGCCGACGCCGAGGTGCAGGGACTGCACCATCTGAGCCGATGCGGGCGTGGCGATCGCCATCACGGCGAACACGAGCGAAATCGTACGGACGAGTGATCGGATCATGGAGGTCTCCCCGGATGAGACTTCAACCCGTTTGAATATCCTGAAAGAGCAGAATCGGTGCCAAAAGGGCGCGCTGGCGATCAGGCCGCAGCGCTCGCGTGTCTCTGCCGCGTTGTCATCTGACGAGTGCAGATCGCGATGTCCGCCGGCGCTGAAGCGCCGGCCTACACGCCGTACGCCTCGTGAATGACCTCGAGCATCGGCGCGTGAAGCGCACCGTTCGAAGCGACGATGCGCCCGGCGAAGAGATCGAGGGGCTCGTCGGCATAGCCGGTCACGCGGCCGCCGGCCTCCTCCACGATCAGCGCGCCGGCGGCGATGTCCCAGGCATGGAGCTGCTCCTCCCAGAATCCATCGAACCGGCCTGCCGCGACGTAGCAGAGATCGAGCGCCGCCGATCCGAGCCGCCGCACGGCGCGCGAGCGGCCGAGGAAACCCGCAAACACCTCGACCTGCCGGCGCTGTTCCTCACGAATGCTGTAGGGAAACCCGGTGCAGAGCAGCGCATCGATCAGAACGATCCGGCTCGACACCCGCATGGGGACGCCGTTCAGCCGAGCTCCGCCCGCACGCTCCGCGGTGAACAGTTCCTGCGCGACCGGATCGTAGACGACGGCGATCTCCGTCCGTCCGTCGACTTCGAGCGCGATGGACACACAAAACAGCGCGAGACCATGCGCGAAGTTCGTCGTACCGTCGAGCGGGTCGATGATCCAGCGCCACCGCGCGTCGGCCGGCCCGCTCCGTCCCGCGCCGTGCTCCTCGCCGAGCACGGCATGCGCCGGGAACCGGCTCGCGATGAGCTGGCGGAACGCCTGCTCGGCCGCGACGTCGGCGGCGGTGACGAGATCGATCGGGCCTTTCTTTTCGATCCGCGGATCCTGCCGGAACAGCTCGAGGTGGAGGCGTCCCGCGGCCAGAGCCGCCTCAATCGCGGTGGCGAGATAGATCGGATCGAGGGCCAATCAGGAGGAGAGTTTCTTGCTCATGCGGACGACCATGCCGCCCTCGGGCCGTCTGGCGATTGACACGTCGTCCATGAAGCTGCGCATGAAGAAAATGCCGCGACCGCTGGATTTGAGCACGTTCTCGGGATCGAGCGGATTGGCGACGGCGTCCGGATCGAACCCTGTGCCCTCGTCGAGGACGCGCACGACGAATTCGTCGGGCTGACTGCTTGGCGTCAGCGTGAACTCGACCGTCACGTGCTTCGACCGATCTTCGCGGTTGCCGTGCTTGATGGCGTTGATGACCGACTCGCGGACCGCAACGCTGACCCAATGGATGGTGTCTTCGTCCAGGCCGGCGAGCGTCGAAAGGCGATCGCTCAGCACCTGTACGAGGTCGAGGATGTCGAACGAGCTTGGCACCTCGAGGCGAACGAGGTGCCCGTCTAAAGCCATAGGCGCGGAGTAAGTAACATATATCCTCAACAAGGTTCAAGGATGGACCTTGAGAGCCGAGATTACCGGTGACCGTTGCCCTTCGTCGATCGCTGTCGCTCTCTCCCGCCGCCGTGGTGGGCGGGACGCTTGCCGTTCCGGGCGACAAGTCCATTTCGCACCGCTATGTGATGCTCAGCGCCTCGGCGTCGGGCACCACGGCAATCACCAATCTCGCGCCGGGCGCGGACGTCGCGGCCACCATCGCCTGCATGACCGCGCTCGGCGCCAGGGTCGAGCGCGGCGCGGATCACGCACTCTCGATCACCGGACGCGGCGCCGCCGGCTTCGCGCAGCCCGCCGCCACGCTCGACGCCGAGAACTCCGGAACGACGCTCCGGCTCCTGTCCGGCCTCGTCGCGAGCCGCCCCGTCCACGTCACCCTCACGGGCGACGAATCGCTCCGCCGGCGCCCCATGCAGCGGATCATCGACCCGCTCACGGCCATGGGCGCGCGCATCACGTCGGCCGGCGGCCGCGCTCCGCTCGTCATCGAGGGCGGCGCGCTCCAAGCCATCGACTGGCGGGTGCCGGTCGCGAGCGCCCAGGTCAAAAGCGCGATTCTATTTGCCGGTCTTGGCGCTCGCGGGACGACGGTCGTTCGCGAGCCGTTGCGCACACGAGATCATACGGAACGCGCATTTCCAGCGTTCGCTCTTCGCATCTTAACGGAGGGTACGGTTTTGTCCGTTGACGGCGGTCAAACGCCGGCGGCACCCGCTGAAACGCTGACCGTCCCCGGCGATCCGTCGTCGGCCGCCGTCTGGGCCGCTCTGGCAGCGGCGCTGCCGGGATCCCGCGTGCAAATCGAGGGAGTCTGTCTGAATCCCCTCCGGCTGGGATTTCTGACGGCCCTGGAACGCATGGGGGCGCAGATCCGGACCGAGATTGTGGCGGAATCCGCGGGCGAGCCGATCGGCCGCCTCGAGGTCTCGCACGGCGACCACGTCGCCGCCGCCATCGAGGCCGGGGAGGTGCCGGGTCTCATCGACGAGCTTCCTGTGCTGGCTGCCCGTGCGGCGCTCGGCGGGGCCCTCGAAGTCTCCGGGGCGAGCGAGCTTCGTGTGAAGGAGAGCGATCGCATCACCGCGCTCGTATCCGGTCTGCGCGCGATGGGGGTCACGGCGGACGAACGGCCCGACGGTTTCGTGATCGACGGCCGGCGGCGTCCGTCGGGGGGCACGGCCGACGCCGCGGGCGATCATCGCCTCGTCATGGCGTTCGCGCTGGTCGCGCTCGGGGCCAGTGGACCATCGGTCGTCACGGGGGCCGAGTCGCTCGCCGTGTCCTATCCGGGCTTCGAGCAGGACCTGGCGAGGCTCGTCCGGTGACGACGGACAAGATTTACCTCGTCGGGTTCATGGCCAGCGGCAAGAGCACCATCGCCCGGGCACTGGCCTCCCGGCTTCGCTGGCGCGCCGAGGACGTGGACGAGCTCATCGAGCGCCGCGAACGCTGCACCATCGCCCAAATCTTCGCGGCGCACGGCGAGCCGTATTTCCGATCCGTCGAGCGGGAGATCCTCAAGGTGCTCCAGCCGCTCCGGCACGTCGTCGTCGCGACCGGCGGCGGGACGTTTGCGGATCCAGACAACCGCGCCGCGATCAACATGGACGGCGTGTCGGTGTGGATCGACGTCCCGCTGGTCGATCTCATCCCGCGCATCCCACTCGACGGCCGGCGCCCGCTCGCGGCGAATCGCGCCGAGCTCGAGCGCTTGTACGCGGCGCGCGTGGACGCGTACCGCCTCGCGCACATCCGCGTGACGGCGACGCGCGTAAGCTCGGCGGCGGTCGCGGACCGGATTCTGGACACGCTCCACCAGCTGCCGCCGTTCTTCGAGCGATCCGTTCCGACCGACTGAGGCGACGTGCGCTACCTGGTGCTGACCGATCTGCACGCGAATGCGCACGCGCTCGACGCCGTGCTCGCCGACGCCAAGGCTGTCGGCTACGACGAGGTGGTCGTGCTGGGCGATCTCGTCGGATACGGCGCGGACCCGGGCGAGGTGATCGAGCGGACGATCGAGTTGAAACCGTCGGCGCTCATTCGTGGCAATCACGACAAAGTGTGCGCCGGCCTCGAGCCGGCCACGCTGTTCAACGACATCGCGCGGCGATCGATCGAGTGGACGGCGGGCGTCCTCACCGCGGCGCAGCTGCAATCGCTCGTCGAGCTGCCGAAAGGGCCAATGCTCGTGATCAAGGAGCTCGAGATCTGTCACGGCACGCCCTTCGACGAGGATCACTACGTGTTCGATGGCGAGGACGCCGCGCAGGCCATGGATGCCGCGTCCGCGCGGATCTGTCTTTTCGGGCACACGCATCTGCCCGCCGTCTACACGACGGCCGACGATCAGGCCACCAGCAACGATTCGCTGGCCGAAGATGAACTGCTGCTCCCGAGGCGCGGGCCCGCGCTCATCAACGTCGGGTCGGTCGGCCAGCCCCGCGACGGCGATTCCCGTGCCGCCTACGGCCTGCTCGATCTCGACAAGATGACGATCCGGATGCGGCGCGTGACGTACGACATCGCCGGCGCGCAACGGCACATTCTCGACGCCGGTCTTCCCGCGTGGCTCGCGATCAGGCTGGAGAGGGGGCAGTAAGCCGCGAGGATCCGATCAGTCGCAGCTTCGGCCGGCGGACCGGTCAGAGGCGGGTCGACCTCCAGTCGCTGCCGCTCGAAATCGCCGACTCCGTCCGCGCAGGATTGCGAACTGACGCTGGTCGTGCCACTTCGCAATGTGCGAAGGGGCACGGCAATCCTTGCGCTCCCTTCGTCGCGATTTCGAACTGACGCGTATCGCGGCGCTCCAGTCGGTCGACCGCCTCTGACCGGTCCGCTCGGCCTCGATTGTCTGATCGGTCTAGTTTGCGGAGTCAAACGCGGCCAGTGAGCCCGAACCTCGGAACCTCGGAACCCCGGAACCGACGCGTCTTCAGACGCCTTTTCTGGCCCTTCTTTCTTCTGCCCTCTTCAACTCCGCGGCGTACGCGTCCCTCGCGGCACGCGATCCCAGAATCCAGCCGATCACGATGCCGACGAGCAGGACGGCGGGAATGAAGATGAAATGACTGGCAGGCA
>JBLNGH010000054.1:0-10196 GCA_050264575.1 Acidobacteriota bacterium | reverse complement strand
GGCTGGGCAAACCGGCCGGACTGCGCACGCACATGCTGGTGGCCCTCGGATCGGCGCTGTTCATCGTCGTGCCGATCGAGCTGCGCATGTCGTCGAGTCTCCCGAACGTGCTCCAGGGGGTTTCCACCGGCATCGGGTTCATCGGCGCGGGCGCGATCCTGAAGCTCCGCGACGAGCACGAGATCCATGGACTCACGACGGCCGCAAGCGTGTGGATGACGGCGGCGATCGGCCTCGCGGTCGGTCTTGGCGGACTTGGCATCGCGATCGTGGCGACGCTGCTCATGTGGCTGATCCTCTCCGTGCTGGGACGAATCGAACGTCAGTTCGAGGGCCGGGACAATCTGTCCAATTCCACACGCTGACGCTCCGGTTCCGGACAGGCCCGACCGACTTTGCAAATATTTTTCATGCGCGGCGCGATTTTCCTGCGCCGAGCGCAAACGACGCGTGATCCAGATCCGTCTCATGGTGTGGGACTCACCACATGCTGCCGGCGATCGCGCTGCTTGCATCCATTGCCGCAGGGCCTCCGGCAGCCGCACCGCCGATCACTCGCGTGCGTCCGCTGTCGGAAGCCGCGCAGCGGCTCCTGCGCGACGCCGTCAATCGTTCGCCGACCATCGTGCGGCTCCTGCAGGACATCGAGGCATCGGATTCGATCGTCTACATCGATCTGCAATTCGACACGCGCGCGGAGGGAGTGACGACGCTGTTCGCGTCGAACGATCAGTGCCGGTTCATTCGCGTGGTGATTTCCCGGACCGCGCCGTATCCCCGGCGGATCGAAATGCTGGGGCACGAGCTGCACCATGCCCTCGAGATCATTCGCGCGCCCGACGTCCGCGTGGCCGCCGATCTGCGACGTCTCTATGCCCAGATTGGCTGGGTCGTGAGCGACGCCAACTTCGAAAGTAACGGCGCCATCGACGTGGAGCGTCAGGTTCGGCGCGAACTGATGGTGCCGGCGCTCAGGCGATAAACGAGGGCAAAGGGCAGAGGGCAAAGGGCAAAAAGAAAGGGCCTTCCTGCCTTAATATGGCCTCCAATCCCGGAGGCTGCCGTGGGACGTCTCTCCACTCTGCCTGTTGTCGCGCTCTTCATCATCGCTGCCGGCGCACTCGGATCACCTGACGCGCGCTCGGTGCCGGCCGACTTCTCTCAAACGCCCGCTCGTCCAATCGCGCTCGTCGGCGGCACGCTCCTCGACGGATTCGGCAGCACGCCGATTCGAAACTCTGTCGTCCTCGTCGAAGGCGAACGCATCAAGGCCGTCGGTCAGGTGGGCGTTCTGGCGGTACCGTCAGGCGTCGAGGTGATCTCGACCGAGGGGATGACCGTGCTTCCCGGTCTCTGGGACATGCACGTGCACCTGATGATCAACGGCCACTCGGACTACACGCACTGGGACAAGACGTATCCGCCCCGGCTCGAGAAGGAAATCATGCCGGCCTCCGCGCGCCAACTGCTCATGGCCGGCGTGACGACGGCGCGCGATCTCGGCGGGCCGCTGGAGGCCAGCCTCAACGTCCGGAACGCGATCAATCGCGGCGACATTCCGGGCCCCACGATATACGTCTCGGGGCCGTTCATCCAGCACGCGCCGTACCCAGGCACGGAGTATTTCCGCTGGGGTGTGAACGGCGTGAATGACGCGAAGGAGAAAGTCGAGCGGCTCGCCAAGGCGGGCGTCGACGTCATCAAGCTGATCGATCAGGACCAGATGACGATGGACGAAGTGCAGATGGTGGTCCGGACCGCGCACGCCAACCAGCTGCCGGTCGTGGCACACTCCCACCGTCCTGAAGAAATCCGGCGGGGGCTTGCCGCCGGCGTCGACAACTTCGAGCACACGGGTCTGGCGACGGCGCCGGAGTACCCGGCCGACATCATCGATGCGATCCGCGCGCGCACGTCGCAGATGAGCCTGGGGCCGTTCTTCTGGACGCCGACTGTCGAGGGTCTGTTCAACTACGACTACCTGCGTGACAACTTCGAGATGCTCGACGATCCGTCGTGGACGCTCGGGCTCACCGCCGACACGGTCGCGGACATCCGCCGCTCCCTCCAGCATCCCGAGACGCTGAGCTACTACCAGCTCACGCCGGCGCGGAAGCCGACGCTCAAACGGAAGATCTCACAACTGCGCGAGGCGGGCGCGACGCTCCTCGTCGGCACCGACAGCGGCATTCCGATGCAGTTCCACAGTCAGAGCACCTGGAACGAGCTCGACATCTGGGTCCGCGAGATGGGGATTCCTCCGATGGAAGCGATTCGCGGCGCCACCTACTGGCCATCAGTGATGATGAAAAAGGATCGCGACGTCGGGACCGTGACGCCGGGAAAGTACGCGGACATCATCGCGGTTCGCGGCGATGTGCTGCGGTACATCAATCTGCTGCAGCGTGTTGACGTTGTGATCAAGCACGGCAAACGTGTGAAGTGAAGGCCCAAGGCCCAAGGCCAAAGGCCCAAGGCAGTACTACTGAGCGCCAGATTTTCGTCGCGAATCCAGTAACGGTTTGAAGTCGGCATCTGCGTTCTTCCAAAGACGTGCCGCTTCCTGAAAACTTTTCATGGCCGCAGCACGGTTGCCGTCACGCTCGACGATCAGACCCTGCGCGTAATGAGTGCCGCCATAGGCGGCATCGTGTTCCATCAGCATCGCGGCGGCTTTGGCCGCGAGCGTGGGCTGATTGGTTCGCATGGCCACGTCGAAGGCTGCTTCGATGAAGAACACGCCCTCGATCCAGCCGTCCGGCGTCCGCTGCTGTCTGGCGCGAACCAGGAGGCCTTCGAGCAACCGGACGCCAGTCTGAGCGTCGTTGCCGCGCAATGCCGCTTCACCGCGTGCGAGATCGATTTGAGAGCCGTTGTAGCCGCCGGGTGAGACGGCCGGCAGCGCACCGAGAAACGGCTTGGCCTCGCTCGTCTGGTTGGCGGCGAGCAGCGCCCGGGCGGCAAGCGCCTGGCCCAGCGTTTTTGTTGTTACTTCTTGGTCGTCAATCATCTTCTTCGCCGACGCCAGCGCCTCATCGAGTTTCCCGGTGGCGATCAGGAAGTCGACCAGCACGCCTTTGTAGTACCCCTGACGCGATGGATTCTGCTGGCCGACAGCGGCGGCCTGCCGCATCAAACCCTCGGCCTGGCGCAACCGCCCCTCGTGCCGGTAGCTGAACGCGAGCAAACTTGTGTTGTGCGCGTGATGCCAGTCATAGTCGCGCGCGATCTTCTCGCTCTCGTAGTAGGTCTCTTCAAGCCGCCGCGCGCGATCGAACACCTCGAGCGCATCCGTCGTCCGGCCGATCTTCATGAGATCGTGGCCGTACATGTGCAAGGCGTGCGGCACCGAGGGTGCCGCATCGGCGTAGATCTTTCCGTGCTTGACCGCCTCATCGAAGCGCCCGATCATCTCGTAGGTGTGGATCAGGTAGTGGTGCGCGCCGAAGTGGCCGGGCACGAGCGCGATCGCGCGCTCGTAGAATGCGATCGCCGAGGCGCTGCCGCGCTGTCCGCGGCCGGCCGCCCATAGCCCCGGTTCTTCGAAGTTCCCTCGCAGCGTCCAGAGCTCGGCGTCGCCGGGATCCTGCTCGAGCGCGGCGTCGAGCGC
The DNA here is from genome assembly GCA_050264575.1 of Acidobacteriota bacterium. Lineage (GTDB taxonomy): Bacteria > Acidobacteriota > Vicinamibacteria > Vicinamibacterales > SCN-69-37 > DASQFI01. The sequence continues at coordinate 6,586 of JBLNGH010000054.1, read as the reverse complement.
CGCGCGATAGGCGTCACGTCTGTCGACGCTCTGCCGATCGCCCAGCGATGCGAGCTGCGCCGTCCGCGCGTCGATCCACTTCCGTTCCCGCGGTGTGACGGACGGGGCCAGCGCCTCGGCCTTTTTTTGAGCGGCGACAGCGGCATTGTGGTCCTCGAGCCCGGTCAGCGCGCGGCTCAGGCCGACCCACGCCAGGGCGAACGACGCCTCGCGCCTGATCGCTTCGTTGAACGATCGCGCGGCCTCGAGCCACACGTACGAGTGCAGGTAGGCGAGTCCCTGCTCGTAGAACTGTTGGGCCTCGGCCGACTTCGCGCTGGTGGCGTGGTGGACGATGCCGATGCCGGTCCTGAGCGGAAGCGGACGGTGGATGATCTCGGCCGGTATCCGGCCGGCGATTGGCGCGCCGTGATCCTCGTGCTGGGCGAAGACGGGCGACGGAGACGCGAGCAGCGCGAAAACAATTCCGGCGAGCGCAACCTTCGATCTCATGTCCGACCTCTCGATCCTCTCCGAATTACACGCCGCCACGGTAGCAGGTTTGGGACGTTTGGGCGTAATGTTGCGTCGTCAGAAAGGCTCTCCCATGTTCCGCCGCATCTTTGTTGTCGCTCTCGTGGTTACGACCGCCGCCTCGTCGGTCATTCTGGCGCTCGACGCGCGGGAACAGGCGCGCACTGCCGCGTCGCCGGCCGGGCGGCTGACCATCGACAAGCTCATCGACATCGAACATCCGTCCGCGCCGGTGTGGTCGCGCGACAGCCAGCGGATTGCGTTCGTGTCGGAGCGCGCCGGCGTCGCGAACCTCTACGTCGTGCCGGTCGACGGATCCGCCAAGCCCTCGGCGATCACCGTAGACGGCGGAGGCGCCGGCGGCGTGTTCTGGAGCGCCGACAGCCGTCGAGTCTTCTTCATGCGAGGCAACCAACTGATGCAGGCGTCGGCCGACGGGCAGGACGCCGCCAAGCCACTGTGGTCGCCGGTGCCGGGCCGTGGACTGACGCCCTCGCCCGACGGTACTCGCGTCGCATACATCGTCGGCGGTCCCGCTCCGGCGGGCGGCGCTGGCGCCGGCGGTGGCGGCGGACGTGGACGCGGAGCCGCGGCACCGCCGCCGGCGAATCCTGCACCGGCGACACCCGGACCCGCTGAAATCCACGTCCGATCGATTCAAGACGGCAGCGACAAGACGGTCGCGACCTTCAACGGCCCCGTCGGCGCCGTGTCATGGCTGGCGGACGGCGAGCGGCTGATGTTCACCGTCGGCGGCGGCGGCCAGACGATTCGACACGAACAGACCCCCGCGTATTCCGGCGTCAAGATCATCTACACCATCACCGAAAACGTTCCAGGGCCGCCGCCCGATGTCTACATCGTTCCTGTCGCAGGTGGAAATCCAACGAAGATCAACGCAGCCGGCGGGGGCGGTGGCGGTCGCGGCGGCGCGAATCGCTGGCTCGACAGCACGCGCATCCTGGTCGACCGTCAAGCGCCGGACTTCAAGCGGCGCAGCATCTTCGTCGTCGACACGAACACCGGCACGCAGACGCTCGTGAGCGAGGATGTGAAGGCAACGTTCTGGAGCATCCCGGGAGGCGCCGGCGCAGGTTCGCAGGCGTCACCGAACGGCAAGTGGATTTCTTTCCTGAGCGATCGCGACGGTTGGGATCACCTCTACGTGGCGGGGGTGCCGCCCGCGGGAGGTTCGGATGGCACGCCTCCAGTCCAGCAGATCACGAAAGGGCAGTTCGAAGTCTGGCGTCCGGCCTGGGCACCGGACAGCACGCGCATCGCGTTCGATTCGAATGAGGGCGCGAATCCAGGAACACGTCACATTGGCGTGGCGACGATTGGCGGAAGCACCGGGCCCGCAGTGATTCGGATGGTCACCACCGGACGCGGCACCAACACCGCGCCGCTATGGTCACCGGACGGGCGCAAGCTCGTCTACCAGCACACCGATCCCCAGAATTCAGCCGACCTGTTCGTGATTGACGCGGTCGCGGCAAACGCGAAACCGGTACGACTCACCGAGTCGCTGCCCGCCGGGCTGGACAAGAGCGCCCTGGTCGAGCCGCAGCTGGTGCACTACGCGGGTCCTGACGGCAAGAAAGTTCCGGCGTACCTCTTCGTGCCGAAGACGCTGAATCGCGCGGTCAAGCATCCGGCAATCGTCTGGATTCACGGCGACGGTATCAACCAGAACTACGACGGCTGGCACATCCAGCGCAACTACGCGGTCTATTACAGCTTCCATCAGTACCTGCTTCAGCAGGGGTACGTCGTCATCGCGCCGGACTATCGCGGCAGCATCGGCTACGGCAGCGCGTGGCGCGACGGCGTCTACATGGACGTCGGCGGGTCTGACTTCATGGACGCCGCGTTCGCCGCGCATTACCTCAAGACGCTGCCATATGTCGATGCCGATCGGCTCGGCGTGTGGGGCCTCAGCTACGGCGGGTTCTTCACCTTGCTCGCCGTGACCCAGATGCCGACGCTGTACCGGGCTGCGGTCGATGTCGCCGGCGTCGCCGATTACGCGATGTACTACGAGGATCCGTTCCACGGGTCGTGGACCGAGAGCCGCATCGGCAAGCCCGACGAGAACCGGGAGGTCTACGCGAAAGCGTCGCCTGTCTCGCACATCGACAAGCTGGCGCGTCCGCTTCTCATCCTGCACGGGACCGCCGACGTGAACGTCCCATATCTGCATTCGGTGCGGGTCATCGACGAAGCCTTGAAGCGCGGCAAGGGCGATCTCGTCGAATTCATGACCTACCCGGGCGAGTTCCACTATTTCACTCGCGAGCACGTGCTCAGAGACGCCTGGAACCGCGTCGACAGGTTCTTTGCAAAGAACTTGAAGAAGTAGCGTAGCCCGAGCGGACGAGCCCCCGCTCGATCGTCACGCCAGTGGACATCTGGGCAAAGGTGGAGGGTTGCAGAAGCAGACATGAAGCACATGAAGGGGGATGAAGGACATGAAGAAGACCAAAAAACTTCATGACCTTCATGCTCTTCATGTGCTTCATGTGTGCTTTTGACATCAGGTCTTTTTTCCTCGTCACAGCTGTTGGATTCCGGACACATCCCCGCGACGTCGAACGCTCGGGCTATTCTTCAGGTCGCCATTCCGCCATGATTCTCGTCTCGAATCCAATCGCGATCGTTCAGCGCGTGTCAGCGATCGCCGTTGCGCTTACGGTCGGGCTTGGCGCCAGCGTGTGCCGGTCTGCCATCGGATCTCAGCCTGAACCTCCGCCGCGAAGCAGCACAGGCTTCATCGTCAACGGCGACGTGTCGCTGCGGTATCTGCTCGAGCGTCCGCCGGGCGCCGGTCCGTTTCCGGCGGTCGTCATCGGCCACGGATCCGGAGAGACGCACAAGGAGGACTTTCCTTCGGCCGGCAGGCTGCTCGGAATGGGATTCGTGGTTCTGCGATATGACAAACGCGGGGTCGGCGAGTCGACGGGAAAGTACTCAATGGTCGGCATCGCCAACAGCGAAAAGATGTTTGACGACCTCTCCAGCGACATGGCGGCAGCCGCCGCGTTTCTGCGGACGCTTCCCGACGTCGATCGGACTCGCATCGGTCTCGTCGGGCCAAGTCAGGCCGGCTGGATCATTCCAGTCGCCGCGAAGCGCTCGCATCCGGCATTCATGATTCTGTTCGTCGGCCCGACGGTCACCGTCGGCCAGGAGATCTATTACAGCCGCTTCTCGGAGGAGACGACGACACCGTTCGACGCGTTGTCACGAATCCTGACGGAGTATCGCGGGCCGCAAGGGTTCGATCCGCGACCTTATCTCGAGGAGTTGACGGTACCCGGCTTGTGGCTGCTCGGGGCCGTGGATCGCAGCATTCCGACGAAGGAATGCGTGGCGATTCTCGACGAGTTGATCGCCGCCGGAAAGCCATATCGCCGCGTCGTGTATCCCGCAGCCGGCCACAGCCTCAACGGCGCCAACTTTTGGCCGGACGTGGCTGCGTTCCTCAGCGAACTCAAGATCCTGAGATAAATGAGTTCGGGCTTCTGGCACGGACATTGCTCATGTAACGACCGTGATCGATCGGCTCGATCGACAATCCTTGGGAAAACAGGGGGAAGATCTCGCGTGCCGCGAATTGCAGCGGCGAGGGTACGAGGTTCTTGCCAGACGCTACCGAACCAGGTTTGGAGAAATTGACATCGTCTGCGAAGACAGCCGGACCATCGTGTTCGTGGAAGTGAAAGCCCGGCGGAACAAGAAATACGGCGAGGCGGCCGAAGCGATGACGTTTTCCAAGCGCCGGCGGATCGGCGCCATGGCGCTGGATTATCTGGCCTGGACCGGGCGGGTCGATCAACGCTGCCGGTTCGACGTCGTCGCGATCGACGGGCTGGGCACGGCTGGTCAGACGATTCGGGTCGTCACGGACGCGTTCATGGCAGACGGGCGATAGAAGACCTCGGATTTCGTCTTTCGTGATTCTCGCAAAACGAAACCCGAGGTCTTTGGCGGTTGGCCGCGCTCGCACGAAGGCCGCGTGACGCGATTTGGAAACCAATCCGCGCTACGACCGGCGCGCAACGAGACATCGCTCCACGTCGTCAATCGAACTCACGCTGGCGCCTTCAATGGCCAGCGCGATGAAGCCGGTCGCATTCGCGACTGCGAAGCTGGCGCCTCTGAAATTGCGATCGACAGGCACGCCGGGAATGGGCCGCGGCAATCCCGATGCCCGAAGAATCAGCTGGCCCGCCTCACTCCGGCGCACCAGGACGACGTCTCGCGCACACGTCCAATCCGCCTCGACGGCGACAACGCCCGGGAGCGCCCCGGGCAGAAAGGTCAAGCCTTCCTGCGGCGCGGCTGAGACGACGATCGCGCGGCGATTGGCAGCGCTTACGACCGCGTCCTCGAGTAGGGCGCGATGATCGGCTGCCGCCGTCCCCAGGCTCAGGTTGATGAGCGCGACGCCCTGCGCCGCGGCCCACTCGATCGCCGCCGCAAGCGCGCGTGCGGTCGTGGCGAGCGTGCGATCGAAGACCTTGACCGGAATCAGCGCCGCCTCGGGGGCTTTTTCGCGAATGGCCGCGGCGACGGCCGTGCCGTGGCCGAGCCGATCGTTGACGTCATGCTGCACACCCGCGCCGGCGTCGAAGGCGATGCCGGTCGAAACGCTGCCGACGTGCGGATGAGCCGCGTGAATTCCGCTGTCGACGACGGCGATGGTGACGCCTCGCCCCGTCCGCCCGGCGAATCTGGCCAGCGAGACAGCCGACCCGTCCGTCACGTCGGGACCGCGCTCGGGCGATCCGCGTTGAACAATTCGGCGAACACGCCGCGCCGCGCGAGGAGCACGTCAGGAGGGCCCGACTCGACCGCGCGCGCGCCGTCGAGGACGACGACCCGGTCCGCGGTCCGAATGACGTCGAGGCGATGCGAGATCACGATCACGGTCCGTCCGCGCATCGCCTGACGGTAGCCGGCGATGATTCCGCGCTCGGCGATCGGATCGAGCGCCGCGCTCGGCTCGTCGAGCACGAGGACCGACGGCGCGGCCAAAAACGCGCGCGCGAGCACGACGCGCTGGCGCTCGCCGGCCGAGAGCGCCAGCCCCCGATCGCCGACGATGGTCCGCACGCCATCCGGCAGCGTCGCGACGAAGCCCGCGAGCCCGGCACCTTCGAGCGCGCGGCGGCAGTCCGCGTCGGACGCCTGCGGATTCGCGTATCGAACGTTTTCCTCGATCGTCGCGTGGAACAGCACCGGTTCCTGATCGACGATGTGCACGTGCCGCCGCACATCGGTCAGGCGCAGGGACTTCAAATCGTGTCCGTCGAGGCTGACGCTGCCCGAGTCCGGATCGAGCAGCCGTACGAGCAAGTCGGCGATCGTGGACTTGCCGCTGCCGCTCGCGCCCGCAATCGCGACGATCTGGCCGGGCTCGGCCTGGAAGCTGACGTCGTCCAGTACCGGCGCGCCGCGTCCGTGCGACAGCGAGACGTTCTGGAACTCGACGAGCCCGTGGACGGCCGGCAGCGGCGCCGCATCCGGCCGTTCGACGATCTCGGGCTTCGTGTCGAGAAGCGCCGCCACCCGGTGCCAGGACACGCGCGCGGTCGCCAGCGCGCCGTACAGCCCCATCAACGCCTGAACCGGCGCGACGACCCGCGCCTGATACGCCATGAACGCGGCCAGCGTGCCCAGGGAGAGCGTGCCCTGGACGACGCGCCAGCCGCCGTAGACGAAGACCGCGGCGGTCCCGAGCCCGAGCAGCAAGGTCGGGAGGCCGCCGCCGAGATAGTGGACCCGCTGCAGGCGCATGAGCGATCGGATGAACCCGTCGTTGAGCCGTGAGAAGCGCGTCACTTCGCGCGCCTGCGCGTTCGAGGTGACGACCGCGCGCACGCCCTGCAGCGTCTCGATGAGAAAGCTGCCGATGTCCGCGCTCCGCTCGCGCAGATCCTGCACGCGCGACTCGACGCGACGGCGATAGCGCACGAGCGCCCCTGCGGCGGCGGGCAGCGTCGCGAGCCCGACCAGAAACAGCCGCCAGTCGAGCCAAATCAGGACCGCGACGCTGCCGCCGAGAAACAGG
>JBLNGH010000053.1:0-16221 GCA_050264575.1 Acidobacteriota bacterium | reverse complement strand
CCCTCCGCAGCCGGCTTCGAAGCGTGGCTTGCTCCGCGACCACCTGCTGGTGACGTGGTACGGCAACCCGCGCAGCGCCCAGATGGGCGTTCTCGGCGAGCAGACGGGCGATGCGCGCGCCGCGGCTCTGCGGCGTCAGGCCGAAGCCTATGCGGAGCTGACGTCAAAGCGCGTCTTGATGGCGTATCACCTGGTCGCCGTCGTCGCGCAGTGCACGCCTGGCGCCGATGGCCGCTGGCGGCGGCGCGAGACTCCCGACGTGATTCAGACGCTGCTCGACGAGGGGCGCGCCAACGGCTTCCGTCTCGTTCTCGACATTCAGCCCGGGCGTTCAAGCGTCGCCGATGAGATCGACGCGCTCAAGCCGTTCCTGTCAGAACCGGACGTGGACCTGGCACTCGATCCCGAGTTCGGCATGGCTGACTGCGAAGTGCCGGGGCAGCAGATCGGCAGCCTGCGCGCGGCTGACGTGAACCTCGCCCTCGACCGCCTTGAAGGTCTCATCGCCGCCCGCCGCCTGCCGCCGAAGATTCTCATCGTCCACCAGTTCCGTCTGGACATGCTGCCCGACAAAGCGCGGATTCGCCGGAGCGGTGTGGTTGATCTGGTCCTGAACATGGATGGATTCGGATCGCAGTCGCTGAAACTCTCGAGCTACAGGGCGGTGATGCGCCAGCCGCTCCCGTTCGCGGGGATCAAACTGTTCTACCGGCAGGACTCAGGACTCTTCACGCCGACGCAGGTCATGGCGCTGATGCCAACGCCGGCTGTGATCGTCTACCAGTGACGACACGCACGAGCACACCATGATGCTTCTGGCTGGAACCGCCTATCCTGTGCTGGCGAGCAGGATATCGCCGCGTACGGATCGCGTGACTCCGCGTGGCTATGTGGGACTGCCGGTGAGGTCGGTGTCGGTGGCGCCTTTGCTCGCAGACGTGATCGCGCGACTCGATCGAGATGAGTCGCTGGGCGATCTCGTGCCGCACGGGTAGTCGCAACGTTACGCAATCGCGGAGCTCAGAAAATGCAGAACGTCAGAAACATCCTGGTGGCAGTTGATCTTGGCGAGTCATCGAAGGACGCCCTCGTTGAAGCGCGTGCGCTGGCTGACCGATTTGGAGCGACGCTCCACCTCCTCTGTGTCGTTCAGGATCCGTTTTCACTCCCGTGGGCGCCCACGGCGCCGGACCAGGTGCTCTCGACGCTCGTGGCGCAGATGCAGCGCGATGCGAAGACGTATCTCGATCGCTTGGTGCCCGCAGGACCGCAACAGCAAGTCAAGGCGGACCTCGCCGTTCGAGTTGGCACACGGCCGTCAAGCGAAATCCTGGCGTACGCCAAGGCAATGCACATTGACATGATCGTTGTCGGAAAGGGCGATCGCGGCAGCCCCGAGGCTGCGGCTGAGGCCGGTTCCGTCGCCGAGGCGGTTGTGCGCGGTGCGACGTGCCCGGTCCTGGTCGTTCCGGCGCACACCACCGGCCGCCGCGACGCTCAGGGTTAGCGGACCTATCCAGGTCTCGTCGGCCCTCGACGTCGGGCTTTGATTGGTTTTGATCTGCCGTGAAGCGTCAAGACCGGCACGGGCGAGCGCCGCACGACCCGTTCGGCGACGCTCCCGAGGAGCAGATGACCGACGAGGCCGCGGCCGTGCGTGCCCATCACGATGAGGTCGATCCGATTCTTTGAGACGTACTCCAGGATTCGATCGACGATCGGACCGGTGGCGGTGACCGTCACACCCCGGCGGGCGAGCGGACCCGACTGGCGAGCCTGTTTCGCGAGCCCGCGCCGAGCGACGCGTTCAGCCTCCGCCAGCAACTCTCCCATTTGAAGCGCGGCGCTCTCTGTGCCCCAGGCATCATAAAGATACGGCTGCTCGACGACGCACAGGAGGTGGAGCCGCGCTTCGGAATCTCCGGCGAAGGCCCGGGCATAACGCCAGGCCTCCAGGGCTGGGTCGCTGAAGTCTGTGGGCACAAGGATGTTTTGAAGGCGGGGTTTCGTGGGCATGGTGCCGGCAAGCTGCAACCTTCGCGCCACGAAGTCCTGCCGGAGTGGCCCGCCGTCGGGACTTCCACACATGCGGGTTTCCCGGGCGTGCTGCGGAGTTACTCGCGACGCATTGCGCCTACCGGACGTGGTGACACGAGCTACGCGGAGATCTTTTCGAGGCGCACGGGCGTGACTTTGTATTCCGGTGTGCCAACTGGATCTCGAGCGTCGGACGTGACGCGGTTCACGAATGCCTTGGCCGTATGGAACGTGGCGAACAGGACGCCGCGCGGGACTGAATTATCGATGCGGACCGGCATCTCGGTGCGGCCGTACCGGCTCACGACGCGCACCATGTCTCCCGCGCTGACGCCAAGGGCCTTTGCATCGGCAGGTCCGATGTCGAGCGTGTCGGCGGGTCGAAGCTGCTGGTTGTCTGTGCGTGCCGTCATCGTGCCGGCGTTGAACTGATAGAGCGTGCGACCGGTCGTCAGCACGAACGGGTAGTCAGGGTCGGCGGTCTCTCCGCCCGGCTGGAATTCCAGACACTTGAGCGTCGCGCGCCCGGCTGGAAAGGCTCCCTCGTACAACCTTGCCGAGCCGGGGTGCGTCTCTGACGGGCAGGGCCACTGCAGTCCTCCCTCGTCCAGCCGGCCGTAGGTGATGCCGCGGACATCGGGCCAGACGCGGCGAACCTCATCCCAGATCTCCTCCGGGCCGGCGTACGAAAACGCGCCGCCGTACCCGAGCGCGGCGGCGAGGTCGCAGAAGATGTCCTGATCGGATCGCGACGCTCCCACCGGCGCCACGACGCGCCGCACGCGCTGCACGCGCCGCTCGGCGTTCATGAACGTGCCGTCCTTCTCGAATGACGACTGCGCCGGCAGGAACACGTGCGCCAGTCCGGCGGTCTCGGTCCAGAAGAGGTCCAGGACCACGAGCAGGTCCAGGCGCTCGAGCGCGCGACGCGTCCGATCCGCGTTGGGATTCGTGAGCAGGATGTCGTAGCCCGCGACGACGAGCGCCTTGAGTCGTCCGTCGTTCGCAGCGTCCATCATGTCGAGCAGCCTCATTCCCCTGGCCCCGGGCAACGGCGCTCGCCAAGCGGTTTCGAATGCCGTGCGGCCGGCGTCAACGGAAACGCCTCCTGTGAGGATGGCCGGGTCGCATCCCATCAGGGCGGCGCCTTGCACGTTGTTCTGGCCACGAAGCGGGTTGACGCCGGCGCCCGGCCGTCCGATGTTGCCGGTGAGCAGCGCGAGGTTCACGAGCGCGCTCACGCCATCCGTCCCTTGCCGATGTTCCGTGATGCCGAGTCCATTGACGATCATGGACGGCCCGTTGGTCGCGTAGAGGCGCGCGGCGGTCCGGATGTGCTCGGCCGGCACGCCGCAGATCGCGCTGGCCCGTTCCGGAGACCATTCGGCAATGAACCTCCGGAATTCCGCCACCCCGGCGGCCCGCTCAGCCAGGAACCCTTCGTCGCAGAGTCCCTCGATGACCATGACATGCGCGAGCGCGTTGAGGAGCGGGACATTCGTGCCCGGTCGCGGCGCCAGGTGCACGGCTCGCGGCTCGCGCGCAAGCTCGGTGCGCCGCGGATCGATCACGATGAGCCGTGCGCCGCGGCGGGCCGCCTGACGGATTCGCGCGCCGATCACGGGATGGTTCTCCGTGGGATTGGCGCCGGCGACGAGAATGACGCCGGCCAGGTCGATATCGTCGAAGCTGTTCGTCGCCGCGCCGGTGCCGAGCATCGACTTCAGGGCGGTCGCGCTGGGGGCGTGACAAACGCGGGCGCAGCAATCGACGTTGTTCGTGCCGACCGCGACGCGTGCGAACTTCTGAACGAGATAGTTCTCCTCGTTCGTCGCCCGCGCAGACCCGAGGACGCCAACCGCGTCCGGTCCGTAGCGCTCGATGACTCGCTGCAGTCCCTTGGCTGCGGCCGCGATGGCTTGCGGCCAGGTCGCGTCGTTCCACGCGCGCCCGTCGCGGAGTCGCGGGCTGACGATTCGGTCTCCGGCGAGCACGAAGTCGAAGGCATACCGGCCCTTCACGCACGCATGACCGTGGTTGGCGCGCCCGTCAAGGGCCGGCCGCGTCGCGACGATGCGTCCGTCACGTGTGCCGTAGTCCAGCTCGCAGCCGACGCCACAGTACGGGCAAACGGTCCGCGTCCAGATCGTCGCCGGGCCGTAACGAATGACGCTCCGATCCTCGAGCGCCCCAGTGGGACACGTGTCCACGCACGCCCCGCACGCGACGCAGGGACTCTCGAGCAGCGACGGACCAGCCGGATGCACGACTGTCTCGGCGCCGCGGTCCCAGAGATGCCACACATCCTGTCCTTGAAGATCGGCGCAGATGCGCACGCAGCGGTAGCAGTCAATGCAACGGGACATGTCGGCGCGGAGATACGGGTGGCTCTCGTCCATCGGCTCCGGCAACACGGATGGTCCGCCGGCGGCGACGCCAGCGGCTCGAAGGTAGCGGTGGAAGGGCTTGTCCGGATCCTGCAGGACGGGCTCGGCCGGGTACTCGCGGGCGAGCATCTCCAGCACCACGCGGCGCTCTGCTTCGACCGGCTCCGAGGTCGTCCGGATCTCCATGTTGTCGACAAGTGGCGCCGCGCACGCCGCCACAGGCTTCACCGCGCCAGCGACTTCGACAAGACACAAGCGGCATGCGGCCGACGGTTCGAGCCGCGCGTCGTCGCAGAGAGTCGGAATGTGAATGCCAAGCTGCCGTGCGGCCGCAAGAACCGTCGTTCCCTCGGCGAACGAGGCGGACCGGCCGTCGATGGTGACGCTGACAGGGCTCACCTTTCGAGTCAGGTGCAAGTTGCCTGCCGTTTGGGATGCCGGTCGTCAGATCGGGTCGTCGAATGCGCGTGGGACAACCAACGAAGCTGTGCGCTCCACGCGAATCGGACCGGACTGCGGAAAAATCCGGGCGCAGCGAGGAGTACTTCGCACGCGGAACCGAGCTCTGCAGGTTTGACTGAGCCCGTGGTGGTGAGGAGACGGCAGGGTCGTTGCACCCAATCTACCGCGGTGAAAAGGGCCCCGAACTCGTGAGCGATGCGGAGCCGCGTCAGGACGAACACACCACCCCTCCTGCGTACTGGGCCGACGACCCTGCCGATCTCGCCGGACGCCTCGGGTCTGGTGACGGCGGGTTGTCGACCGTCGAGGCCGCGAGGCGACTGACGGAAGCCGGGTTCAACGAACTCCGAGCGACACGCCCTTTCTCGCGGCTGGAGATTGCCGGCCGTCAGCTGCGCAGTCCGCTGCTCTTGCTGCTCGTCTTCGCCGCGGCGGCGTCAGCCGTCACCGGTGAGTGGCTCGACGCGTCAATCGTCCTGATCATCGTCGTGTCCTCGGTCGGCCTGGGCTATTCCAGGGAGTACAGCGCGGAGACGGCGGCGGCGGCGCTGCGAGCCAGGCTGCATACTCGAACCACCGTTCGGCGGGACGGACGCGATCAGATTGTGCCAACCCGTGATGTCGTGCCCGGCGATGTCGTGCTGCTCTCGGCGGGCACTCTCGTGCCGGCGGACGGGATCGTGCTCGAGGCCACGGATTTCTTTGTCAGCGAAGCCATCCTGACGGGCGAGAGCTTTCCGGTCCAGAAACGGCCAGGCCAGGTCGATCGATCCGCGACGCTGGCCGCACGCCTCAACTGTGTGTTCTTCGGGACCAACGTCCGGAGCGGCACGGCGCGCTGTCTGGTCGTGGCCACCGGATCGCGCACGGCGTTCGGCGCGATCGCTCACCGGCTGACGCTGCGTCCCCCCGAGACCGAATTCGATCGAGGAGTTCGTCGCTTTGGCTATCTGCTCACGACGGCCATGCTGATCATGGTGCTGGTCGTCTTCGCCGTGCACATGCTGCTCGGCCGGCCGCCCGTCGAGACGCTGCTCTTCGCCGTCGCACTCGCCGTCGGCCTGAGTCCCGAACTGTTGCCGGCCATTCTCAGCGTCAACCTGGCGCGCGCCACGGCAATGATGGCGCACAAGGGGGTGCTGGTGCGGCGGCTGAACGCCATCGAGAACCTGGGCAGCATGAATGTGCTCTGCACGGACAAGACGGGCACACTGACCGAGGGGGTCGTTCGACTGGAGGGCACCTACGACGAGAATGGCATGCCGTCCGTCGACGTGCTGGATCTCGGCGCCTGCAATGCGGTCCTCGAAACCGGTATCGCGAGCCCTCTCGACGATGCGATCGTTCAGGCTTGCCATCCTGACCTCGAACGACTCCGCAAGGTCGGCGAGATTCCGTTCGACTTCGTTCGGAAGCGTGTCACCGTCGTCGTGGAGGATGCTGCCGGCGCGCGCCTCATCACGAAGGGAGCCTTCCACAACGTGCTCGACGTCTGTACGCATCTGGCAGACGGCACGAGCCTCACCGAGATCGATCGCGCCGATTTCGAACGCCGCTATCAGGAATTCACCAGCCGCGGCATCCGTGTTCTCGCAGTGGCCACGAAACCGGTCGAGCGGCGGTCGCCGTACGACCGTGCCGACGAGTGGGACATGACGTTCAGGGGCTTCCTCACGTTCCTGGATCGCCCGAAGGAAGGCGTCTCGGAGGCGATCGCGGGACTGGCCGCGCTCGGCGTGTCGATCAAGCTCATTACGGGCGACAGCCGGCTGGTCGCGCAGCACGTTGCGGCGCTCGTCGGGCTGCGGGCCGACAGGGTCCTGACCGGCGAACAACTCGACGAGTTGCACGACGAGGCGTTGTGGCGTGCCGCCGGCGAAACGGATCTGTTCGCCGAGGTAGATCCCAACCAGAAGGAGCGCATCATCCTCTCCCTCAAGAAAACCGGGCACGTCGTCGGGTTTCTGGGAGACGGCGTCAACGACGCGCCGGCGATGCACGCCGCCGATACCAGTCTCTCGGTCGAGCAGGCCGTCGACGTCGCGAGAGAAGCCGCCGACTTCGTCCTTCTGGAGCGCGGCCTCGACGTCATCCGCCGGGGCGTCGAGGAAGGGCGGCGGACGTTCGCCAACACGCTCAAGTACGTGCTGATGACGACGAGCGCCAACCTCGGCAACATGGTCAGCATGGCGGCCGCGTCGCTCTTCCTGCCATTCCTGCCGCTCACCGCGGGCCAGATTCTCCTCAACAACTTCCTCTCGGACGTGCCCGCAGTCGGCATCGCCGGAGATCGTGTGGATCCCGAGCTCGTCGATCGGCCGCGACGCTGGGACATGAAATTCATCGGGCGCTACATGGTCGAGTTCGGCGCCTCGAGCTCGGTCTTCGATTTCCTGACGTTCGCCGCGCTGCTGATCGTGTTCCGGACGGCACCGGAAGTGTTCCGCACCGGCTGGTTCGTCGAGTCGCTGGTCACGGAACTGGCGGTGGCGCTGGTCGTCCGCACGCGGCGGCCGTGCTTTCGCAGCCGGCCGGGCGCGCTGTTGCTCGCCTCGACGCTGATCCTCATTCCGATCGCTTTCGCCATTCCATATCTGCCGTTTGCTGGCGTGTTCGGTTTCGTTCCGCTGCCGGGAGCGCTCCTTGCCGCCCTCGTCATGATTACCTTGCTGTACGTTGGTGCCACGGAGTTGCAGAAGCGTTGGTTCTATCGAGGCGTGGCCTGAGCGCTTGCTTGATGTGGCTACAGTACTTCTGCGCGGAAGTGAAAACGGCTCTAGACGGTGCCCCTCCCGCGCGGCCGCAATACCTTCAGGCCCTGTCCGATCACCGCCGGCGCCAGTGCGAGGGCAACGATGACGATCCAATCCGTCGTGGCGAGCGATGTCAGATGGAGCAGCGTCGCAAGCGGCGGCAGGAGTGCCGCGATTAGCTGCAGCGCGACCGAAATGGCGGCGCCCGCGAGGGCAAAGCGGTTCGCACCCGCGCGGCCCGGACTGAGGACCTCGCGCTCGCTACGCGCATTCCCGAGATGCGCGATCTGCGCGAACGAGAGCGTCATGAACGTGACCGTGGATGCGTGGGCGGCAGACGTCCCGAGCCCCCACAGGAATGCCGCGAGCGCGGCGAGCGTGATGAGCACGCCGTAGCCGAAGATCCTCGCGAGAAACCGGCTCGACAGAATCGCCTCATCCGGGCGTCTGGGCGGACGCGACATGACGTCCGACTCGGCCGGCTCCATCGCGAGCGCCAGCGCCGGGAACGTGTCGGTGACGAGGTTGAGCCAGAGCAATTGCAGCGGCAGGAGCGGCAGCGGCAGGCCCAGGAGCCCGGCGCACAGCAGGACGAGGATCTCCGCGACGTTGCAGCTGAACAGGTAGAACACGAACTTCCGGATGTTGTCGAAGATGATGCGGCCCTCTTCGACGGCGGCGGCGACGGTGTCGAAGCGGTCATCGGCCAGCACGATCGCGGCCGCCTGCTTCGCCACGTCGGTTCCCCGGATGCCCATCGCGACGCCCACGTCCGCCTGCTTCAGCGCGGGCGCGTCGTTCACACCGTCGCCGAGCATCGCGACTATTTCGCCGCGCGTGCGCAGCGCTTGCACGATCCGCAGTTTGTGCTCTGGGGTGATGCGGCTGAAGGCGGCCACCTGTCCTGCCGCCTCACGCAGTTCCGCCGCCGACATCCGATCCAGCTCTCGTCCATCGATCGCGCGAGAATCGGGATCGAGCAGCCCGAGCCGCCGGCCAATCGCCTCTGCCGTGAGGCGCTGATCGCCGGTGAGCATCACGGTCCGCAGACCGGCCGCCCGCAGACGCTGAATCGTCTCGTGGACATTGGCTGCCGGGGGATCCTCCAGGCCGATTAGGCCGTTGATGGTCAGACCCGTGAGCGACGCTTCCGACGGCGTGTCGACGATCCCGGATGCCACCGCGATGACACGCAGGCCCTCGCCGGCCATCTGGTTGTTGACCGCGATCAGCTCCGCCCGGCCGGCATCGTCGAGATCGCGCCCGCCGTTCGACCCGGCGATGCCGTTGCTGATCGCCAGAATCGCCCGGGGCGCGCCTTTGACGTACGCGTGAATTCGCGGCCCGTGTCGATGGAAGTTCGCCATCAACTTCCGGTCGCTGGAGAACGGCAGTTCGCCGATCTGCGGGTGCGCGGCATTCAGCCGCGTCACGTCAATCCCGCTGATCTCCGCCGCCCGAAACACGGCGATGTCAACCGGGTCTCCGGTCGCGGCATCGGGCGAAGCGGCAGAATCCGGCGCGAGGTGACTCGCGAGCGACGCCGGTTCGAGCAGATGACGAACGGCAGTCGGTCCGGCGGCGCCGGTCGTCGATCCGTCGAGAGGTAGTTCGCGGCCGTCGGCCCACACGCGGACAACAGTCATCTGGCCCGACGTGAGGGTGCGAGTCTTGTCCGTGCACACCACCGTCGTCGACCCCAGAGATTCGACGGCGGGCAGATGTCTCACGAGCGCATGACGCCTGGCCATGCGGCGCACGCCCACGGCGAGAGCGATCGTCGCAACCGCTGGTAAGGCTTCCGGCACGGCGGCAACAGCCAGCGCGATCGCCGTCTCGATCGCAATGTGTAGCGGGACACCCTGCAGCGCGCCCAGGCCCGCCACGAGCGCCGCGACGCCGCAAGCCAGCCACACGAGGCGGCGTCCGAGGACGTCGAGACGCCGTTCGAGCGGCGTCTTCTCGATCCGGACCGAACTGACGAGCGCGCCGATGCGTCCGACTTCGGTCGCGGCGCCCGTTTCGGTGACGACGGCCCGTCCGAGACCGCCGACGAGAACGGTGCCCTTGTAGACCATGTTCGCGCGCTCGGCGAGCAGCGTGTCGGCGGCCAGAATCAGCGCGTGGCTCTTCTCCACCGGGAGCGACTCCCCCGTCAACGGCGCTTCGTCAACGCGGACGTCCGCGCTGTGAATGAGGCGCGCGTCGGCTGCAACCTGCCTGCCCGCGACGATCTCGATTACGTCACCCGGGACAAGCTCGATCGCCCGGATGACTTGCAGACGTCCGTCGCGAAGGACCGACGCGTGAGGCACGTCGAGCGCGAGCAGCGCTTCGATGGCTCGCCGTGCCCGCAGCTCCGTCACGACGCCAAGCACCGTGTTGATGACCAGGACGGCGGCTATTGCCGTCGCCTCGAGGCGATCACCAGACAGAAGGGAGACGATGACTGCTGCCAGCAGCAGGAAGACGATCACGCTGCGAAGCTGGCCGAGAACGATCTCCCTGAGTGAAGCCGGCTGGGGCGGCGCGAGTTGATTCGGTCCGTAGCGATCCTGTCTGGCCGCGGCTTCAACCGTGGACAGACCGTCGGCGGAGGCGCCGAGCGCGGATAGTACGTGATCGATTGAGCGGGCGTGCCAGAAGGCGCCGCCGGAATCCTGACCGGTCACGGCACGTACCACTCTATGAGCGGGTCGGCGCCGGTGAAAGAGCTGGTGGCGAGACCGGCCGCGCGCCGCGTCAGGCGTGCGCGACCGCTTGCAGCGCGTCCGGCACGACGAATTCGCGCTCGGGGTGGCGGACGGTCAACACGGGACACGAGGCGTGTCTGACGATTCGCTCGGCCACGCTTCCCATGAAGAACTGCGCCATCGTGCCGCGGCCGTGCGTCCCGACGACGATCGCGTCGATGTGTTCGTCCCGCGCGTAGTCGAGGATCGAACGGGCCGGCCACTGTGACGTGATCAGCGCCGTTTTCGCGTGAAGCACGCGACGGTCCTCGTCCGACACGACCGCCTCGAGCCGCTTACGGGCGGCAGCTTCCTCTTCGACTTGAAGCTGCCCAAGGCTGGCGGCGTATTCCGGGAATCCGCCGATACGCGCCCCCAGATCGTCAATGACGTGAACCACATGGAGCGTCGAGCCAAACGTTCGGGCCAGTTCGCGGGCGTAGGTCAGCGCGACGTCGGCGGCCTCGCCGAAGTCGGTCGCGACCAGGATGTTCTTGAGGACGATCATCGAGACCTCCAACCCGTATCGGAGAGCAGGATGAATGCCAGCTCGTGGATGCGGCTGCGGCGAAATTGTCTCACCCCCGGATAAGGCGATTGAGTTGATGTTCCCCACCGGTGCAGGTTTTTCCGCACCCGACACCCTCGATGGGACCTGCCGCTTTCAGCTCTCGCCACCCCCCATGCCTGGCACTGGTTCTGCTGATCGGCAAGGGGAGGTTGTATGTTCCGGCACGGAGCTTTCGACTGGCGTTCCGCGAGCCTGGGCCTTCTGGCGGTGGCCGCCACTGCCTGCGCCCCGGTTTTCAGCGACGCGCGGCTCGTTGGCAAGGGCCGGGCCGAAATCACTCCGAGCTTCAGCGCGGCCGGGTGGGCTGCCGAGGGAGAGTCCGACCATGTTGCGAACAACATCGGCGTTCATGCGCTCTACGGCGTAGCTGATCGCGCCGACGTCTTCGTCGGCTACCTGCGCACGCAGTTTGTCAATGACGCCGACGGCACGAATGCCATGGAATTCGGTCCAAAGCTCGGGATCGTGCGCGACCGTGTTGCGGTGGCGCTGCCCGTGGGTCTGGCCTTCGGCGGAGGCGTAGAGACGAACGAGACCTGGCACTTCTACCCGACAGCGCTCTTCACGGTGCCGGCCGGCGGGAGCGTCGACATCAATCCGGCCGTGCGCGTGCTGATCCCGACATGTGAAGACTGCGACGTGCTCGTCGGCGTGAACCTCGGCGCCGGAATCCGGCTTGCAGGAAACCGGGCAATCCTCCGACCTGAATTCGGAATCCTGATGAATCCCGGTGAGACAGGCGTCGGCTGGCACTTCGGCTTCGCCGTCTCCATCCGATCCAGAACACGCTGAAGAAGGATTGGCGTCCATGGCTGTACCTGTGGCTTCTCGAACCGTGTTGCCTCCCATTGCGACGGAAGCGACCTCTCGACGTCGGTCGCTCTGGCGATGGACGCGCCGGATGATCATCTTGACCGTCCTGGTGGGTCTGGGGGTAACGCTGTGGCTGACTTATTTCCGCCCTGCTCTCATTCCGGTCACGGTCGTGCGCGTCGGCATCGGACCCGTCGACGCCCTCGTCACGAACAACAAGGCGGGCACGGTCACCGCGAGGAGACGCGCTGCGCTCGCCACCGAGATCGGCGGCCGCGTGGCGCGCCTGCCCGTGGCAGAAGGCGACCACGTCCGGAAAGGCGACGTGCTGCTCGCCCTGGCGGACACCGACCTTCGAGCGCAGCTGACATTGCAGGAGCGATCGCTCGATGCGAGCCGTTCGGCTGCCGCGGAAGCATGCGCGCTGTCCGACTTCGCCCGCAGTGAACTCGATCGCAGCCGCCGTCTGCTCGCGACCGGCGCGATCTCACAGCAGGCACTGGCGCAGGCCGAGAACCAGTGGACGACGGCCGTCGCCGCGTGCGGCGCCGCGAACGCGCGCGTGGCGCAAGCGGCGGCCGCCGTCGACGTCGCGCGCGCGACGCTGGACAAGGCCGTTCTCCGAGCGCCCTTCGATGCCGTCGTCTCAAAAGTCTCGGCTCACCTCGGCGAATGGCTGACGCCCTCTCCGGCTGGCCTGCCGATGCCCGCGGCGCTGGAACTGGTCGACGTCGGATCGATCTACGTCCGGGCGCCGCTCGACGAAGTGGACGCCGGCCGTGTCCGTGCAGGCCTGGCGGTCCGAATCACGATGGACGCCTTCCCGGGTCGTGTCTTTCGCGGGAAGGTGGCGCGCGTCGGCGCCTACGTCTCGGAGGCGCAGCAGCAGAACCGGACCTTCGACATCGACGTCACGCTCGAGGACCCGGCGTTCGCCCGGACGCTTCTGCCGGGCACGTCGGCTGACGTTGTCGTGATCCTGGAGACGCATGACGATGTCGTCCGGTTGCCGACGTCGGCCATTCTTCAGGGCGGCCGCGTGCTCGTCGTACGCGACGGTCTCCTCGTCGCCGTGCCGGTGCGCACGGGCCTGTCGAACTGGGAGTTCACCGAGATTGCCGACGGCGTCCGGTCCGGTGACTCGGTGGTGATCTCTCTGGACCGGCCGGAGATTCGCGAAGGCGCCCGGGTCAGCATCACGGAGGTGGTGAAGTGATCGATCTGCGGCAGGTCTGCCGGCGGTACACGGTCGGCGGCCGCGTGGTTCACGCGCTGTGTGACGTCGATCTCGCCATCCGCGACGGCGACTATGTGTCGATCATGGGACCGTCGGGATCCGGCAAATCCACGCTTCTCAACATCATTGGCTGCCTCGACCGGCCGACGACCGGAACGTATCTCTTGGATGGGCAGCCCGTGGACCAACTCGACGAGCGCGCCCTCTCCCGGATTCGCGCGCGCAAGATCGGGTTCGTCTTCCAGGTCTTCCACCTGGTCCCGCGCCTGACTGCCGCCGCCAACGTCGAGCTGCCGATGATCCTGGCCGGCATCGATCCGGCCGTCCGGGCTCGACGGGTGGCGAGCGCTCTCGAGGCGGTCAACCTCTCCGACCGCGCGCTGCACCGGCCCGATCAGCTGTCGGGCGGCGAGCGGCAGCGTGTCGCGATCGCGCGCGCTACGGTCATGGGCCCCGCCGTGCTGCTGGCCGACGAACCCACTGGCAACCTCGATCGCGCATCCGGATCCGAGATTGTCGCACTGCTGGAAGCGATGAACGCCGAGGGCCTCACGCTCATTGTCGTCACGCACGATCCCGAAGTCGGCCGCCGCGCCCGCACGCAGCTTCGGATGGACGATGGCTCGCTGGTGACGCCCGCGACAGCGCAGGTGGCGTGATGACCGCGGTCGAAGTGGTGCGGTATGCCGGCGGCGCCTTGCGCGGACATCGCTTGAGGACCGGATTGTCCCTGCTCGGCGTCGCGGTCGGCGTGACGGCTGTCGTGCTCCTCACCAGCCTCGCCGAGGGCGCGCGCATGTACGTCACCGGCGAATTCGCGTCACTCGGCTCCAACCTGCTCATCGTCATTCCAGGGCGGACGGAAACGACGGGGCTTGCGCCGCCGATTGGAGGGGTCCCGCACGACCTGACGCTCGATGACGCGGAAGCCATTCGACGTCTGCCAGGCGTGAGCCGTGTTGCGCCGATGTCGCTCGGCAGCGCCACTGCGCGCGTCGGCGATCTGACGCGCGATGCGCTCGTCATCGGCGTCACCTCGGAGTGGCGCGACATCCGGGACATCGAGATGAAACGCGGACAATTCCTGCCGGCGGGCGACGCGGAACGCGACCGGCCGGTCTGCGTCGTCGGCCAGGTCATCGAGCGCGAGCTGTTCTCCGGATCGCCCGCCGTCGGGGCGTTCCTGCGGGTCGGTGACGAGCGCTTCCGCGTCATCGGGGTGATGACCTCGCGCGGGACCAGTCTCAACGTGAACCTGGACGAGATCGTGCTGATTCCCGTGGTTCGTCACATGAAGATGTTCGACGAAACGAGCCTCGCGCGTGTGCTGGTCGAGATGCGGTCCCATGAAGAGATTACGACCGGACGCCGCGCGGTGAACGATTTGATCGAGAGCCGGCACCGTGAGGAGGACGTGACGATCGTCACGCAGGATTCGATGCTCGCGACATTCTCACGGCTGCTCGGCATCCTCACCGCGGCGCTGACAGGCATCGCGGCGATCTCGCTCACGGTCGCCGGCGTGGGCATCATGAACGTGATGCTGGTCTCCGTGTCGGAACGGACGCGAGAGGTCGGGCTGCTCAAGGCGCTCGGCGCGACGTCCGGTCAGGTGCTGCGGATCTTCCTGACTGAAGCTGCGACGCTGGCCGTTGTCGGGGGACTGGTGGGACTCGCGACGGCCTGGCTGGCCTCGACCGCCGTTCGCGGGTTGTATCCGGCATTCCCCATGCAGCCGCCGTCGTGGGCGATGCCAGCGGCCCTGCTGGTGTCGCTCGCCGTCGGCCTGCTGTTCGGCGCGCTGCCGGCGCGGCGCGCCGCTCACCTGGATCCGATCCTCGCCATGACCCGGCGCTGAGGACACGGTCATGACGACGCGCGACCTCGTGAGATTTGCCGGCGCCGCCGTGCTGGCGCACCGGCTCCGATCGGCGCTGACGATGCTTGGGATCGTGATCGGAATCGCGTCGGTCATCCTGCTGACATCACTCGGTCAGGGCACGCGCGAGTACATCGCCACGGAGTTCGCGCAATTCGGGACGAACCTCCTGCAAATCAACCCGGGACGCACGACGACCGGCGGGATTCCGACGCCAATCGGATCGACGGTGCGGAAGATCACGATCGAAGACGCCGAGGCGATCGGGCGTCTCCCAGTCGTCGAACGCGTGCTGCCGCTCGCATTCGGCCAGGCGCGTGTCGAAGCGGGCACGCGCGCGCGCAGCGTGTACATCTACGGCGTGACCTCGGACGTACCGGCGGTGTGGAAGTTCCAGGTCGGCCAGGGACGCTTCCTGCCTCCGTCCGATCCTCGCCATGAAGCTCCCCTTGCCGTGCTCGGCCCCAAGCTCACGCAGGAATTGTTCGGGGGCGCGAATCCGCTTGGCACGTACGTGCGAATCGGCGGCCGCCGGTTCCAGGTCATCGGCGTCATGGCGCCCAAAGGCCAGCTGCTCGGCTTCGACATCGACGACGCCGCGTACATCCCCGTCAGCATCGCGCAGGAGCTGTTCAACCAGGAGGGTCTGGTGGAGATCGACGTCCTGTTCAGTCATGCGGCCGAGCCGGCCGCGGCCGTCAACGCCATTCGGGATCTCCTCACGCGCCGGCACGATGACGAAGAGGACTTCACCATCGTGACGCAGACGCAGATGCTCGACACGGTCGATCGCGTGCTCGGCATCGTGAACGGGGCGGTCAGCGCCATCGGCGCGATCTCGCTCATCGTCGGCGCCATCGGCGTGCTGACCATCATGTGGATTGCGGTCAGCGAACGGACGGCGGAGATTGGACTGCTGAAAGCCATCGGCGCGAGGCCATCGGACATCCTGCTCATTTTCCTGGGGGAGGCAACGATGCTGTCGTGCGCTGGCGGCGCCGTCGGTGTCGGCGTCGGGTTGGCGCTCGGGGCTCTGATTCGCCTCGCCTTCCCCGGCGCCCCGTTCGCCGTCTCGCTCCCATATGTTGCGGTTGCACTCGTGACGAGCGTCCTCGTCGGGCTGGTGTGTGGAGTCATTCCTGCCCGTCGTGCGACTCGACTCGATCCGATCGAGGCGTTGCACGCCGACTGAGCCCGTCAGTACGTTCGCGCCACGGAGACGTGGGCGATTGATGGCCGCACGCTCATCCCCATTGTGTCGTCGAGGCACGCACTTTATACTGGAAGGTCGGCAACAGCCGATCAAACGGACTCAAACGATCCACCCAGAGAATTCCCGTGCGCACAATT
>JBLNGH010000052.1:0-38057 GCA_050264575.1 Acidobacteriota bacterium | reverse complement strand
AGATCGCTCAGCGAGGATCGCTGGTCATCCGCGATCTCGACGTCGCCGCCGTGCCGGACTCGGCCCGGGATCTGTTCTTTCGCCCACAACCCGACCTCGGAAACGAAGGACTACGGTTCATGGGGTTCTTTCTGCTCGACGCGCGCGACGGACGCGTCGTCGGACAGTTTCCGCACGTCCTGCCGGCATCGATTGCGATCGGCTACGGCTTGTTTGGATTGTCAGGTGCCCGGATGACGGTCGGCATCTGGGCGTGCCTCGGCGTGCTCGCGCTGTACTTCGCGGGCGCGCGGTTCGTCGGCCGTGCCGCAGCCTTCGCGGCGGCGGCCCTGCTCGGCGCGCACGTCCTTCAAGTGTGGTTCGCGCGATATCCGAACGCCGAGGTCGTCATTCAGGTGCTGTTGTTCGCGTCCCTGCTGGCGTTTGCGCGCGCGCACCAGGACGGCGATCGGTTTTTTGGACCGGTCGCGGGAACGCTGCTCGGCCTCCTGATTTTCGTCCGCATCGACTCGCTGCTGATGATTGCCGCGGTCGCCACGGCCGCGCTGCTCGCGTGGATCGTCGATCGCCGGCCGCCGAGAGTTGGCTTCGTATTCCCGCTCGTCGTCGCGGCGGCGGCGGGCTGGTTCTATTACACCGGCCCGATGCGCGGCAATTTCTGGCTGCCGCGCATCTACCTCTCGAACCTGCCCATCGGCGGTGTCATCACCGCGAGTCTCGGCGCCGTTCTGACGTTGATGCTGCTGGTGTGGTCTCGCAATCGCTTTGCCGATCGGGCTCGAGACGCCGTTCCGGCGGCCCTGGCGATCCTCATCGCGGCGCTGGCCGCTTATGCCTGGTTCCTGCGGACGCCCGGCGGCAAACTGGCCGACTACGATGCGTACGCGCTTCGCACCTTCACGAACCTCTTTCTGTTCTGGCCCGGTCTGGTCGCGGCCGTGCTCGGCTTCGTGCTGGTGGTCCGGCGCGACTTCTGGCGCGATCCCGCACTCACGCTCGTCGTCTCCGCCTTCTCACTGTTTCTCTTCTACAAGATCAAGGTCGTCCCGAATCATTTCTGGATGGACCGGCGTTTCCTGTCGGTGATCCTGCCGGGCGCGCTGCTGTTCGCCGCCGCTGCGGCAGTGGGGCCGAGCGCAGGCCGGCCACGAGGCTGGCACGCGCTCCGAGTCGCCGGCGGCGCTGTCTTTCTAGGACTGCTCGGTCAGAGCTATCTGAGAGCGGCGGCGCCCATCATGAATCACATCGAATACGAAGGCGTCATCAAGTCACTCGAACCGCTCGCGGCGAAATTCGGCGATAAAGATCTCGTGCTGATTGAATCCCGAAACGCCGAGTCGGATACCCATGTCCTTGGACTGCCGCTGGCGTACATCTACGCGCGTCACGTGCTCGTGCTCGAGTCGGCCGTGCCGGACAAGACCGGGCTCCATTCATTTCTCGAGAACGCCCGGACGCGGTACGCGCGCGTGTTCTTCGTCGGCGGCGGCGGCACCGACCTGCTCTCCCGGCGCATTCACGCGTCGGCCGCCGGTGACGGAAAAGTCCACATCCGCGAGTATGAAGCGTCACCGTGGGACGTTTACCCGCGCGAGGTCCGGCGCAAAGATTTCGACTACAGCATTTACCAACTCTCGACCGGCACGGACGAGGAGCGCGGATTTGCGCTCGACGTCGGGTATCAGGACGATCTGTACGTGCTCCGATTTCACGCCAAGGAACAGACGGAAGGGCGCACGGTGCGCTGGACGCGATCGCAGTCGTTCGTTGCCATCTCCGGGCTCACCGGCGCCGAGCGCACCGTCGCGCTGGTGATGCACGACGGCGGCCGGCCGGCGTCCGCGCCACCCGCCCGGGTCGAGGTGTTTTTCGGCGACCAGGCTCTCGGCAATATCGACGTCCAGCCGGGGTTCCGGACGTATACGCTCCCGCTGCCGCCGGGTGCGGTCGAGCAGGCGGCGCAACGCGACGAGCCCACGCGCCTGCGACTGCTGTCGAGCGTCTGGAATCCGCGTCAAGTCCTCGGCGCCGCCGACGATCGCGACCTCGGCGTGATGATCGATCGTATCGAGGTACGCTAGAACCGTTTGCGTTTGCGCGCACCGCGCTGAGGGACGACCGCAGTTCATGTTCCGTCATCTGCAGATTTACGAGCCGCGCGAACGGTTCCTGGTCGGGCTTGCGGACCTCGCGATTGCGCCAGTTGGCTGGCTGGGCCGGCTGCGGCGCGGCCCGGTCGCTCCGGTCCGCCGCGTGCTGCTCCTGCGTCTCGAACGTATCGGCGATCTCCTGATGGTTCTCGAAGCGATCCGCGACGCGCGCGCCGCGTGGCCCGACGCCGAGATCGATCTGGCCGTTGGCTCGTGGAATGTCTCGATCGCCAGGCTGATACCCGAGGTCAATCATCTCGAAGTGGCTGACGCGCCCTGGCTCGCGCGCACGGACTCGCGCGCCTCCCACGTCACGTTGATCAATCGCGCCCGCGCGTGGCGGCGCCGCCGCTACGATCTGGTGATCAACTTCGAGCCGGACATTCGCAGCAATTTGCTCGCCTGGATCACCGGCGCACCTCGAAGATACGGCTACTGGACCGGCGGAGGTGGCGCATTCCTGACCGACGCCGACGCGTACGCGCCGACGTCGCACGTCAGCGCGAACGCGAGACGTCTGGTCGCCCGCGCCGCGGGACGGCAGGAATCCGTTCTGCCACACGCCTCCGGAAGCCGTCTGAAGCCGCCACCGGAAGCCGACGCGGCAGCCGCACGCCTGCTGGCCGGCCGGCGCGGACCATTCATCGGCGTCCATGCCAGCGGCGGACGCGAGTCGAAGCAGTGGCACCTCGATCGGTTCGCGGCCGTAGCGACCCAGCTCGCGCAGTCGCGAAACGCCACGATCGTGCTGACGGGATCGCCGGCCGATCGTTCGCTGGTCGACGCCGTTCGTCGCGATCTCGGCGGCGTGCCGGTCGTCGACGCGAGCGGTGCGCTCGATCTGCCGGCGTTGGGCGCCCTGCTCGCGCGGCTCGATCTGTTCATCACGGGCGACACCGGACCCATGCATCTTGCCGCCGCGGTCGGCACCCCGCTCGTCGCGCTCTTCGGGCCCTCGAATCCGATGCGATACGGACCGCAGGCACCTCGTCAACGTGTCCTGCGGATCGACCTGCCGTGCAGTCCGTGCGGCCGCGTGCGGCTGCCGCCCGAGCGGTGCCGCGGTCATGTGCCGGATTGTCTCGACGGGATCGCGGTTGACAGGGTCGTGCGAGCCGCGCTCGAGCTGCTCGACGAGACGACGTCGGTGCGGCGGCCGGTGGTGATCTAAATGGTTCCAACGATCACCTGCGTGTCGTCGCAGGGCGCGAAAGTCCCGGCCAGTCTGCCGTCACTTCTATCCCCGGACTTGCGCGACGCGGTCCCCGCGGAAGCCAACGACTGGATCAAGCGGCTTCGCCTCGTCCGGTATGACGGCCAGACGATGCGCGAGCGATTCACGTATCGCGGGGACTCGCTCTGGTGGTTCACGGAGCTGTATCTCCACAAGATGCGCCGGCTCGATCGCGCGGTCTCGACCATCCTTGCGCTCCAGGCGGCCCGCGATCGACACGCGCCAGCGCGGATCGAGATCGACGGCGCCGACCGCGTGGTCCGTGCCGCCGCCGCGGCGTTCGGACGCCACCACGGGATTGCGATTGAGTGCCAGGGCAACACCGCGCGGGAGCGCGGGCAAAGCTGGGCCAGCTACCTCATCGGTCTTTCGACCACCCTCTCACGCACTCGCGCCCGGGCCGCGCCGCCGGACTCCCGCCATGCTCCGGTCGTCGCCTTCGTGCACACCGCGTTCTGGCGAATCGGCGCCGGGGCCGACGGGCCGCTCCAGGAGGGCTACGTCGGTCCGATCCTCGAAGCGGTCGTGCAGCGGGGCGGCGCCGGCGCGCTGACCTGCGTCGGCGTCGGTCCGCGGCGCAATTTCCGCGCGCGGCGATGGTGGCACCCGTTGACGTCGCCGGGCGGGTCGTTGCCGGCGCTGACGTTCGTCGAACAGCTGGCGCCGCGGGCGGCGCTCAACGGCGCGATGGCGTTGTGGCGACAACGTCAGGATCTGGCGCATGCCGTGACGACGGGCGATGACGTCCGCGCCGCCGCCGTCTTCCGCGGCTGCGATCTCTGGGACGTGTTGCGGCCCGAGCTCACGTCCGCCGCGCTGTTGCAGTGGCCATGGTCCGCACGCGCGATGGACGAAGCGGGTGCGGCCCTCGACGCGCTCTCACCGGCCGTCGCCGTGACGTACGCCGAAGCCGGCGGCTGGGGCCGCGCGTTGGTCCTCGAGACACGACGCCGGAAGATTCCGTCGGTCGGGTTGCAGCACGGCTTCATTTACCGTCACTGGCTGAACTACCGCCACACGGCCGACGAAATGCAGCCCGGCGCGGCCGACGCCGGCTTTCCCGTCCCGGACCGCACGCTCGTGTTCGATCACCATGCCGTCGAACACCTGACTTCGCACGGCCACTTCCCTGCCGAGTCGTTGCGGATTACCGGCAGCGCACGGCTCGATGACCTCGCGCGGCGCCTCGCGGAGTTGCGCCCCTCGCGCGAGGCGATTCGGCAGAAGCTGGGCATCCGCGGCGAACCGCTCGCCGTCTTCGCGGCGAAGTTTGTCGAAGTCGAGGACGAGCTGCAGCCGCTCGTCTCGGCTGCAGCGGCGATGCCGGACATCCGGATCGTCATCAAGCCGCACCCGGCGGAAACGCCGGAGCTCTATCGCCCGTTCCTTACTGGCGCGCCGACCGTCTCGCTCGCGCCGGCGACAGCCGATCTGGCGACGCTCCTCGCGGCGGCCGACGCCGTCATCACGATGAATTCGACCGTGGCCATCGACGGGCTGGTGCTGGGGCTGCCGGCGCTGGTCATCGGCCTTCCGAACAACCTGCTGCCGTTCGTCGACGCGGGCGCGATGCTGGGCGCCCGCAGCGGCGAGGACCTCCAGATGCCGCTCCGGGCGTTGCTGTACGACGCGCATGCCCGGGAGGCGCTGATGCAGGCCGCGGCCCGATTCACGAGCCGCTACGGCATGCGCGAGGACGGCCATGCCGCCGATCGCGCGGCGGCCGAAATCCTGGCGCTCGCCCGCCGCTGAAGGAGGGCGACTCAGTGTACGCTTGCAGCGCGTATGGAAATGTCTGACTGCCGGTTCCACCTCCCGAAATCGAGGCACCGCTCGTGAAGGCGCTGCTCACCGGCGGCGCCGGATTCGTGGGATCTCACCTGGCCGAAGCGCTGCTCGCGCAGGGGCATAGCGTGCTCGTCATCGACGACCTGTCGACCGGTTCGATGGACAACATCGTGCACCTCAAGGGCCGTCCCGGCTTCGAGTACGTCATCGACACCGTGATGAACGAGCCGCTCGTCGCCGAGCTCATCGATCGCGCCGATGTCGTGTTCCATCTGGCCGCGGCCGTCGGCGTCAAGCTGATCGTCGAAGCGCCGGTGCGCACGATCGAGACGAACGTGCACGGGACCGAGGTCGTGCTGACACACGCGAGCAAAAAGGGGCGGCTGGTCGTCGTCTTCTCGACGTCAGAGGTCTACGGCAAGAGCATCGCCGTCCCATTCCGTGAAGACGCGGATCTCGTGCTGGGACCGACGCCCAAGCACCGGTGGGCCTACGCCTGCAGCAAGGCGATTGACGAGTTCCTTGCGCTCGCGTATTACCGCGAGCGCAAGCTGCCCGTGATCGTCGCCCGCCTGTTCAATACCGTCGGTCCCCGGCAGACCGGCCGGTACGGCATGGTGATCCCGAACTTCGTGCATCAGGCGCTGACGGGCGCGCCGATCACCGTGTTCGGCAACGGCCGCCAGACACGATCGTTCACGGACGTCGGCGACGTCGTCGGTGCGCTGATCAAGCTCGTTCAGACGCCGCGGTCGGTCGGTCAGGTCTTCAACATCGGCAACACCGAAGAGGTCTCGATTCTGGATCTGGCCGAGCGGGTTCGCGCGATGACGTCGAGTGCCTCGGAGATCGAGTTCGTGCCCTACGAAAAAGCGTACGAGGAAGGCTTCGAGGACATGCCGCGGCGCGTCCCGGACCTGACGAAGATCGCCGAGTACATCGGGTATCGTCCGACGGTCGGGCTGGACGAGATCCTGAGACGCGTGGTCGACCACACCAAGTCGACGCTCGAAGAGCAAGTTCGAACGTCGAAGTTCGAATTTCGACGGTAGCCCGCGGGGCCTCCGACGTTAGGCTGCATCCCGCGATTGGGCGATAATCGTACTGCCTGTGGCTTTGAAAGCACGTGTGCGATCTGCGGCCGAGCGGGTTCTGCTGGCCAATGCCCGGCCCATCCGCCGCCTGCTCGCCGCGACGGGCCGCGATCGGGCCGTCCGTCTCCCCGACATCGTCCAGATCGAAAGCACGAATCTCTGCAACGCCAAGTGCGTCTTCTGTCCGCGGGACGAGATGCACCGGCGGCAGGGCGTGATGGACCTCGATCTCTACCGGAAGATCGTCGACGAGTGCGCGGCGCTCGGCATCACCCACGTGCGCGTCCACAACTACGGCGAGCCGTTCCTCGATCGCCAGCTCGTCGAAAAAGTGCGCTACGCGAAATCGCGCGGCATCGCCGAAGTCGGCATGATCAGCAATGGATCGCTCATCACCGAGGAGCTCGCCCGCGGCATGATCGACGCGGGCCTCGACGCCATCAACATCAGCGTCGACGCCGCGGGGCGCGAGACCTTCGAGCAGACTCGCGTCAACCTGAAGTACGACGAGGTCACCGGCAACATTCGCACGCTGGCCCGGCTCCGGCGCGAGCTCGGCCGCAAGCGGCCGAAGCTGATCCTGTCATTCGTCCGGCAGCAGAATTCGGCCGAGGAGCGGGCGTTCATCGAGGAGTGGCGGCAGATCGCGGACAAGATCAACATCACCGACCTGCACAACTGGGCGGGGACTCTTCATACGGCCTCGGACGTCCGATACCCCTGTTATCGAATGTGGCTGACGTTCACCGTGCTCTGGGACGGACGCGTGTCCCTCTGCTGCGCGGATTTCGACGGCCGGCACATTCTCGGCGACCTTCGCACCTCGACGATTGCCCAGATCTGGAACTCGCGTGCCTACCGCGCCGTCCGCCGGCAGCATCTCGACAGCGGCGGTCCGGAAATCTGCCGATCGTGCGATCTCCCCAAGAAGGACTCGCCGTTGTGGGTCACGAAACTGATGTGAACGGGCGGCTGTCAACGCCGCCGCAGCGTCTTATACTGGGGGCTATATGCGCGCCATGATTGCTGTTGCCGCGTTCCTTGTCGGCCTGGCGGGCTTTGCGCCGTCGAGCGGATCAGCGCAAGTCGCAGGGTCATCTCCCGTCGGAACACAGGCCGCACCGCCGCCGGTGGCTGGAGCCGCGCAAGATCCGGCAGCGACGCCGGCGCAGGAACCCGGACCGCCTCCGAGGAAACTGCAGCTGTCGTTCGACGGCCTGGGCAACGTCACGCTCATCGCCCAGAGCGTGACGCTGCAGGAGGTCCTGAACGAATGGACCCGGCTCGGCAATTGCTACTTTCCGAACGCCGACAAGCTCAGCCGCGATTTGCTCCTGCCGATCCAGTTCGAAAAGGTGCCCGAGCTGACCGTCCTCGATTCGCTGCTGCGATCGGCCGCCGGCGTCGTCGTCGCGCCGCGGACCGTCCGGACCACGGGCGCTTCGGCGTTCGAAGTTGTCCAGATTCTGCCCAAGAGCACGGCGAACGCCAACAGCAGCTATGCGCCGATCAACGCGTACCCCGCGCCCATTCAGACGCCGGGTTCGCCCGACGACGAGATTCCTCCGGTGACGCCGGTCGTGAATCAGGCGCCGCCTCGCGCGAATGAACCGCAGATTCCGGGAAACCGGCCGCCCGCGCCCGGCGTCGGCGTGCCCGGCTCCGGCGTGTTCGTTCCCATTCAACCGGTTCCATCCTCGCCGACGACAACCGGGACCGGACGCGGCGGCACGACGCCTCCGCCCTCGACGACCGGACGCGGCGGCGGCGGAAAGTAAATACAATGCGCGCATGACGGTTTCGCGGACCGGCGAGTACGCCGAGCGCGGCGACTACCACCGTCAGCTGTCACCCGACTGGGAGTACTACCCGACCTATCTGGCGAAGATGGCGCGCGTCCGCGCGCACCTGGCGGCGCTGCCTCCGCGCGCGCGGGTCCTCGACGCGGGTTGCGGCGAAGGGATCCTGGTCGAGGAGTTTCACGACCGGCTGGCCATCGAAGGCATCGATTCCCATTACCAGTCGGATCGTGTGCGCCGCGGATCCGTCACGGCCCTGCCGTACCCGGATGGATCGTTCGATCACGCGCTCTGTCTGGACGTGCTCGAGCATCTGTCGTTCGAGGATCAAGACCGCGCGCTGGCCGAATTGTTCCGCGTGATCAGACCAGGCGGCGGACTGCTCGTCAGCGTTCCGAACCTCGCGCATCTCCAGTCGCGCGTGCACTTCGCGCTCGGCGGCCGGCTGATTCGCACGGCGAGCCCGGTCAAGCACCCGGGCGATCGCCCGATCGGCGAATACCTGGACATGGCGCGCCGCGCCGGCTTCCGGTTGATCGATCGACACGGCATCTTCCCCACCATCCCGATTCTCACGCGCGCGATTCGAAAATCGCCGGCGCGCCTCGAGCCGCTGCACCGGCTCCTGACGCGGCTGATCCCGGTGCCGGGCTGGTGTTTCCTCAACGTGCTGCGGTTCTCGAGACCGTGACGCGGCCGGGCCTCGCGCCGGTGGTCAAAATCCGTCAGGTACAATGATCGAGCGATGAGGCTCGGCCAGGGACTCCGTGATGCCGTGGCGCGCCGGACCCGTGCCGTTCCGTTTTTCGCGCACGCGCTCGCGCGCTATCGCCGCCGCAAATACGAACGCCAAATCGAAGGCTTCCTGCGACACAAGGATGGACACGCGGGCCGTCTGCCGGTGGGACTCGTGTATGAAGCGACGATGCGCTGCAACCTGCACTGCGAGTTCTGCTACGTCGGCGACCTGCTGAACGTCGAGGGCGAGTGGCGGCAGGAACTTCCAATCGCCACGCTGCGCGACGCGTTTCCGGACCAGGACGGGTTGCAGGTCAGCCTGACCGGCGGCGAGATTTTCATGCGGAAGGACATCCTGGACGTGATGGACGTCTTCCGCGACAAGGGCTACGTCTGCGGGTATCTGACGACGAACGGGACCATCATCAACGAGGAACGCGCCGCGGCAATGGCCGAACTCGCGCGGGCCGGGTTCCTGAAGCACGTGAGCGTCTCGATCGACGGTCCGGGCGAGCTGCACGATCGCGCCCGAGGCGTCAAAGGCACCTTCGAGCGCACGGGCGCCGGCCTGCGTCGTCTGCAGGCCGCGGCGCGGCAGAAGGGGGCGCCGCTCCGGGTCAGCATCAACACCACGGTCGCGCACGAGACGCTCGACTCGCTCGATCAGATGGTCGACGTCGCCGACGAGCTTGGGGTCGACGCCATCGGTCTGAATCACCTGATGTTCAGCACGCCGGAGGAAGTCGCCGAGACGGTGCGGCTGACGGGCGCCGCCGACAGTTCGGCCATCTCGACGTTCGTCACGTCCGATCCGGGGCTCGACGCGGGACGCGTGCGGGCGCAGGTCGACGCGCTCGCGCGCAAATGCCGCGAGCGCAGGATCCGCTTCGACATGCGTCCGAAGGTCGGGCCGGCCATTCTGGACGACTACTACACGCCCGGCACGCCGCTGCCCGGCCGGTGCCTGTATCCGTTTCTCTACGCGCGCGTGTCGTTCAGCGGCAAGGTCTACTTCTGTCCGTTCATCCGCATCGAAGTCGGCGACTTGACGAAGCAGTCGCTCGAGTCGGTGTGGACCGGCGACAAGTACGTGTCACTCCGGCGCCGGCTCGTCGGCCACGGACTGTTCCCGGTCTGCCGCCGGTGTTGCAAGGTGGAGCTAACGCAGGAAGGCCGTGAAGACGATGAAGCACAGGAAGAGGAGCGAGAGGGCAAGCGCCTTTCTTCATGATCTTCACCGGCTTCATGACCTTCATGCTTAAATAACGCCACATGCTTGGAGCGAGAACGCTCTTCGTCAATCCGCCGCTCGTCGGGGGGATCGCATTCACCCGGCAGGGGCGGTGCCAGGAGCGCGAGGAAGTGCTGGGGACGACCAAGCCGCCCTACACGCTGGCGCTCGCCGCGGCGCTGTTTCGCGAGCGGGGCTGGAAGGTCCACCTCGACGATCTCACGGCGACGGGACGATCGATCGACGATCTGATCGCAAAGCTCGACGCCGAGAAATTCCACCCGACGCTCATCATCTTTCCCAGCACCACGCCGACGCTCGATGCTGACGTGATGGTGATGGCGAAGCTCAAGGCGCGTTACGGCGCGCCCATCTTCGGGTTCGGCGCCTTCGCCTCGACCACGCCGCACGAATCGATGGAACGCGCGTCCGCGGCCGACGGATTCTTCGTTGGCGAACCGGAGGACGGGCTGCTGGCGCTCGGCTCGCTGGACTCGCTCGACGAGCTCGACTCCATTCCGAGCCTGACATTCAGGCGGCAGGGGCTGATCGTCCCGCATCGCGCGCACGGCACGTACACCAACTTCCTGAACGCGACATATCCCGCCTGGGATTTGCTCGATCTCAGCTACTACCGGCTGCCGGTGGTGAACCAGCCGTACGTGCTCGTCGAGTCGTCCCGCGGCTGTCCGTATTCCTGCGACTTCTGCGTCGCGCCGATCCACCAGGGGCACAAGTTCCGCGAGAAGAGCGCCAAGGCGCTCGTCGACGAGATCGAGCGCGGCTACCGGGAGTTCGGCTTGCGCTTCTTCTATCTCTGGGCGGATACCGTCACGCTGAACGTGAAATCCTTTTCGGCCTTCTGCGAAGAGCTGATTGCGCGCAAGCTGCCCATCCAGTGGTTCGGCAACGCACGCGCCGACAACCTCGTGGATCCCCAGTTCGTCCGCCGGCTCCGGCAGGCCGGCTGCTGGATGCTCGCGCTCGGGATCGAGACGGAGTCCGAGGAAATGCGCAAGGACATGATGAAGCGTCTCGAGGGCCAGAAGATCCGGACGGCGCTCGCCAACATGCGCGACGCCGGAATCCGGTCGTTCGCCTTCTTCATCTTCGGCTATCCGGGCGAGACACGCGCGTCGCTCGAGCGGACGACGCAGTATGCGATTGAGCTCGATCCGGATTTCGCGAATTTCTATCCGGCCGTGCCCTACCCGGGGACCGAGCTGCACGCGAAAGCGAAGCGCGAGGGCCTGCTCGCGAGCGAGGACTGGTCGCGCATGGAGTATTCGTACTACCTGCTGCGGGGGAACGGGCTCGACGAGCCGGTCGTCATGGCCGCGATCAACCGGGCCAAACGGCGGTTCTATCTGCGGCCGGGATACCTGCTGCGCCACACGGCCGACATCATCCGCCTGGCCGCGACGAAATGGACCGTGGTCTGGCACGTGGCGTCGCGAGTCCTCTTCGGCGCCCGCGTCAGCGATGCGGCGCCGGCCGCCGCCTCAGCCAATCAACGGGCGGCGTAGCGCCGGCCCCCACGCGCTGCGCAGCCGTGTCGCAGTAGCCTGACGTCGCGTGTTCCAGCGCCTCAAGCAGCTTTTTCGCAGCCTTTCAATCTACGGCCTCGGCGACGTCGCGGCGGCGGCCGTCAACCTCCTGCTGTTGCCGGTCTACACGCGTTACCTGACCCCGCAGGACTACGGCATCGTCACGATGCTGTTGACGATCGAGGCGGTCGCGAAAGTCGTGTTCCGGTGGGGCGTCGACACCGCGTTCATGCGGCTCTATTACGACTGCCGGGACGAGGCGGCGCGCCAGCGGCTCGCCAGCACGATCTTCTTCTTCCTGCTCGCCGTGAACGGGCTGCTGGTTGCCGGATCGCTTGCCGCGGCAGGCTGGCTCAGCAACCGCCTCTTTGGATCGACCGGCCAGGCGGTGCTCGTGGCGCTGGTCATCACGAACACGTTCGTCGCCGGGTTCTACTTCCTCCCGTATCAGGTCCTGCGGATCGCGGACCGGTCGGCGTTGTTCGTGACGCTGACCTTTCTCAGATCCGCCGGGACGATCGTGGCCAGGCTGGTGCTCGTCATCGCGGCCGGCCGGGGCGTCGCCGGAGTTGTTTACGCCGACGTGTTCGTCACGGCGATCTTCACGCTCGTGCTGATCCCGTGGTTCGCGCCGCTCGTCCGGCCGCTGTTCTCACGAACGGTCATCCGTGAAGCGCTCGGCTTCGGGCTGCCCAGGATTCCGCATTCGCTCGCGCATCAAGTGATGAGCCTGTCCGATCGGTACTTCCTGAACCTGTACCGGACGCTCGAGGACGTCGGGCTCTACTCGATCGGCGCGAGCTTCGGTCTCGCGCTGAAGCTGTTCCTGAGCGCGTTCGAGTTCGCGTGGACGCCGTTCTTTCTCGGCGTCATGCGCGAACCGAACGCCACTCGCATCTACAGCGCGGTCTCGACCTACATCGTCGCGACGCTCGTGCTGCTCGGCATGGGTCTGTGCGCGGTCGCGCCCGATCTCGTCCGGCTGTTCACGGCGCCGGCCTTTCATGCGGCGGCCGCCGTCACGCCCTGGATCGCGCTGGGCGTGATGTTTCAGGGCATCTATCTCGTCGGTTCGATCGGGCTCGTCATCACCAAGCGGACCACGCGCTATCCGGTGGCGACCGCGCTTGCCGCGGCTGTGAGCGTCGCGGCCAACGCAGTCCTGGTGCGGTGGTATGGCGTGATGGGTGCCGCCTGGGCCAATGCCCTCGCGTACGCGACGCTGGCCGTCGTCACCGTCACGTTCTCCCAGCAGGTGTATCCGATCAGGTACGAATGGGGCCGGCTGCTCCGCATCGTCGCGGCGGGCATCGCCGGGTACGGACTGTCGAGCTGGCTCGTGCCGGCGTCGATGCCTGCGGCGGCTGGATTGATTCTTCGCGGCACTCTGGCGGCGGCCGCGTACCTGGCGACGCTCTACGGCAGCGGCTTTTTCCATGCGGGCGAGATTCGCGTGCTTCGCGACATCCGCGCCCGGGTGCTGGCTCGTCCGCGCCAGGGCGCGCCGATCGATCGCAGCGGGGTGGAGATGGCCGGCGACGTGCTGGCTGCGGCGCCGGAACCGGACGCGGATGCGCTCGAGCTGGAGAAGGCGCCGAAGCCCGCGACTGCGGTCAGCCCAGATTCCCGAGCTCCGCGTCGCTGACGGACCAGGCGTCGTCTGGATCGAGACAGAGCTTCCACAGTCGCCGGAGCGCCGCCGCAACCGGACGTTTTCCTGGAAACTTTGGCAGCGCGGCCTGACGCGTCCCGGTTTCGCGCAGGCGGCGCTCGATGATCGACCGTTCCTCCGCATCGAGCGAGTCCGATGCGTGGGCAATCTCGAGGGCGTAGTCGAAGTACCCGTACAGCAGCGCGATCGAGACGGCCTTCAGCCACTTGCTCTTCCGGGCGGCCGGATCGAGTCGCGCGATTGCCGCCGCGAGCGCGGGAATGCTCTTCAGATAGAGCGCATCCGCCCAGATGATCTGGCCGCGAGGACCGCCGATGCTTCGACCCGCCGCGCGCTTCCAATAGCACGGCCGCAGATCGAACAACAGAAAACCCAGACCACGAAGCAGGCCGTCGACGTCGGCGAAGAGCGGCTGCTCCGAGTAGATCGGCGTGAACTCGACCTCGACCTCCGCGCCGAGTACGGAGGCTTCGAGAATGCCTGCTCCGCCTTGCAGCACGCAGAGTTCGCTTCCCTGCGTGTCCACCTTGACGAAGTCGACGTCCGTGATGCCGTGGGCCCCGAGATGATGGTCGAGCGTATCGGCCTGCACTTCATGAACGTCGACGGTGTCGAACCGGGCCGCCTCGGGAAAGGCGTCGAGCATCGGGCGGTTGGGCTCGAAGATCGACGTCAGTCCGCCGTCGCGCGCGACATGGAGGCGCAGCGGCCCGCTGACGTTGTGAAGCGCGACGTTGAAGTAGGTCGTCGACGCCGGTCCGGACGTTCGGGGCGACGCGAGCTGGTTGAACTCGCGCGTTTCCGGCTCGAAGCCCAGCACGCGCAGGTGCGGCCGCGCCGCGGTCCAGTTCCGCTTCAGCCCGCCTCGCGCGCCGGCGTCAACGAGCACGAGCGGGTGCTGCCGGTACTGCGGTTCGAAGCGGGGGTCGATGAAGATGTCCATACGTTACAGCCGTTCGGCCTCCGCCCTCGTGAAGATGCGATGCTGCCGCGGCGAATGCGCCGTTCCACGCCATTTCAACAGATAGAGGTCTTTGAGCTGCACGAAGTACTTCGCCCCCTCACGGAGGCTCATCTTGCTCTCGCCGAGCTCCCGATCGGCAAAGCGGTACGGTACCTCCACGAGGCGCGCCGGACCTCCGCGGATCAGCAGCTCGAGGCAAATCTTGAATCCGCCGGCTTGAATCGCGATGCCGTGCGCAAACTGGCGCTTGATGACGAAGAAGCCGGACGTCGCATCGCGAATGGGCGTCAGCGGACGCGCCAGCCAGCACGCCAGCTGTGACATCCAGCGCCGCGTCCACGGCCAGTCCGGCGTGGACCCGCCGGGGATATACCGGCTCGCAACCACCACGTCCGCGTCGGTCTCGCGCAGCGCCGCCAGGAGCTTCGGCACGAGCGCGGGCGGATGGCTGAAATCCGCATCCATCACGCCGAACACCGGCGCGGTGGCGACTGCAAACCCGGCCACCACGGCCGTGCCGAGCCCGAGTTTTCCTGTCCGGTGCACCACCTGCATCCGCCGCGTCCGCGCCAGCTCGTCTGCGAGCGCGCCGGTCCCGTCAGGCGAGTTGTCGTCGACGATGACGAGCTCCAGCACGACGCCGGCACGGTCGCACTCTCGAAACAACGAATCGACGAGCTCGGCGAGACGATCGCGCTCGTTGTACGTCGGCACGACGATCGTCACGTCGGCCGCCGGAACCAACGTCACGCGAGCACTATAATTCAACCGGTTCCGCCCTTGACGCGTCGCGCCTTCGTCGCGGGTCTTCTGGCCGCGCTCGTCGTTGGTACCGTCCTGCGCACCGTGTGGCTGCGCGCCGATCCGCCGACCTCCGGCGTCGGCATCGTCTGGCACGACGAGGGCGCGTGGGTGCACAACGCCAGAAACCGCGCGCTCTGGAACACCTGGCGCACGGATCAGTGGAACCCGGTGTTCATCGCGCCGGTCTTCACGGCGCTCGAATACACGGCCTTCGAGGCGTTCGGTGTGGGGACGTGGCAGGCGCGCATGGTGCCGGTCCTGTCGGGTCTGGCCGCCATCGGTCTGCTCGTCGCCGGCCTGCACGCGACCGGCGGCCGCGGCGCCGCCCTCATCGGCGGCGTGTTGCTCGCGACGAACTACGTCTTCGTGATGTGGAATCGCGCGGCGCTGCTCGAGTCCACCATGATCGCGTTCATCGTCGCGTCCTGGGGCTTCTACGCGATGGCCGGACGGAAGCCAGTCCTGGGCGCACTCGCCGGCGCGTCTGCGGTGATGGCGTGGTTCAGCAAGGCTGCGGCCGCATTCTTCATCGCGGCGCTCGTCATGGAAGGGTGCTGGACGTGGTGGCAGGCCAGACGTGGCGCGGATGCACGCGCAGCCCTCTGGACCCTCGCGGGCATGGCGCTCACGGCGGCGGTCATCGCCGTGGCGTTCGTGCTCCCGCACTGGCGCGAGTATCAGTTCTACAACTGGCAGATGACGGTCACGCGCAAACCGTCGTATGCGCTCTCCGCAATCCTCGATCGAGCGTCCTGGCTGCCGATCGTCCACGGCATCTTCACGCGTACGTGGCTCGTCGTGGCCGGAGGATCACTGGCGATCATGGGAATCGTCCTCGGTTGGCGGACGTCGAAACCGGCCGAACGCCTGCTCGTCCTGTGGGTCGTCCTTGGCTTCCTGGAGCTCATCGCGCATGACGCGGGGAACGAACGGCGGTACGTGATGTTCATTCCAGCCTTTGTCGCGCTGGCGGCGGTGCTCGCGGGATCCGGGCGGACTCTGCTGCCGTCCGCCGCGCCGCCGCTCGCAGTCCGCTGGGCCGCGTTGCCGGTGTTTCTGCTGTTGTCGTATGTCGTCGCCGGGAGCCTCGTGCGTGAGCTCTACCTGGACCAGATCGCCGCCGGAATCTTTCGCACGGCCGTCCGGGCGTCAGCGTTCATCGCCGTTGCCTGGGCGGCGGGAATGATCTTCCGGTGGTCGAAGATCTATCCGGTGTTCTCGCGCAACCGGATCGCACCCACGGTCGCAGCGCTGCTCGTCGCGGTTGCCGTGACGTTCAATCTCGCCGAGTACGGCCAATGGGCTGCCCACGCGCAGGACTACAACTACCGCGCGTCGATCGAGGTCGGCGCGATCGTGCCGCCGGGCACGCTCATCCAGGGCAAACTCGCCAATGGCCTGTCGCTCGACAATCGAATCCGGCCGATCTTCATCGGCAACGGCTTCGGCAACTACGCCGACCGACTGCAGCGCGACGATGTGCGCTATATACTGACCTACACTTTGCCGCGCGTGGGCTACGAGAGCGGTCACGACGGACGGCTCATCACGGAATTGCTCGAGCGATATCCCAATCGCCACGACGTCGCCAGCTTCGAGGTCGACGAGACGCCGGCACCCGATCGTGCCACCCTCATCGACAAGTTCCCCAGTGCGCGAGATTAGAGACGACCTGATCAAGGCGCACGCCGATCGACGGTTTCGCTCCGAATATGACTACGCGCTGTTCGAGTACTACCGGAGCGCGAAGGTCATCGCGTTTCTCGAGCGTGCCGGCGTCACGATCGCCGGGCGCGTGCTCGACGCCGGCTGCGGCGGCGGCGGGATGCCGCTGTCGCTGGCCGAACACGCGTCGGATGTCGTCGGCATCGATCCGCTCGACCGGTTTCGGGGTGCCGGCATCGCCCGCGGCCGGGAGCGCCCCGCGCCCCACCACCAAATAGCGCTCGCCGACGGCATGGCGCTGCCCTTCCCCGGCGGTGCGTTCGATCTGGTCCTGTCGCACGCGGTCATCGAGCACGTGTCCGACGCGCCGCTGTACCTCCGCGAATGCCGGCGGGTGTTGAAACCCGGCGGCCGCTGTTATCTCTCGACGGCGCCGTACCTCTCGTTCGCGGGCGCCCATCTTCCCCGATTGCGCATTCCGGCGCCGCTGCACCTGCTGGTCGGCCGCGCGGCGGCGTTCCGGACATTCCGGTTCCTCGCCCGCCATGCGCCCTGGACCTTGAAGGAGCCGGCGCACGAGAACTCATTCATCCGCGACGCGCGGCGCGGCGTCGTCAAAGAGGACGACCTGCTCGAGAAAGTGCGCGTGCGGCGGCTCCGAACACAGATCGCGGAGGCCGGCCTCCGGATCGTGCGAGAAGAGCTGCACGTGACCGGCACCGTCCGGAAATTGCCGCCGCAGCTGTCACGATGGCTGCGCGACAGCGCCCTCACGCAGGACGTGTTGATCAGTAATATCGAATACGTGCTGGAGCCCATGGACAAAGACACAGACCAGCGTCGGTTCCGAGGTTCCGAGGTTCCGGGGTTCCGGAGTTCTCAAGATCCGGGAACCTCGGCACCCCGGGACTCCGGAACCGGCACGCGTCAGTCTCCAAATGCCTGACATCGATCGCTACCGACATGAGGATCGTCGCCAGGTCGAGACGCTGTACCGGCGCGTGTTCGGGCCGGACATGGCGGACGCGAATCGACTGCGGTGGGAGTGGCAGTATCACCGCAACCCGAATGCGCCTGGCGACGGGCCGCTGATCTGGCTGGCGCGCGAGGGGACGACGATCGTCGGCCAGTACGCGACCATGCCAGTGCGCCTGGCCGTGAACGGGCGGGAGATCAACGCGTCGTGGGGCATGGATGTGATGGTCGCGCCCGAGCGGCAGCGCCAGGGGCTCGGCGATGCGCTCTTCCGCACGTGGGATCGTCACACCGGCGCATCGCTCGGATTGGGGCTGTCGGACGCCTCGTACCGGCTGTTCCAGAAAATGCGCTGGCCCGACGTCGGTCCGGTGCCCTGTCTCGTCAAGCCGCTCAGCCGCCGCGCGCTGCGTCAGCCCAACTGGCCGCTGGCGATCAACAAGCTGGTGTCGTATCTCTCATTGCCGTGGATTCGGCTCGTCGCGCGCAACCGGCCGCTCCAGGGCGAAGTCCGCACGATCCGTCATTTCGACGATCGGTTCACGGCATTATGGGAGCGCATTGCCGAGCGGTTCAGCTTCGCGGTCCGGCGTGACGCGGCGTACCTCAACTGGAAGTACATCCAGGCGCCGCACGTGCGCTATTCGATTGCCGTGCTGGAACGCGATGGTGACGCCGCCGGCTACGTGGTCTATCGCCACCGGCAGGAACCGCGGGATCGGGTGACCCTGCTCGTGGACTTTCTCACCGATCCGGCGGATACCACCGGATTCCTGACGCTGCTCCGATGGGTGGATCGCGAGGCGCGGGCGGCGGATTCGGACAAGATCCGCACGTTCGCGATGCACGACGGCTTCCGGAAGCTGCTGAAAAAATCCGGATACTACACCCGGAAGTCCTCGATGGAACTGGTGGCGAAGATCAACGCGATCGAAGTGCCTGGCGGTTTCTACGAAGCGCGCGAGCGATGGCACGTGACGCTCGGAGATTCGGACCAGGATCGATGAGCGGGCCGTCCCGACCCTCGTTGCTTGTCGCCATCGACACCGAGGGCGACAATCAGTGGGACGTCGCAGCGCGCCGGCATCAGCGCTTCGAGAACATCTACGCGCTCGGCCGGCTGCACGAGTTCTTCGAGCGGCATGGAGTGCGGCCGACCTACGTCATCACCTATCCGGTCGCCGGCGATCCCCGGTCAGGCGATGTGCTGCGATCGCTCGCGGATCGCGGGAACTGCGAAATTGGCGCGCACCATCACGCCTGGGAAACGCCGCCGTTCCAGCCCCAGGACATCGAGCGTCATCCGTACGCGTCGTCGCTTCCGCTCGATCGATTCGACAAGCAGCTCCTCGTCCTGACCGATGCCATTGAAGCGGCCGTCGGAAAACGTCCGGTGTCCTATCGATCGGGCCGGTTCGGATTCTCCGCCGGGCACGTGTCGTCGCTCGAGCGGGAGGGCTACCTGATCGAATCCAGCGTGGCGCCGCTGTTCTACGAAGCGCACAAGGGCGGCCCGGACTTCGTCGGCGCGCCGGTCACGCCCTATTTCCTCGCCTACGACGATGCGATTCGGCCCGGCACGAGCGATGTGCTCGAGCTGCCTATTTCCGCGGCGCTGAATCGTCGAGTCCCGGCGTGGATCGAGCGCCTGTACGGGCGCGCGCCATCCCCGTACAACACCCGCCGCGCGCTCCGGCTGCTCAGGATTGCCCACGTGCGCTGGCTGCGGCCGTCGTACAGCTCGGCCGAAGACATGATCGCGCTGGCGCGCGATCTCGTCGACCGCGGCGCGCCGATGCTGAACCTCCTTTTTCACTCGAGCGAAGCCATCGTCGGCGGCAGTCCCTACAATCGCACTGAAGCGGAGTTGGTGGCGTTCTTCGATCGGTTGGGCGCTTTCTTCACGTACGCCTCGCGCGAGCTCAGAACCGAGCCGTCGACGTTTGCCGAATTCCGTCGCGCCTACACGCGGCAATGAAGATTTGCCACGTCACGCCTCATCTGCCACCCGACCAGGCGGCAAACGCGCTGTTGCCCGCGGCGCTCGGACGCTGGTCAGCCGGACGCGGCGACGAGGTCCAGTGGCTCTCGCACGAGCCCGCGCAGGGACGGATCGCCTCGGACGATTTGCCCGGGCGGATCACGAGGCTGCCACGCCGCGAACGCGCCTCCGGCATCAGCGGCGCCCTGCGTCTGGACGCGTGGCGCTACTCGAAATCGATTGCGGCAGCACTCGACGGGATCGCCAAAGACACGGATCTCCTGCATCTGCACAGCAACGGGCTGATCATCGAGACCGCGGCGGCATGGGCGCGCCATCGATCACGGCCGTTCGTCTTGACCTTGTATGGCACTGAGATCTGGCATTACCGCCCGCGATGGCCGATCGATCCGTTCACGCGCGCCTACCGGACGGCTGGCGAAGTCGTTTTCTACAGCCGGCGGCTGCTGGACCGCGCCAGGGAGCTCGGACTGGACCGGCCGGCAATGTCGGTCATCTATCCCCCGGTCGGATCGCTCTTCCAGGCTCGGGATGACGTGACGCGGCGATCGTGGCGCGACGCGCTCGGCATCATCGAGCCCCTCGTCATCCTGAACGTGAAGCGGCTGCACGAGCTGGCGGGTCAGCGCTTCCTGATCGACGCGTTCGCCAAGGCCACCCGCGGACGAAACGACGTGCGTCTCGTGATTTGCGGCTCGGGTCCGCTCGGGAAGACGCTCGAGCAGCAGGCCCGCGATTCCGGCGTCGGCTCGCGCGTGACCTTCACGGGTCTCATCGCGAACGACCAGGTCGCGCGGTACGCCGCGGTCGCCGATCTGTTCGTGTTGCCCTCGCTGCTCGAAGCGCTGCCGACCGTGGCCGTCGAGGCCCTGGCCTCGGGCACCCCCGTCATCTCCGCGGATCATCCTGGCGGCGTTGAGCTCAACGAGCTCTTCGGCGACGATGTGCTGGTCGTCCCGCGAGGCAACGTGGACGTGCTCGCGCGGGCGATCGCCGAGTTCCTCCGGCGCCCGCAGCGTGCGCGCGCGGATTCCATCGCGCGCGTGCAGCAGCGCTTCAGCGCGGCGGCGGTGGAGAACGCGTATAGTGCGATATACGCAAGGGCAAAGGGCAGAGGGCAGAGGGCAGAGGAGAGGGAAAAGGGTAAAGGGTAACGGGTCCATGCCAACACTCCTCGAGCAAGTCACCAAAGACATTGCGGACGCGATGCGGCAGAAGAATCAGGCGACGCTCGCGCCGCTCCGCATGCTCAAGGCGGCACTCATGAACCGCGAAGTCGAAAAGGGGCGCGCGCTCGATGAGACGGAGGCCACGCAGGTCGTCGCCGCCCTGGTGAAGCAGCGCCGCGACTCGATTGAGCAATTCCGTGCAGGCGGACGGCAGGATTTGGTCGATCGCGAACAGGCCGAAGTGGTGTTTCTCGAACGGTATCTTCCGCCAGCCGCCGATCCGGCGATGATGGCGCAAGCCGTTGACGCCGCCGTTACAGAAACCGGGGCGAGCGGCATGAAGGACATGGGGAAAGTGATGAAAGCCGTGATGACAAAGTTGGCAGGACTGACCGTTGACGGACGGGCGTTAAGTGACCTTGTTAAAAGCCGGTTAACGCGGTAGCCGCGAGCAAACTTTTTCAAAATGACCCTCGTCTAAGAAAAGTGAAAGGCACGCAAAGAGCCTCTCATCCATCCTCCGGGCAGGGGCCTCAGCCGCAGGGGTTGAGGCCCCTTCTTTTTTTCAGTACGCTCCGGCGCCGATGACCGAGCGGCTGGCACGATCCGCGGGGCTCATCGGCCTCGCGACGAG
Organism: Acidobacteriota bacterium; assembly: GCA_050264575.1. Classification (GTDB taxonomy): domain Bacteria; phylum Acidobacteriota; class Vicinamibacteria; order Vicinamibacterales; family SCN-69-37; genus DASQFI01. The sequence goes on along the minus strand of JBLNGH010000052.1, from coordinate 16,591 downwards.
CACGAGCCGTGTGCTCGGTCTCGTCCGCGACCAGGTGACGGCTGGCTATTTCGGTACGGGTGCCGCCGCCGACGCGTTCACCGTCGGCACGCGAATCCCGACGCTGCTGCGCGATCTGTTTGCCGAAGGCGCGATGAGCGCCGCCTTCGTTCCCACCATCACTCGTTATCTGAAGACCGGCGGGAAAGCCGCGGCGTGGCGTTTGGGATCGCTCGTCGTCAACAGCCTGCTCATCGTCACCGGGGTGATCGTGATGCTGGGCATCGTGTTTGCCGCGCCGCTCGCCCACAGTTACGCGCCTGGATACATCGACACGCCCGAAAAGATTGCGCTGACCACACTCATCACTCGCGTGAACATGCCGTTCCTGCTGCTCGTCGCGATCGCAGCAGCGTTCATGGGAATGCTGAACTCCCTGCGCCGGTTCTTCATTCCGGCGACGTCGCCGGCCTTGTACAACATCGTCTTCATCCTCTGCACGATCGTGTTCGTCCCTGTTTTCAGTCGTCTCGGCCTTCAACCGGTCATGGCGCTCTCGGCCGGGATGCTGCTTGGTGGCGTGGCGCAGGTTGTCGTTCAGTGGCCGGTCCTGCGGCACGAAGGTTATCGACATCAATGGATCCTGGATCCGACCGATCGCGGATTGCGCGAAGTGCTCATCCTGATGGGCCCCGCGACGCTCGGCGTCGCGGCCGCGCAGATCAATCTGTTCGTCAGCACATCGCTCGCGACCAGCCACGACGGCGCGGCGGCGGCGTTGTCATACGCGTTTCGACTGATTTACGTCCCGATCGGGATCGTCGGCGTATCGGTCGCGACGGCGGCCATTCCGGATCTGGCGGGACACGCGGCAAGCGCGGCCCTGCGCGAGATGCGGGCGACCGTCTCGTGGGGACTGCGGCTGATGCTGATGTTGAGCGTGCCCGCAGTGGTCGGCATGATGGTGTTGGCCAGGCCCATTGTTGAGCTGCTGTTTCAATTCGGGCACTTCGACGCCAATTCGACCTTGCTCGTGTCGAACGCGCTGTTCTTCTACGCGCCGGGCATTCTCGGTTACTCGGCAGTCAAGCTGGCTTCGCCAGGGTTTTATTCGCTGCAGGATGCGCGCACGCCGGCCACCGTCAGCGCGGTCAGCATTCTTGTCAACCTGGTCCTGAACATCTGGCTCAATTCGACCAGATTGCAGTTCCTGGGCCTCGCCCTCGGCACCGCGATTGCGGCCAACGTCAACGCGGGCGTGCTCCTGTATTTGCTCTCGCGCCGGCTCGACGGGATCGACGGCGCCCGCGTGGCGCGTGCCTTCGTCAAGATCCTGATTGCGTCGATCGTCATGGGCGTGGCCGCCTACTACACCGAACTGGGGCTGCATCGTCTGTGGCCCGATCCGTGGTGGGTGCCGCGCGCCGTGCGCGTCGGCGGCGCCATCGGCGTCGCGCTGGCGGTTCTGGCGCTCGCGGCCATGGCGCTCCGGATCGAGGAGTTCGGTCAGGCCATGCGGCGAGTGCTGCGGCGGAAGTGACCGTCGAGGTCATTTTTTCGAAACGCGTAAAATGACCTCGGAGGTCGTGTGAGCCGATACGGACCGCCGGCGGGTGTGACGTATTCGTTCGGACCGGGCGCCATCACGCCCGCGATTCGCGCGCTTCTCTTCGCGAACATCGGCGCGTTCGTGGTGACGATGTTTGCGCAGAGCGGCAACGCGAACCCGATCATCCGGCTGTTCGGGCTCACGCCAGAGGCCTTCCTCACACAGGGCCGTCTCTGGCAGATCGTCACGTATCTGTTCCTCCACGGCTCGGTCACTCACATTCTCTTCAACATGCTGACGCTGTGGTTGTTCGGCGTCGATCTCGAGCGGCGCTGGGGTACGCAGGCGTTTACGCGGTACTACTTTCTGACCGGCATCGGCGCCGGAATCACCACGATCCTCGTCTCGCTGCTGCCGCTCGATTCCGTGCGCGGGATGTACTCGATTCCAACGATCGGAGCCTCGGGCGCGCTCTATGGCCTGCTCATGGCGTGGGCGATCGTGTTCCCCCACCGCATCATCCTGTTCATGATGCTCTTCCCGCTGCCGGCGCGGATCGCCGTCCTCATCATGGGCACGATTGCGTTTCTCTCGGCGATGACCGTGAGCGGCGGCGTGGTGAACGAATTCGCGCACCTCGGCGGGTTGGCGGCTGGCTGGCTCTACCTCAAAGGTCCGACCAACCTGCGCCTCGACCTGAAATACCGGCTCACCAAGTGGCGCATGGATCGAATGCGGCGCCGCTTCGACGTCCACCGCGGCGGACGGGACGACGATTGGAAGAACCGCGTCCATTGATGGCCGCGCGCGCCGGCCATCTGATCGTCGCGGGCGCACTCCTGCTTGGCGCGAGCATCCGGCTCGCGTTGCTGCCGCTCCCGGGCTCACCCGACGTGGGATCGTGGAAAGCGTGGAGCTTTGCCGCCTCCCACGATGTCACGTCGATCTACGGCGTCGGCGGCAACCCGCCCGAACGGCGCCTGATCAACTGGCGCGGCATCAAGTCGACAACCGAGTATCCGCCGCTGGCGCTTTACGAACTGGCCGCCGCCGGGCGCGTGTACGCGGCGATCGAGCCGGCGTACGACGATTCGCCGTTGCTCACCGCGCTCGTGAAAGGACCGGGCCTCCTCGCCGAACTCGGGCTCGTGATGGCCCTCCTCACGTGGGGACGCCGCGTGCTTGGCGACGGGCCTGCGGCCTGGACCGCTGTCGCGATCTGGCTCAATCCGGCGGTGATTCTGAACGGCGCGGCGCTCGGCTACCTCGACGCGCAGATGGCCGTGCCGGCGGTGCTCGCGCTGGTCGCGGCCGGGGCCGGCCGTCCGGCGCTCGCCGGCGTGCTCATGGCTGTCGCCACGCTCACGAAAGCGCAGGCGCTGTTGGTGGCACCGGTCGTGCTGCTCGCGGCAATCGACATCGGGAGTCGCCTTGCGAAATCTGAAAAACGCACCCGGAGGTCATTTGTCGCGTTTCTCCTCGGTGCGGCAGTCACCACCGTCGTCATCCTGTTGCCGATTGTCGTTCGCGGCGCCTGGCCGAGCATGGTCCAGGCGATCGGTCGACTCGCCGCGCATGACATGCTTTCCTTCAACGCGCTGAATGCGTGGTGGCTCGTGACGTGGGTCGTGCGCGCCATGGACGCGCTCGATCGCGGCTGGCTCCGCGCGTTCACGATGCCGGTGCAGATTCTCGGGCGCAGCCGGTTCATGGAGATCGGCTTTCCGGACCCGAAGCTGATTGGCACCGCGATCGTCTTGCTGCTGATCGGCTGGCGGCTGTGGCGATCGCGGACGGGTCAATCACTCGCCTCGTGGGCGATCACTGCCGGCTGGTGCGTCTTCGCCTATTTCATGTTCGGTGCGCAGGTGCACGAGAACCATCTCTCTCTCGCGGTTCCCTTTTTCGCGCTCGCGGCGGGTCTCGACCGGCGGCTTCGCGGGCCGTTCTACACGATCTCCGCCATCGTCGCGCTCAACATGTACGTGTTCTCCGGCTTGAGCGAAGGCTGGCCGCCGCTCATCAATCGCGCCTGGACGGTCGTGGATCTGACCGTCGTCCTCAGCCTCATCAGCCTGGGAGCCTTTTTCTGGATCACGGCTGAGACTGTCGGCCCCCCGCCCGGCGCTCGCACCTGGGATGTGGAGGAGGAGTAGGGGTCAGACGGGGTCAGACCTAGGTTTGACCCCGGTCTGACCCTGGTTTGACCCCGGCCTGACCCCGGTCTGACCCCCTACGCCTGGTACGCCATCGCTTTCAGCGCGGCGATGCGCTTGGACATTGGCGGATGGGTCGCCCACAAGTTGGCCCAGGTGCCCTCGCGATTGTCGATCTGCAGGCCCAGCGGATCGGCGATGCACATGTGCGCGGTCCCGCGTTTCACGCTCGGCGTCGGACCGGCTGCGCCCTCGATCTTTTCCAGCGCATTCGCGAGCGCAAGCGGATGACGCGTCAGCTCCGCGCCGGTGGCGTCGGCCAGATACTCGCGACGGCGCGACACCGCCGTGGCCAGGAGACGACCCACGAGCGGCGCCAGAATGATCGCCAGGATCCAGATCACCAGGAAGATCACGCCCAACCCGCCGCCGCCGCGGTCCTTGCTCCCGCGACTCGACCGCGACGAGGCGGCGCCCCAGCGCATCGCGCGGCCGGACCAGTCCGCAAGCAACAGAATCGCGCCCATGAGCGCGGCGACGACGGTCATGAGCCGGATGTCCAGGTTGCGGACGTGGCCCATCTCGTGCCCCACGACGCCCTGCAGTTCCTCGCGGTTGAGCGATCGCAGCAGACCTTCCGTCACGGCAATGGAGGCGTGTTCAGGATCGCGGCCGGTCGCGAACGCGTTCGGGTCGTCGTCGGCGATGACGTACGCGCGCGGCTTGGGGACGCCAGCGGCGATTGCCATCTCCTCGACGACGTTCTCGAACTGTCGATACCGCAGGCGCTCGTCGTCGCTCGTCGCCTGACCGAGCTGGTCTTCCAGCGGTATTGCCGAGCTCGATCGCAGGACCGCCCGGTCGCCGTTGTGCAGGCTCCACCAGGCCTGGCCGCTTCCGATCGCCACGGCGAGCACCGTCGCCATGGGCGCGTAGAACTCTCCCTGGCCGAGGACGAAAAAATCGAATCCGGCGCCCAGGATGGCGAGCACGCCGATGAACGCCGCCATGACCAGCCACGTCCGGCGCCGGTTGGCCGTCTGCTGCTCGAAGATGTTCATGGGAGAAGACCTCGAGTTTCGTTGTCGACTGAGTGGCCGAAGCCGTCACGATCAAAACGAAACCCGAGGTCTTACGTCTTCTTCATCGACAAATCGACGGTCGGCACCTGGCGCTCGGCGACGTCGGTGATCTCGAAGAGCTCGGCGGGGGTGAAGCCGAGCGAGCCCGCGGTGAGATTGGACGGGAAGGTCTCGCGCGCGATGTTGTACTTCGTCGCGATGTCGTTGTAGAACTGCCGGGCGAATCCGACCTTGTTCTCGGTGCCGGCGAGCTCCTCCTGCAGCATCTTCACGTTCTCGTTCGCGCGGAGCTGCGGATAGTTCTCGGCGACCGCGAAGAGGCGGCCGAGCGCCTGCGTCAACTCCCCTTCCTTGCGGCTCGCGTCGGCGGGGCCGGTCGCGCCCATCGCTTTCGCGCGCGCGTCCATGACCGCGGTCAGCGTGTCGCGCTCGAACTCCATCGCGCCGCGCACGGTGTTGACGAGATTGGGAATCAGATCGTGCCGCCGCTTCAGCTGCACGTCGATCTGACGCCAGCCGTTCTCTTTCTGGTTCTTGAGGCCGATCAGCCGGTTGTAGGTGGCGATCCCCCACAGCACGAACAGTCCGACAATCGCGAGAAGAATCCAGATCATGGAGTTTCTCCCTTTGCCCTCTGCCCTTTGACCTCTGCCCTCAGGCGGCGCGTCTGCCCCGCCTGTTACCCCCACACCATGACGAACGTGTCGTCGAGCGCTTCCGCCTGATGCGCGGCGCCCGCCGGCACCACCAGCACTTCGCCTTCGCGGACCGTCGCGACGTCGCCGCCGACCTGCACGTTCAGCGCGCCCTGCAGCACGTAAATCATCTGTTCGTTGGTGTGCGAATGCAGCGGCACGAGCGCGCCCGCTTTGAGATACGACTGCGCCAAGGTCTGGCGCGCGCCGACGATCGCCTTACGGGCGACCATTTCTGTCACTTTGTCGAGTGGCAGCTCGTCCCACCGATACAGAGAGACGCCACGAGTCATCGCAAAGTTCAAAGGAGTATAATCGACCGGTTGCCCGGCCGCCGAAAGACCGGGCATGACCAGCGCATGAAGAGCACTGCCGTCTCGAACGCTCGAGCCGCCGAACGCGCGACGGAAACGCCACGGCCGGGCGCCGGCGAGCAGTCCCTCGAAGGGTTGTCCCGCGACGAGCTCGTGAAGACGTACCGCACGATGCTCCTCTCGCGCCGGATCGACGACAAGGAAATCCAGCTCAAGAATCAGAGTCTGATCTTTTTCCAGATCAGCGGCGCGGGGCACGAGGCCGTGCTCGCCGCCGCCGGCCTGACGCTCAAACCGTCGCACGACTGGTTCTATCCGTACTATCGCGATCGCGCGCTCTGTCTCACGCTCGGCATGACGCCGTACGAGATGTTCCTGAGCGGCGTCGGCGCGAAAGACGATCCCAACAGCGGCGGCCGCCAGATGCCGTCACACTGGGGCCACAAGCGCCTGAACATCGTCTCGCAGTCGAGCCCGACCGGCACGCAGTGCCTCCAGTCCGTCGGCTGCGCGGAGGCCGGCGTGCTCTACGAGCGCGTGACCCAGATTCCCGATCGCGTGTCGAAATTCAAGAACGACGAGATCGTGTACGTGTCGGTCGGCGACGGGACGACCAGCGAAGGCGAGTTCTGGGAATCGCTGACGACCGCGTGCGTGCGCAAGCTCCCCGTGCTCTTCCTCGTCGAAGACAACGGCTACGCGATCTCCGTGCCGGTGGAAGTGCAGACGCCGGGCGGCGACGTGTCGAAGCTCGTCGAGTCGTTCCCGGGACTGTCTGTCCTGCGGTGCGACGGCACCGACTTTCTCGACAGCTACCGCACCATGAAGGACGCCGTCGCGTGGTGCCGCGCCCGCAAGGGACCGGCCCTCGTGCACGCCAGGTGCATCCGGCCGTACTCGCATTCGCTGTCGGACGACGAGCGGCTGTACAAGACGCCGGGCGAGCGCGCCGACGAGGCCAAGCGCGATCCGCTGCTGAAGCTCGCCGCGCTGCTCAAGTCACAGAATTTCGTCGCCGACGACGAGCTGGCCGAGCTCGCCAAGGACGTCGATCGCGAGGTCGGTGAGGCTGCCGACGCGGCGCTCAAAGCGCCGAAGCCGCCGAAAGAGTCGGCCGGCCTCTGGGTGTACTCACCGGACGTCGATCCCGGCTCACCGGAATTCGAGACATCAGCGGCGCCCGAAGGCAAGCCCGACACGATGGTCGCGGCCATCAACCGCACGCTCAAGGACGAGATGGCGGTCAATCCGCGCATCGTCGTCTTCGGCGAGGACGTCGCCGATGCGACGCACGAAGCCAACCTGACCGAAGTGCAGGGGAAGGGCGGCGTCTTCAAGGTCACGCACGGGCTGCAGAAGGCGTTCGGGGCCGAACGCGTGTTCAACTCGCCCCTCGCCGAGGCCAACATCATCGGCCGCGCCGTCGGGATGGCGACGCGCGGCATCAAACCGGTCGCGGAGATCCAGTTCTTCGACTACATCTGGCCCGCGATGATGCAGCTGCGCAACGAAGTCTCGATGATGCGGTACCGGTCGAGCAACAACTTCTCCTGTCCGATGGTGATTCGCGTCGCGATTGGCGGGTACCTCCGTGGCGGCGCGCCGTACCACAGCCAGTCGGGCGAGAGCATCTTTGCGCACTGCCCGGGCATCCGGATCGCGTTTCCGTCCAACGCGCAGGACGCGGCCGGTCTGCTGCGCACGGCGATCCGCTGCGACGACCCGGTGATGTTTCTCGAGCACAAGCATCTGTACCGCCAGACGTACAACAAGGCCGAGTATCCCGGCGCGCAGTACATGATTCCCTTCGGCAAAGCCGGCGTCCGCCGCGAAGGCACGGACGTCGTGGTCGTGACCTGGGGCGCGCTCGTGCAGCGATCGCTCCTGGCCGCCCAGCAGGCCGAGAAGGACGGCGTCAGCGTCAAGGTCATCGATCTCCGGACGATTTCACCGTTCGATTGGGACGCGATTGCAGAGAGCGTCAAGGCGACCAATCGCATCGTGATCGCGCACGAGGATCAGCTCACCTGCGGCTTCGGCGCGGAGCTTGCGGCGCGCGTCGCCAGCGATCTGTTCGAGTATCTCGACGCGCCTGTGCGTCGGGTCGGGGCGATGGACTGCCCCGTCGCCTACTGCCCGGATCTCGAAGAAGAGATTCTGCCCAGCTCGGCGGACGTGCTCGCGGCGATTCTCGAAACCGCCAAGTACTGACGTTTACACCTCGGCGATCGGGTCATCCGGACGGTCACCGAGCTTTTCACCACGAAGTTCACGAAGCACACGAAGGATTTCCGTTTAAGATCCTTCGTGATCTTCGTGCGCTTCGCGGTGACACGCTCTTGATCTCGTTCGACGGCCGCCGGCTATGTCTCTGGGGATCGTGTGTGCTCGCATTCGTGCTCGCAGGAGCACATGCTCACGTAGCTCAGTCAGCTGTCGAGACGCTGCGCGCCGTGACGAGCGTGTCCCCGATCGTCATGGGTCGCTTTCAGGATCCGATCGGCTGCGCCGAGACGTCGACCGGCGACATCGTGATCCTCGATCGGCGCGCGCACACGGTGTTTCTCGTGAGCGCGGATCGCAAGACCGTCCGGAAGATTCTGGAAATCGGCGGCGAACAGGGGCGCCTCTTGTCGCCTGGCGTGCTCGCGCTCAGCAAGGACGATGTTTTCGCGGTCGCGGATGCGCCGCAGGGCCAGGAACGCATCCAGTACTTCAGCCTCACCGGATCGCGGCTCGGCGGCTTCTGGCTCGCCAAGCGCGTCGCGCCTCGTCTCGTCATCGGCCCGCTCGTTCTGAACGGCGTGGGATCGATGCATTTCACCGGCAAGACGTTCCTCGTCAACGAGCCGGATGCGGGCGGGCTCTTCTCCGAGCGCGACGTGGAAGGGACGACGATCCGGCAGATCGGCGTGCTGCGGCCGACCTCGCAGGAATCGGATCGCGATCTGCACCTCGCGCTCAATATCGGATTGCCCCTCGCCGTTCCCGGCGGCGGCTTCTACTTCGTGTTTCAAACCGGACGCCCGATGTTCCGCAAGTACGACGCGAACGGGACGCTGATCTTCGAGCGCCACATCGAGGGCGTCGAGCTGGACGCGTCGATTCAGGCGCTGCCCACGACGTGGCCCGCGCGTGCGCCGGGCGCCCTGCCGCTCGTCTCGCCCCTGGTCAGGACGGCGGCCGTCGATGCGGAGGGACGGTTGTGGATTTCGCTGATGGCGCCGTTCACCTACGTCTACGACCGGAACGGCGACAAGATCCGCACGGTGCAACTCGAGGCGGGTGGCGACATCGTGCCGCCGTCGAGCCTGTTCTTCACCCGGCAGGGACGTCTGCTCGTGACGCCGGGATGCCATGAATTCACGGTGAAGTAGCGCGGATTGATCCCTAAATCCGCGCTCGTTGGCGGACTTGACGACCAGTCCGCCCTACGTTCTGCTACGCTCCCCGTCGCGTGTCCGACCTCCGTCCGTCTCTGGGCCTGTCGCACGCCACCGCGATGGTCGTCGGCACGATCATCGGCGCGTCGATCTTCGTCCAGCCATCCGAAATCACCCGGCAGATGCCGTCGGTCGGCGGCATCGTGCTGGTGTGGCTCGCGGCGGGCATGCTGACGCTCTTCGGCGCGCTGGTCTGCGCCGAGCTCGCGTCGGCGTTCCCTCAGACCGGCGGCGTGTACCGGTTTCTGCGCGAAGCGTACTCGCCGCCCATCGGTTTTCTCTGGGGCTGGGCGATGTTCTGGAGCATGCACTCCGGCATCATCGCCGCCATTGCGACGGTGTTCGCGCGATATGCGAGCGTATTCGTCGCGCTCGACCAGCGAGCCATGGCGGTCGGCGCGATCGTGGTGCTCTCGGCGGTGAACTACGTGGGCGTCCGGCACGGCGGCCTCGTGCAGAACATCTTCACGAGCGTGAAGCTGCTCGCGATCGCGGCGATCATCGGCGCCGGCGTCGTGTGGACGGGCATCGGCGTCGAAGCGCCGGCCCATGCATCGCAGGCTGCCGCCGGCGACGTCACGCTCCGCGGGTTCATCCTCGCCATCGCCGCCGGCCTCTTTGCGTATGGCGGCTGGCACATGGTGACGTACACCGCGGGCGAAACCAGAGATGCGGCCCGGACGCTCCCGCGCGCCCTGCTCCTTGGAACCCTGATCGTTACGGCGTGCTACGCCGGCCTGAACGCGATCTACCTGCGTCTGCTGCCGCTCGAAGCCGTACGCGCCTCGACGCGGGTGGCCGCGGATGCCGCCGACGTGCTCTTCGGCGGCGGCGGGGCGCGGATGATGGCGATCCTCGTCATGATCTCCACCTTCGGCGCGGTCAACGGCATCATCCTGATGGGCCCGCGCGTCTACTACTCGATGGCGCAGGACGGGATCCTGTTCCGCTGGATCGGCGCGGTGCACCCGCGATTCGGCACGCCGCATCGCGCCATCCTCATCCAGGGGTTGTGGGCGTCCGTGCTGGCATTCACGAACACGTACGGCGCGCTCTTCTCGCGCGTCATCTACACCGAGTGGATCTTCTTCGCCGCGATGGCGGCGGGGCTGATGATTCTACGGCGACGCCCTGAGTATCGGCCGCTGTATCGCGTGTGGGGCTATCCCCTCGTTCCAATCGTCTTCATCGCCGCCTCGGTCGTCATCGTCGTGATGCAGATCATGGCCGTGCCCCGCGACAGCCTGATCGGTCTTGGCATGGTGCTGTTGGGACTGCCGGTGTATGTTGTGTGGTCGCGCGCGAAAGCGTAGCGCGGATTGACAATGCCCATCATCGACTTTCACAACCACTACTACCCGCCGGAGTATCTCGACGCACTCGGACCGTCGGGCAGCACGCTGAAGATCACGTACGACGCCGAAGGCAATCCGGTCGTCCATTATCCCGGCGACTACAACATCATGGTGCGCGGGCATCGCGACATCGCGTACCGCGAGACGGTGCTGGACGAGCACGGCGTGGACGTCCAGGTCATTTCTCTCACGACGCCCGGCACGCACGTCGATCCGCCCGCGGTCGCGGCCCGGCTCGCGTCGATCACGAACGACGCGTTCGCGCACGTCCGCGACGATCGGCCGTCACGATTCGCCCCGCTGGCCACCTTGCCGCTGTGTGACGCGAAAGCCTCCGCCTCGGAACTTCTTCGGGCGATGGATCAGCTGCATCTGCCGGGCGCGATGCTGTTCAGCAACGTCAACGGCACCGGGCTCGATGCCCAGACGTTCTGGCCCATCTACGAAGCGGCCAACGACCGCGATGCCGTGATGATGATTCACCCGACGTATCCCGTCGGCGTCGAGAGCATGCGCGAATACTGGCTGATGCCGCTGAACGGATTTCTGTTCGACACGACGCTGGCCGCCTCGAAGCTCGTCTTCAGCGGCGTGGCGAAGCGTTTTCCTCGCATCCGCTGGGTGCTGGGCCACCTCGGCGGGACGATTCCGTACCTCGCCGAGCGGCTCGATCGCGGCTGGCGCACGTTCAAAGACTGCCGGGTGCACATCGACGAGCCGCCGACGACGTACCTCAAGAAACAGTTCTATTACGACACGGTCAACTTCGCCGCCGGGCCGCTGAAGCTTGCGATCGAATTCGCGGGCGCCGACCACATCCTCGCCGGCAGTGACTATCCGCATCAGATCGGCAGCATTCCGCTGATGCTGGAATCGATTCGCGGACTGCCGATCAGCGAGGCGGACAAGGCGGCGATTCTCGGCGGGAATGCGAAAAAGCTGCTGAAGATGTGATCGGTGTCAGGCCGTAGGCCGAGGGCCGAAGGCCGAAGGCTGAAGGCTCAAGGCTGAAGAAACGCAAAAGGCAGAAGGCAAAAGGCAGAAGGAAGTATGAGCAAAGGGCTCACAAACTTTCTGTTCAGGTTGCCGTTTAGTTTGCGGCAAAGACATCTCGCTCGAGACCGCAAGGCGCTGACCGAAACGGAGTTTGTGCGACGAATCATGGACCAGGGTGGTGATCCTGATGCGGCGATTTCCGCATGGGGGAGGTTGAGAGACTGGGGATACGAAGAAGGCTTCACGCCGTATCCAGAGGACAGCCTCGGATCAGTTTTTGGGATAACCGAAGAAGAAAAGGATGAGGATCTTGTCCTAAGCATTTTGAAGGAGTTGGATGTGCCCGTTCCGAGCCAAGAGACCATCAACGGCTTCGGTAAAGTCGAGACTCTCCTTCAGATCGCCAAGTTCGTCGCATTCTGCCGGAAGCAAGAGCCTCGATAACGTGATACCGGCGCGTCTTTTGCCTTCGCCTTTCTTGGGCCTTGGGCCCTGGGCCATTCGCCTTGGGCCTTTCTTCGGCCATTGGCCTTTGGCCTTCGGCTTACTGCTTCAGCGCACGCTTCAGCACTTTTCCCGTCGCACCCATCGGCAGCGAATCGCGGAACTCGATCGTCCGCGGGTACTTGTAAGCGGCCAACTGCTCCTTGCTCCATGCGATCAGCGCATCGGCCGTAATTGACGCGCCGGGCTTGAGCACGACGAACGCCTTCACTTCCTCGCCGAGCCGTTCGTCCGGCACGCCGATCACGCCGGCCAGTGAGACGGCCGGATGCGTCATCAAGACCTCTTCGATTTCGCGCGGATAGACGTTGGTGCCGCCGCGGATCAGCATGTCCTTCTTGCGATCGACGATCGTGAGATACCCGTCCGCGTCCAGCACGCCGATGTCGCCGGTGTGGAACCACCCGCCCCGCAGCGCGTCGGCGGTCGCCTCGGGCTGCTTGTAATAGCCCTTCATCACGTTGTGGCCGCGAATCACGACCTCGCCGCGCTCACCCGTCGCCACGGGATGATCCTGATCGTCGACGATCGCGACCTCGCAGCCGCTGATGGGCAGCCCCACGGTGCCGGGCTTCGACGGCTTGAACACCTGGTTGAAGCAGGCGACCGGCGACGTCTCCGACAACCCGTATCCTTCGAGCACGCGGACGTTGAACGACTTCTCGAAGTCCTCGAGGACGGCGAGCGGCATCGGCGCGCCGCCCGACACGCAGCAGCGCAACGAGGCGGCAACCGTGGAGACGTCGAGCCCTTCCTTGCGCGCGTGCTGCAGCAGCGCCCAGTACATCGTCGGCACGCCGACCCAGCAGTTCACCCGCTCCGCCTCGAACGCGCGGAGCACGGCACCGGCCTCGAAGCGCGGCAGCAGGACGATGGTCCACCCGCCGGCGACACCGGCATTCATCTGCGCGCTCTGCGCCGTGGAGTGGAAGAGCGGCAAGGTGACGAGCGTGACGTTGTGCGCATCAGTGCGCGCATCGAGCGTCGGCATGAGCATGTCGCGCGACGCCAGCGCGTTCATCGTCATGTTGAAATGCGTGAGCTCGGCCCCCTTGGATTGGCCCGTAGTGCCTGACGTGTAGAGCATGACCGCCGTGTCGTCCGGCGTCGTCGGATGGGCCGGGAAGGACGGAGGCTGACCGTGCATCAACTGGTCCAGGGTCAGCGCGCGCTCGACCGGACTTGGCGCCTCGCGGTTGATCGTCATCACGATCAGGTGCCGGCAACCCGGGACGTCGTGTTCGGCGAGCGCCGCGAGCGCGGTTCTCGCCAGCGGCAGCTCCGGCGTTCCTTCGAAGACGAACAGGGCGCGGGCATCGCTGTCTTTGAGGTGAAAGGCGATCTCCCGCGGCTTGAGGAGCACGTTGAACGGGACGACGACGCCGCCAAGCTTGAGAATCCCGTAGTACGCGATTGGGAAATGGGGCGTGTTGGGGCACGCGAGCGCGATGTGATCGCCGGGGCCGTGTCCCAGCGCGCGCAGGCCGGCCGCGACACGGCTCGCCATCGCGTCGAGCTGCGCGTACGAGAACGTGTACGGCCGCAGGACAACCGCCAGCCGATCAGGCGTCAGCCGTGCCTGATGCTCGAGGAGCGACGCGAGGTTGAGACACGTAGCCGGCAAGTGCCTCCTTAAGACGACCTTGTCACCGTCTCGTCCCAATCCACATCGCGATCGAGTGAATCTCTTCCGGCGTCAGCTTATCGCCGAATGCCGGCATGTCCGTATCGATCTGCACGTCGGCCGGGTTGATGATGCGCCGCTCGATGAGACCCGGATCGAGCTTCTCGCCGACGTGCGTCAGGTCCGGCCCGTCCGTGCCGCCCACGCTGCCGATCACGTGGCAGGTCAGGCAGTAGCGATTGACGAGCACGATCGCTTTGCGACTCGCCTCATCGAGGGCCGGGGGATCGGCGACCCGCATCCGGGCCAGCGCCGCGCGAATCGCGTTGTTCTCCGCGTCGTTGGACGACACCGGGACATCGCGGACGCCGGGACCGATGACTTCCGGATCGACGATGTGCGCAGCCAGCCAGTCTGGCGGCCGGCTGAGCCGGCGAGGGTCGACCGGCGCGGTCATGCCGTCGGCGTGATGGCACCTCGTGCATCGGTCGCTCGACGCGATCAGGATCGCGCCTGCCTGTTCCCGCACCGTCCACACGTCCGGCTGCCGTCGCGGGCGATCCATCGCGCCCAGCGTGGTGAGCGTCATCACACCGGCAAGCCCGGCGGTGAAGATTCCGAGCACGACCCGGCGCGTCCTCGGATCGCGCGAGCGGCTGCGGTCAATCCAGGGCAGCAGCGCCAGGAAGGCAGCGGCCAGCCCGGGCACGATGAGCGCGCCGATGACCTCCCAGCGGCCGGGAAAATACTTCAACAGCTGAAACAAGCCGAGGAAGTACCACTCGGGCCGCGGAGTGTAGTCGCTCGAGGTGGGATCGGCCGGTGCGTCGAGCGCGGGCGCACCGCGCCACGCCAGGACCGCAAGCAACACTCCCGCAGCAGCGGCGATCGTGAAATCACGGGCGGCCTGATATGGAAAGAACAACCGCGACGGTCCGGAACGCGCGCGAACGGGACCTGAGATCCCATGGCGTCGCAGCAGATACAAGTGTCCGGCAACCAGGAAAGCGAGCAACACGGGCAGAACGACGACGTGGACCCCATACCATCGCGTCAACGTCAACGCGCCAACCTCAGCCCCGCCCCGCAACAGCCACGCGACAGCATCTCCAATGCCCGGCGTGAGCCTCGAGATGTTGATCGTGACGACTGTCGCCCAGTACGCGCGTTGATCCCACGGCAACAGGTATCCCGTCAGACCAAACGCAAGAATGACGGCGAGCAGCGCGAGGCCGATGAGCCAGTTCAGCTCTCTCGGCTTCTTGTAGCTGCCGAAAAAGACGACGCGAGCGAGGTGCAGCCCGGCGGCGATGACGACGAGGGTGGCGCCCCAATGGTGCAGGCCCCGCAGAAACGTTCCGGCCCGCACTTCTGTGGTCACGTACCTGACGCTGTCCCATGCGTGGTCGGGCGTCGGCGCGTAATACAACGCGAGGACGATGCCCGTCACGAGCTGGATGCCCAAACCGAAGAGAAGCAAACTGCCGAGCGTGAACCACCAGCCGGTCCCGGCCGGCAGCGGTTCCTCGAGCAGGTGACGGCGAAGCGTCCGCCAGCCTGTGCGATCGTCCAGCCAGGCTGCTATCGACGCGAGGCGCCGGTTCACAGTTCGACCTCGATATCCGAGGTCTGGGGGTTCACGCGCACGGCCAGCCGCTGGAGGGGACGCGGCGGCGGACCGGCGACGACGCGTCCGTTACGATCGTACGCGCCGCCGTGGCACGGGCAGAGGTACAGCTCCGACGTCGCATCCCAGCGTACCCGGCAGCCGAGGTGGCTGCACGTCGCCGAGAGCGCGCGATAGCCGCTGCCCTCGCGATCGATGAACACGACCGATTGCTTACGCGTTTCGTACCACCCATCCGCCTGTCGATCGGCGATCACGGCGGCAAGGGGCCGTTCTGGAGGCAGGTCGAAGAGCGAGATCGTCCGGTGCCACCGCCGTCCCGCCGGACGCGAACGCGGCGCGGCGGCGATTCCGACCAGCGCGGCCAGACCAGCGCTGACGAGCGCGAGTCCGCCGGTCACCGTCCTGGCCAGAAACGACCGGCGATCGTGTTTGTCGAACCTCATCACACTCCCTTTCCGGGACCATATGAAATTGTAGTGCAGCCTATACTGGGAAGATGTCTCGCTCGCCGGCACACACGCCGGAGATTGCCAACCCGCTCCGCCGCAACGTCGCGATCATCGCGCACGTCGATCACGGAAAGACGACGCTCGTCGACGGACTGCTGCACCAGAGCGGGATTTTCCGTGTCAACGAGCGCGTGGCCGAGCGGGTCATGGACTCGAACGAGCTCGAGCGCGAGCGCGGGATCACGATCCTGGCCAAGAACACCGCCGTCCACTACGACGGCCACCTCATCAACATCGTCGACACGCCGGGGCACGCCGACTTCGGCGGCGAAGTCGAACGCACGCTGTCGATGGTCGACGGCGTCATGCTGCTCGTCGACGCGTCGGAGGGTCCGCTGCCGCAGACCCGCTTCGTGCTGCGGAAAGCGCTGGAGCGCCGGCTGCCGCCGCTCGTCGTGATCAACAAGATCGATCGCGCCGACGCGCGGGCGCAGGCGGTGCTGAACGAGGTCTACGACCTGTTCATCGATCTCGACGCCACCGAGGATCAGCTCGAGTTCCCGGTCATCTACACCGATGCGCGGCGCGGCACGGCGACGGCGGATCTCGGCCGCCCGGGAAGCGATCTGCGGCCGCTCTTCGAGTCGGTCATTGCGCACGTCCCGGCGCCGCGCGGATCGGCCGGGGCGCCACTGCAGGCGCTGGTCGCGAACCTCGATTCGAGCGACTATCTCGGCCGGCTCGCCATCGGACGCGTGTTCAACGGGCGCGTGAAGGTCGGGGATCCCATCGCCGTCTGCAAGCTCGACGGATCG
>JBLNGH010000051.1:0-3402 GCA_050264575.1 Acidobacteriota bacterium | reverse complement strand
CGTGGCCTTCTTCTCGTCGTACATGAAGTACTCGGCCATCGTGCAGCCCGAGTATGGCGCGATGTACTGCATCGGGGCGGGCTCGGACGCGGACGCCACGACGACGATGGTGTAGGCCATCGCGTCGTGCTCTTTGAGCCGCTCCACCACGGCCGCGACGGTCGAGTTTTTCTGCCCGATCGCGATGTACACGCAGATGACGCCCTGCCCCTTCTGATTGATGATCGTGTCCACCGCGATCGCGGTCTTGCCGGTGCCGCGGTCACCGATGATCAACTCGCGCTGCCCGCGGCCGATCGGAATCATCGAGTCGATCGCCTTGACGCCGGTCTGCAACGGCTCCTTCACCGGCTGGCGCTTGATGATGCCGGGCGCGATGATCTCGACTTTGCGGGACTTGGCGGATTGAATCGGGCCGAGCCCGTCCACGGGCCGTCCGAGCGCGTCGACCACGCGACCCACGAGCGCGGATCCGACGGGGACCTCGAGCACGCGGGCGGTGCGGCGGACCTCGTCGCCTTCGCGCAGCTGGAGATAATCGCCGAAGATGACGGCGCCGATGTTGTCTTCCTCGAGGTTCAGCGCGAGGCCGGTGATCTTCTCTCCTGTCGCCGACACCGTGAATTCGAGCATCTCGCCCGCCATCGCGGACGTGAGGCCGTAGATCCGTGCGATGCCGTCTTTCACTTCGAGCACGGTCCCGACTTCGCGGACGTCGATGTCCGCCAGGTCCGCCGCCTTGATCTCTTTGAGGAGGAGGTTCTTGAGCTCGCCGGGTCTCAGGATGGAATCAGTCGCCATGTGGTATCGGGTGTGTCGGGTTAGAGATTGTGAAAATTATCACAAAGTACCGGAGGCGGCAACAGCCCTACACACGTGACCGCGTCCTGCCTCGGAGAAATCGCGTCAACACGCCGCGGGGCCCCAACTCTCGCAGTTCCAACGGCGTGGCGCCTGCCACGCGCCGCGCCGCTCCGGCCAGGTGGCTCGGCGAAGCATAGCCGAGAATCCGGACGACGCAGCGGACGGTATACCCCGGGTTGCCCAGTAAGTCCGCCGCGCACGCCGCGCGGGCCAGGTCGATGACCCGCTTCAGGTTGGGCGCTCCGCCCGCGCCGAACTCGCGCGAGAGATGCTCGCGAGTCACCCGCAGTGCCTGGGCCACGTGCCCGGTCTTGGTCGGCGTTCCTGCCCGGCGGAGAACTTCTTCCCACGCGGCGAGTTGCAGGCGGTCGGTCAGTCGCAACAGCCGCGGCGCGTCCGCCAGCGCGTCGCGCCGGGCCACCTGCGCGGTGCGCGCGGCGATCCACTCTCCGGCGACCGCGTTGTCCACTCCTTCTACTAATACGCCGGTGAACCCGGCGTCCCGGCACGTGGCGAGGAGCGGTCCATCGTCCGGGCGCACGGCGGACAGCACGTACATCGGAATCCGCGGGAAGCGCGCGGGCAGCGCTAACCCCTCCCCGGCGCAGTGGCGCACGTCCAGGACAACGGCATCGACGAGGCGCTGCTGCAGCAATCGCTCGACCGCCTGAATCGTCCGGCACAGCCGCACGCGCCCGGCCTCGCGCGGGTAGCCGCGCTTCAGCGCCCGGCGCGCGTCGCGGCGCGGATGAAACACGGGCACGACCGGGTATGCCGAGGACGCGCTCACGTCTGCACCAGGGCCTGCTGCATCTCCGCCGCCTGGCGCAACACATCGCGCGCATTGTCGTAGCTCACGACCTCGCGTGCTTCAGCGAGCGGATGCCACACGCAGGCGGTGATCCCTTCGCCTTCCTCCGGGACAGGGTCCCCGCGCCGCGACTCGAACAGGAAGAAGTGGCAGTACTTGTGAATCGTCTTGCCGCGGAACCGGAAATACCAGTCGATGACCTTGATCGGGCCGTGCAGGACGAGCTCCTTCAGTCCGGTCTCTTCCGCGACCTCGCGCCGCGCTGCTTCCGCGGGCGGCTCCTCGACTTCGAGATGCCCTTTGGGGAATCCCCAGTTCTTGTACGAATCGCGAATCAGCAGAAACCGCACCTGCCCATCCGGGCCGCGGCGAAACACGACGCCGCCCGCGCTGGTTTCGCGTTGGGCGCGGGGCTGGGTTTTGCGAGATTTGCGGGATCGTCGCGTCATCAAGAGGGACGCCGAAGGTCGGCGGAAGTCGCCGAAGGACGCCGCAGGCGACTGCGTTCGGCGTCTTTCGGCGTCCTTCGGCGTCTTTCGGCGACCATGAGTTCTAGAACACCGAGAACGTGAAGTATTTGCGCGGATTCGCCTGAATGTCCGAGAGCAGCTGGCGCAGCTGAATCATCGTGAGCGTGGTCTCGCGGTACAGCGCCGAATCGCTGACGAGCAACCCCAGCGTGCCGCTGCGGTTTGAGATGCGCGCCATCACGCTATCCGCGTTCTGCAGCACGCGCACGAGGCTCTCCTGATTCCGGTTCGCGGCCGCCATGAGCTGGCGGAAATCCTGCGAGGCGCTGCGCAAATCGGTGCTGGTCGCAGCGGTGTTGTTCAGGATGGTGGTGAGCTGTCCCTGGTTCGTCGCGGTATCTACCCGACCCAGCGTGGTTCGCAAGTCGGTGGCGGCACGCGACAACGCGTCCGAGCCCTTGCTCAGGTTCTGCCCGACGTTCCCGATGACGTCGGCCTGTTCGTTGGTGACGCGCGCCAGACGATCGGCGATCTGGCCGAAGTCGCGGATCGAGCGGCGCAGGTCCGAGACAGCGGTTGAGTCGAATGCAGTCTGGATGCGTGTCGATACGGTCGCGATGTCCGTCGCGATCCGGCTCGCCTGGGCGGTGAGCTGCCCGATATCGGGCAGCGTGGCGCCGGGCCACTTTGCGCCGCCGGCCGCCTGCGCCTCGACCAGTGCCTGCCGCACGTTGGGATCGTTGGGCAGCGGATCGCTCGAGATCAGGGTCGCTGCCCACTCACCGAACAGCGACGCCGACGCCGCAATCACCGCGGGTTTCGCGGGCAGCGTGACGCCCGAATAGATCTTCAGATCCGCCTCGACCCAGTTGTCCGGCGCCAGGCGGATCGCCTCGACGCGACCGACCCGCACGCCGCGCAGCACGACGGGGTTGCCCACGCCAAGTCCGCCGACCGTCCGGAAGCGCGCGGTGACCGCGGCGTCGGTCTTGCCGAGGTGGGCCCCCGAGAGCCACAGCGCGCCCCCCACCACCAGCGCGAGCGCGGCGATGACCACTAGACCGACGGCGAATTCGTTCTCGCGCTTCACTCGGCTCGTCCCTCGATGAACTGGCGCACGACGGGGTCCTCCGTCCGCTGAATCTCCTCCACGCTCCCAACCTGGCGGATGCGACCTTCGAACAGCATCGCGATCCGGTCGCCGATGGTGTAGGCGCTGCGCATGTCGTGCGTCACGACGACGCCCGTCACACCGAG
>JBLNGH010000050.1:0-3690 GCA_050264575.1 Acidobacteriota bacterium | reverse complement strand
GATGTCCAGACACAGAACGACGCCGACCGTCTGGCGCGACACACCGATCAGCTGGTCCAGGCAGTGGTGACGAACGGCGCGTGCCATCTGGATGCGCGTCAGGTGGAAACGGCGCTGGAAGCCATCAGCCTCGCGTCGACCGATCTGCTGTTCATCGAGAACGTCGGCAACCTCGTCTGCCCGGCGGCCTGGGACCTGGGAGAGAACGGGAAGATCGCGCTCTTCTCCGTGACCGAGGGCGAAGACAAGCCATCGAAGTATCCCAAGATGTTTCGGGCCGCCCGCTGGGTGGTCTTCACCAAGCTCGATTTGCTCCCGCACGTGCCGTTCAGCCTGGAGCGCGCCGTGGAGCTGGCGCGCGCGGTCAATCCCGACCTCGGGTTTCTGATGACGTCGTCGGTGGCGCAGCACGGTCTGAATGAGTGGTTCAGCTTCTGCCGGGCGCAGGCGCGCCGAGGAGTGCGGGTATGAGCACCGTCGCGATCCATGCTCCTGCGCGCGCAGCCGCGCGCCTGTTCGTCCACGGCGTGGTCCAGGGCGTCGGCTTCCGTCCCTTCGTGCACCGGCTGGCGCTGCGGTGCGATCTCGCCGGCTGGGTGCGGAACGCGTCGGGCGACGTGCAGATTCACCTCGAAGGCTCGCCGGAACACATTGCGGCGTTCGTTCACGCGCTGCGCGCCGAAGCGCCGCCGCTCGCGCAGATCGACGAGGTTCGCACCGAGGCGTGCGCGCCCGGTACACTCGCCACGTTTACGATCCTCGAGAGCCGCCGTGACGCCGGCCGCCGCCAGCCGATCTCGCCCGACGTCGC
Organism: Acidobacteriota bacterium; assembly: GCA_050264575.1. GTDB lineage: Bacteria > Acidobacteriota > Vicinamibacteria > Vicinamibacterales > SCN-69-37 > DASQFI01. The sequence continues at coordinate 2,879 of JBLNGH010000050.1, read as the reverse complement.
CCTGTGCGCCGCGTGCGAAGCGGAGCTGTTCGATCGCCGCAACCGCCGGTATCGCTATCCTTTCATTACCTGCACGGATTGCGGACCGCGCTTCACCGTGATCGACGCGATGCCGTACGACCGCGAGCGCACCAGCATGCGCGCGTTCACGCAGTGCGACACCTGTCGCCGTGAGTACACGACGCCGGGGGATCGCCGCTATCACTCGGAGACGAATAGCTGCCCGAGCTGCGGCCCGAAACTCTGGCTCGAGGGGCCGGGCGTCAGCGTCACGGACGATCCGATCCGGGCGGCGGCGGCGCTGCTGACCGCGGGCAGGATCGTGGCCATTCGTGGACTGGGCGGTTTTCATCTGGCCGTCGATGCGACCGACGAGCGAGCGGTGTCGCGGCTGCGGGCGCGCAAGGACCGTGAGGCGAAACCGTTCGCCGTGATGGTGCGAACGCTAGCGGATGCCAGGAAGCTCGGCGTGGTCGGCGAGCCCGAGGCCACGCTCCTCACGTCGCGCGAGCGACCCATCGTGCTCCTGCGCAACCGTCGGGCAGGAGCGCTGGCCCGCTGGGTCGCACCGGGACTCGATAGCGTGGGCGTCATGCTCGCCTACACCCCGCTGCATCACCTGCTCTGCGATTTCGTGCGCCGGCCGCTCGTCATGACGAGCGGCAATCAGAGCGAAGAGCCGATCGCGATCAGCAACGAGGATGCCCAGGAGCGGCTCGCGGCGATCGCGGATGCGTTCCTGCTGCACGACCGCGACATCGTGGCGCGCTACGACGACTCGGTGGTACGTGTGGCCGGTGAAACCACCGTGTTTCTGCGGCGGGCCCGCGGCTACGCCCCGCTGCCGCTGAAGCTGCCGCTGGCGAGTCCCAAGCCTCTGATCGCGGTCGGTCCGCATCTCAAAAACACCTTCACTCTGGCGCAGGGCAACGACGCCTACGTCAGCCAGCATATCGGTGATCTGGAAAACTTCGAAACGCTGACGCACTGGCGTGCGGCCTTCGATGCCTATCGTCGTGTCTTCCGACTCGAGCCCGAGGTGGCGGTGCGGGACCTGCACCCCGGCTATATGTCAACCCGCATAGCGGGCGATCTCGGGCTCGAGCGGACCATTCCCGTCCAGCATCACCACGCGCACGTCGCCGCTGTCCTGGCCGAGCATGGATGCACCGGTCGCGCCATCGGCATTGCGTTCGACGGCACGGGCTACGGCGACGACGGCAACGTGTGGGGCGCGGAGTTTTTCGAGGCCGACTTGACGTCGTACCGGCGGGTGGGGCACCTGCGCTACGCCCGGATGCCGGGCGGCGATCTGGCGGCTCGCGAACCGTGGCGCGCAGCACTCGGGTACCTCGCGCTCGATCCCGACGCCGCGCACGCGTTCACGTACATGCTCGATGCCGTGCACATCAACGTGCGCAACATCGCGCTCCAACAGATGGTACGCCGGCTGAACGCTCCGCTCGCGTCATCCATGGGCCGGTTGTTCGACGCGGCCGGCACCGTGTTGGGGGTGTCGCTCGACAATCAGTTCGAAGGCCAGACGGCGATGCTGCTCGAGTCGTTGGCGGGGACGCGCCTCGCGCAACCCCTGCCCTTCCCGATGGCGGCGACGGCCGAGGGCACCTGGATTCTGGATCCGCTCCCGATGCTCATCGCGCTCGGCGAACAGCGGGCGCAGGGCGTCCCGGTGGAAGAGCTGGCCGCACGGTTCCATGAAAGCGTCGCGGCGGGATCGGATCAGCTCGCCGCCCGTCTCGCTGCGGACGCCGGTCTTGGGACGGTCGTGCTCTCGGGTGGCTGTTTCCAGAATGCCCGGCTGCTCGTTTCGTTGCGCGCGCGTCTGGAAGCGCGCGGGTTTCGCGTGCTCGTGCCGCGACGCCTGAGTCCCAACGACGGCGCGATCAGTTACGGCCAAGCCGCGGTCGCCGCCGCCTTGCTCCACCAAGAGGAGAATCTATGAAAGCCCCTCCATCGATACGCCGAGAACACGAGGAGCTGCATGCCGATCTCGCGCGCGCGGGACAGATGCCCGGTCTTCTCGGCCAGACCGCGCGAGAGGTCGCTCGGATCATGCATCCGCATTTCCTCCGCGAAGACGAGTATGCGATCCCGCCGCTCAGTCTCCTGCAGCGGCTCGCGCGCGGCGGGGTGACGCCCGACATGGCCGAAGTGCTGCCGCTCGTCGCCCGGCTCAAGGAAGAGATGCCGCTGATGATCGAAGAGCACCGGGCGATCCTGGGCGCGGTGCGGGCGTTCGCGATGGCCGCCGAGTCGGATGGCGACGAGAAATGCATCCGTCTCGCGGCCGAGCTCACGGTCCACGCGCAAATGGAAGAGGAAGTGCTGTATCCCGCCGCCGTCCTGGTCGGGGAGTTCGTGAAAGCGAAGCTGCAGCCGCAGCGGGCGAGCGCCTGATGTGCCTCGGCATTCCGGGCCGGATCGTCGAGGTCCACGACACCCAGGGACTCCCCATGGGGGTCGTCGATTTCGGGGGCGTGCGGCGCGAGGTCTGTCTCGCGTACGTCGCCGACCAGATCGCGCCGGGCGATTACGCGATCGTCCACGTGGGGTTTGCGATCTCCAAGGTCGATGAAGCGGAAGCCAAGCGCACCTTCGACGTGCTGCGCGAGATGAGCCAACTCGACGAGCTGGAGTGGATGAAGGAACTCACGCCATGAAATACCTCAGTGAGTATCGTGACCCCAAAGTCGCCCGCGGGCTCATTGCCGAGATCAAGCGAACCGCCACGCGCCGCTGGGTGCTCATGGAGGTCTGCGGCGGCCAGACGCACACCATCGTGAAGCAGGGTCTCGACGAGCTGCTCGACGACGCCGTCGAGATGGTGCACGGCCCCGGATGTCCGGTCTGCGTCACAC
>JBLNGH010000049.1:0-3752 GCA_050264575.1 Acidobacteriota bacterium | reverse complement strand
GCCTGGCCAGCCGCCCGGACGAGCGGGACCGATGGCTGCAGCAGCAGGCTCAACGTCGCGACCACGGTCGCGATCCGACGTCGTGGAGTCGGAGCATTCTTCATGGCGGATTCCTTCCTCGAGACCCGGGTCACGCAGAGGCCGGCGCTGGCGCACGCGCGTGAGGAGAGGGACAAGCAGAGACCGTGCCGCCGGGAATCGTGTGGCACAGGCCTGTCATTCCGCCGCAACCGTCCGCGACACCGGAGCGGCCACGAAATACCGTATGGCGGAAGAACGCTCTCCAGTCGAGCCGCCACGAGTATACTTCGTCGAACACAGGGTCGTTCCCGGCTCGACAATTGCAGTCCGGAAGACCCGATCGGGTGTCTCGCGACAGCCGAGGAGGAGCGTGTATGCAGAAGAGAACCATGACCGTAGCGATCGCGGCTTTTGTCCTGGCTCCGGCCCTGGTCATCGCGCAGAAGGTCAGCTACGACTACGACAAGGCCGCCAACTTCGCCGGGTACAAGACCTATGCCCTCAAGGACGGCACCAAAGTCGGGCAGCAACTGATTGACGATCGGATCGTCAGTGCTATCGAAACCCAGTTGAAGGAGAAAGGGTTCACGAAGTCGGACTCAGGTCCGGATGTCTTCGTGGTGTACCACGTCGCATTCGACAAGGAAAAGGACATCTCGACGTACAGCTCCGGCTACGGCGGCGGGTACGGTCCGTACGGCTGGGGATGGGGCGGCGGCATGACCACCACCAGCACCCAGGTGCGGGACATCCTGGTCGGCACGCTGGTGATCGACATGGCAGACGCCAAGAAGAGTCAGGTCGTCTGGCGCGGGATGGGCGTGAAGGAAGTCAACACGCAGGCCAATCCCGACAAGCGCGACAAGAGCATCAACGAGGCCGTCAAGAAGATCTTCAAGAATTACCCGCCCAAGGTGAAGAAGTAGCCCGGTCGGGTTCGAGGAACGTGACATGTGAAGGCGCCCGTAAGGGCGCCTTCTTCTTTGAGGGCTCCGACATCTCGGAGGGCGCACGCACGCCCGGAGGGCAGGCACGGCGCCAACGGGGATAGCCTTCAGTTAGGCGGCGAAAACCATCGGCTTACTGGGGATCAGCCGGTGGTTTCGCGTGGCATGACGACTGCACTCCACTGATCGATAACCAGCGCATTCCATTGCAGGTACGCCTGCGGCGGGGTTCGACCGATGACGGCTCGTCAGACGATTGGGACAACGGGCACGGTACGCAAGTCCGCCACGCGTGTGCTCTTTGGATTGTTGGCTCTCCTGTCGTTGCCTTCAGACGCGCACGCCTCGCTGCTCTCTCCGGAGGCGGAGGACAAGCTCGCCACGTTTCTCGCGCTCTTCGTGATCTTCGTCGTGCCGATCGGGCTCATCGTGCTCTTCTGGATGGTCCACATCCTGCCGGAAAAGATCGCCCACAAACGGCATCATCCCCAGTTCGAGGCGATTCGGACGCTGTGCCTGCTCTCGCTGGTGTTCGGTGGGCTGCTGTGGCCGATTGCGTGGCTGTGGGCTTACTCCAAGCCGGTCATGTACAAGATGGCCTACGGCACCGACAAACATCCCGATTCGGAGGAATTCAAGAAGGAAGCATGGCCGGGCGAAAGCCCTGAACCAGCCCCCGTTCTCGGATTGAGTGACCGGCTGGCGCGGCTCGAGCAGCGAGGCGTGAGGTCTGCCGATCTCAGCACCCTTCGCGCCGATCTGGATGCCCTCGAAGCGCGTCTGGATACGAAGGAGACGCGGTAAGTGGAAGCCATCCTCCTCGGGATCTACGCCTTTCTCGTCTGGCTGATCTTCATCAAGCTGAAGTGGCTGCCGTGGACGACGCCCTGGAAAGTCGGCGTCGTGATTTTCCCGGTCGTCGCAATCGCCATCCTGCTTCTCCTCCTCAACATCGTCGCGCCGACGACGAGCGACGTGCGGGTGGTCAAGTACGTCGTGCCGATCGTGTCGCAGGTGCGGGGACGCGTCATCGAGGTGCCGGTCGAGAACAACCGTCCCGTCAAGAAGGGAGACGTGCTGTTCAAGATCGATCCCACGCCCTATCAGAACGAGGTGAACTCGCTCGAGGCGAAGCTGGCGTCGGACGAGGCCAAGGTCGGAGCGGACCGCGAGCGAGTGGGGGAATCCCAGGCCAAACTCACCGATGTCGCGTCGACCGAGCCGCAGTTGAAGGAGCAGTTGAATCAGGCGATTGGCCAGGTGGGTGCGCTGGTCGCGTCGCTCGAGCTGGCGCGGACGCGGGTCACCCAGAACGCCGAGCTCGTCAAGACGGGTGCGGGGAACCGTTTCGATCTCGAGCAGGCGGAAACGAACGTCAAGGAGCTCACGGCACAGCTCGCGGGCGCGCGCGCCGCCGAGCAGCAGGTGCGCGAAAAGCTGTCGGGTCGCGTCAAGAGCGGCGATCTGGCCACGGTCGCCCAGGTCAAGGCGCAAATCGCGACGGCCCAGGCGCAGCTGAAGATCTCGCAGGCGCAGGTCGAGACGACACGCGCCCAGCTCGAAAACGCCCGCTGGGAGCTGTCGCAGACGACCATCTACGCTCCGGGAAACGGGACCATGGTGAATGTGATGCTGCGGCCGGGTTACTTCGTGGCCGGCATGCCGTTCAACGAGGTGATGACGTTCGTCGACGAGGAGTATCAGATTTTCGCGATGTTCGGCCAGAACGAGCTGCACGAGGTGTCCAACGGCAACGAAGCGGAAATCACGCTCGATACCTACCCGGGCCGCATCATCAAGGCGCACGTGGATTCGATTCTCTGGGCGCAGAACCAGGGTCAGCTCGACGCCTCCGGGGATCTGCCGAGGACGACGTTCGTCGCGCCGCCCGGCCGGTTTCCGGTCAAGCTGGTCGTCGCCGACAAGGACAAGTCGGTGTTTCTCGCGGCCGGCGCTCGAGGGTCGGCGGCGATCTATACCGAGCACCTCACGCTCGTTCACATCATCCGCAAAGTCCTGCTGCGGACCGCGTCGTACCTCGACTACATCATCATCAAGCACAGCATCAGCCTCGGCCACTGATGGAGTTGTCGATGACGCCCCGCGGACGATCCCGCCGTCGCTCCCATCCCGCTGGCCTGGGCGCGATCGTCGTGCTCGTCCTGATGTTGCCGTCGTGCCGACTGAAGAACCCGCCGGACGCGGCAGCCATCAAGGAAGAAGCGCTGCCGACGGTGAAGGTACCGGGACAGTGGACCGCGGCTGGCGCGGGAACCGGAACCGTCTCGGACAACTGGCTGTCGACGTTCTCCGACGAGCAGCTCACGGCGGCTGTTGCCGAAGCCATCGCGCACAACGCCGACTTGCGCGTCGCGGCTTCGCGCGTCGAGCAGGCGCAGCTCTACGCGAAGCTGGCCGGCGCCAAGTTGTACCCGTCGGCGGACATCCTCGCGCGCGGCGGCGGAAAGATGTCGGGCGACAGCTCCGGCCTGCAAGGCGGTGCCCTGGTCGTCAACTGGGAACTGGATCTCTGGGGCCGTGTGCGCTACGGACGTGCCGCGGCTCGCGAGGACGCCGCCGCGACCGCTGCCGATTTCGAGTACGCGCGTCAGTCGATCGCGGCGACCGTCGCGAAAAGCTGGTTCCTGGCGATCGAAGCCGGGTTGCAGGCGGAAGTCGCGCGGGGAACCATCCGCAACAGCGAAGACCTCGTCCGCCTTGCGGAGGACCGGACGCGGGTCGGCATCGGCAACGACGAAGACGTCTACGTCGCGCGGTCCAATG
>JBLNGH010000048.1:0-3874 GCA_050264575.1 Acidobacteriota bacterium | reverse complement strand
CACAGATCACGCGCCGGTTGGCGAGTTGCTGATCTTCATCAACCTGTTACGTCGTCAATGTCGCGATGAACGTCTCCACCAGATCGTGACGGCGCCAGCCGCGCGCGACTTCGTCGCGGAGGGCGGCAATCGCGGTCTCCGGGCTCAACGCGGCGCGATACGGCCGGGTCGTCGTGATGGCGTCGTACACGTCGACGATCCCGATGATCTGCGCCAGGAGCGGCACATGGTCGCCCTTGAGACCGTCAGGGTAGCCGCTGCCGTCCTGCCGCTCGTGGTGATGGCGCACGATCGGGCGCACGTGGTGCAGCGCGCGCAGGTCGCCGCAGAGCCGCTCGCCGATCACGGGGTGCTCCTTCATCTTCTCGAACTCCTCGGGCGTGAGAGGCCCGGGTTTGAGAAGGATGCAGTCCGGAATTGCGATCTTGCCGATGTCGTGGAAGTAGCCGCCCTTCGAGAGCGCAAGGAGATCCTCCGGCGGCAGTCCCAGACGCTCGCCGAGCCGGGTGGCGTAACGCGCCAGCCGTTCGCAATGCCCCTGCGTGTAGGCGTCACGCGCCTCGATCATCAGCGCCAGGCTCCTGAGCACGACCTCGGCCGAGTCCAGCTCGTCGGTGTAGTGCTTGAGCTGCATCAGCGAGCGGACGCGCGCTTTGAGCTCCGGCAGGTCGATCGGTTTGCCCAGCAGATCCGTGGCGCCGGCCTCGATCGCCTGAATCCGATCGTCGGCCTCCGACGCGCCCGTCATGAGCACCACGGGAATGAGTCGCGTCGCCGCCGCGGCTTTCAGCGCGCGGCACAGGCCGAACCCGTCACGGCGCGGCATCCGCACGTCTGTAAGGACGACATCCGGCTGTTCGCGCGCGACGATTGCGAGCGCTTCCTCGCCGTCGTGTGCGGTGAGGACCCGGTAGCCTTGTGAGCCCAGCATCCGCTCGAGCACGTCGAGGTTGGTCTGCAGATCGTCGACGACGAGAATCGTCCCGAGTGATTCCTGCGGCTTCGTTTCCTGATACGTCAGCATCGCTTGTCACCTTCGCGCCGGGACGGCGTCGAGCACCTCCCGAACTTTTTTGCCGAGCATGGCTGGAGTGAACGGTTTTTCCAGAAACAGCGTGCCAGGAACTTCCTGCTTGACGGTACCGTTGGTGTACCCGGACATGAACAACACTTTGAGACCGCGACGCATCTTCGTGAGGCGCGCCGCGAGCTCGCGGCCCCCCATCACGGGCATCACGACGTCGGTCACGACGAGCGACAGACTCTGCAGATGAGCCGAGGCAATGCGCAGCGCCTGCTCGCCGTTGGCGGCGACGAGGACGCGATACCCGTACCCGGCGAGCGCCTGGCGCGCCAGGTCGCGAACGGCGTCGTTGTCTTCGACGAGCAGGACCGTCTCCTTGCCACGGTACGCGCGCTCCCGCTGCTCCAGACCGCGATCGCCGCTGGTGACCGGCGCCTCGACCGCCGGCAGCACCACCGTCATCACGGATCCCGTGCCGGGCTCGCTGTCGACCCAGATGTGGCCGCCCGACTGTGTGACGATGCCGTAGACCGTCGAGAGACCGAGGCCCGTGCCTTTGCCCATCTCCTTGGTGGTGAAGAACGGCTCGAAGATGTGCGATCGCACCTCGCTCGTCATGCCATGACCGGTGTCGCGCACGGCGAGGATCACGTGCGGACCCGCAAGCGGCGTGTTCAAGGTCTGCCGCGCGAGGTCCGGGTCGATGTTGGCCGTCGTGATCGTGAGCTGTCCACCGTCGGGCATCGCGTCCTGCGCGTTCGTCGCGAGGTTGAGGAGCACCTGCTCGATCTGGCTGCGATCAGCCTTCACCGGTTTCACGTCTTCCCCGAGCTCCAGGACGAGATGTGTCTGCGCACCGACGAGCCGTCGCAGGAGTCCTTCCGTCCCGCGCACGACTTCGTTGAGGTCCAGCACGACGGCCTGGAGCACCTGCTTGCGGCTGAACGCCAGGAGTTCCCGTGTGAGGCCCGCGGCGCTCCGGCCCGCCTTGCGGATGCCTTCGACGTCGTTGCGTGCGCGGCTGTCGGGCGGGAGGTTTTCCAGAATGAGATCCGCGTATCCGAGGATTCCCGTCAGCAGGTTGTTGAAGTCATGCGCGATGCCGCCCGCGAGCCGGCCGACCGCTTCCATCTTCTGCGCGTGGCGCAGCTCGTCTTCGCGCTGCCGCAAGGCCTCAGCCGTCTGCTTCCGCTCGGTGATGTCGCGGATGAGGACGGTGTAGAAATCCTCGTTGCCGGCTTTCCAGGTCGAGAGCGACAGCTCCACCGGCACCTCGCGCCTGTTCCGGCTCACCATGTACAGCTCGACCGTGCTGCCCATCCATGGGCTTCGAGGCGTCCAGAGCTTGGCGATCTCGTCTGCGTACTTCGTGTGGTCGCCCTGCGAAATGAACTCCGTGAGGAGGAGGCCCGTGGCTTCCGTCTCGCTGTAGCCGAAGACCGCTTCCGCGCGCTGATTCCAGAACACGATCTCGCCGCGGCCGTTGACCGAGATGATGGCGTCGTGCGCCGAGTCGGTGACCGATCGAAAACGCTCGGCGGACTCGCGCAGCCGCGCCGCCTGGCTGTTGGCCTGCTCGTGCCAGTGGCTGAGCGTGAGGGTCATGTGATTGAACGCCTGGGCCATGGTGCGCGCTTCGGCGGGGCCGTCGACGGGGACGCGGCGCGCCCAGTTGCCGCCCGCGATTTCGTTGGCCGCGCTGGCGAGATCGCGCAGTGGCCGCGTCAGCCGACGGCTGAGAAGAATGGTGCAGCCGATCGCCACCGAGAACGTGTACAGCCCGACCCACGCGAGCGCGACGCGAATCTGCCAGAGCGCCCGTTCGGCGGGAGACCAGTCCTGCAGCAGCACGATCCGAGGCTGCTCGGCTACGGGCGTCGTCGATGCCGCCGCCGCCGGCCGCGGCGCTGGTCCGGTACCCCGGTCCGCCGTCTGAGAGCGCGATAGCTCCATCGGCACGTCGTAGCCCGCGGCAACGAACGTTCCACGGTCCAGCGTCCATCGGGTCGGCGTGGCGTCCATCTCGTTGATGATTGCGGGATTGCCGTCGAGCAAGTCGATGAGCGCCTTGCGGGACGCCGCCTTGAGACTCGTCCCGCACAGCGCACCGCTGGCGCAGACGAGCGCGACTTCCGCGTGTGTGGCGCGCGCCACGTCAGTCGCGATGTCATCATCCAGCCGATAGCCCGTCGTCAACGTTCCCACGAGCTCACCGGCATCTCGAACCGGCTCGGAGACGACGATGGAAAGGCCGTCGGCCAGGGACATGGTCGCGCGAGACGAACGGCCCGCCCGCGCCGCGTCGATCGAGGCCCCAACCGTCTGGCGCGATCCGCGCTCGCGCGGCGCGCTCGATTGGGCCATCCACCGCCCGCGTGCGTCGGAGGCGATGCAGAAATTCGCGCCCAGCTTTCGGCACTGGCCCTCGAACAGACCGGAAAGTGCCGCCGTGGCGCCTTCGCCGGCGTCGCCGACCGCCTGACGGAACGTCATCGAATCGGCGACGAGGCGTGTCTGTCGCACGGCGGCATCCGTCCGGTCCTCGACGAACCGATCGAACGCGTCTCGCGCGGCGCCGAGATCGTCGCGCGCGCGTTCCAGCGAGTAGTTGTTGACGACGCCGACGGTCGCCGCGAGGACGGCGCCGAGCGACAGTCCGCCGATGATCGGAATGCTGAGCAACACCCGCGCTTCGAGGCGCCAGTGCCACGGAAGAAATGCGGGAGATTGGGATGACGATCTCATTCCAAATTGCTCGCACCTTGGTGGTAAGCCCAAAAACAATCGCAAACCCTGTACCCTCGGTACTGTCAGCGAGATGGTGTTGCGCTAAATCAGGCGCGGAAATCC
>JBLNGH010000047.1:0-2926 GCA_050264575.1 Acidobacteriota bacterium | reverse complement strand
TCGCCGGGCACGGACGTCTGATTGCGCCGATCGGGCCGCCAGACGACGGCGTCGCGCGGCTTGAAGAGCATGGACTCGGTGGACATCTGGTCGGTCATGTTCTGCAGCGCCGAGATGTCGTCCATGATCCAGATCCCGCGCGCGTGGGTCGCGAGGATCAGATCGTGATCGCGCGGGTGGACCAGCACGTCGTCAATCCGGACATCCGGCAGGTTCGGCATGAACTTGGCCCACGACTGGCCGTCGTTCTGCGAGATGAAGAAACCGAACTCGGTCGGCGCGTAGAGCAGGCTGCGATTGACCGGGTCCTGACGGATCGAGTTCACGCAGCCCCACTGCGGCAGGTTGCCCGACACGGCGGTCCATGACTGGCCGTAGTTGGTCGTCTTGAAGATGTACGGCTTCATGTCGTCGTTGCGATGACCATCGAGCGCGACATACGCCGTGCCGGCGTCGTACCACGACGCTTCGAGACCCGAGACGTAGTACTCGTGGTTCACGCCCGGAATGTTCTTGCCGACCTCCGCCCACGTGTTGCCGCCGTCCTTGCTGACCTGCACGTTGCCGTCGTCGGTTCCGATCCACAGCACCCCGGGCAGCACGGACGATTCGGCGATTTCCGTCAACGTGCCGAACTCGTTCTGCACGTAGCCGTCGTGCTTGGAGAGGATGCACGGCTTCCCGCGCTCGCCGCCGCGGCCGCCGCCGCAGATCGGGAGGTCGTACTTCTGTTCGAGAATCGACCGCTGATTGAGATCGATGTTCTTCCCGAGCGACGTGGACATCACCCACGACTCGCCGCGATCGCGCGAGATGAAGAGCTGGCGCCCGCCGAGATAGACCATGCTCGGATTGTGCGGCGAGAGCCGGATGGGCGAGTTCCAGTTGAACTGGTTGATCGAGTCCGGTGGAGGTGGATTGATGACGTTGGCGCGTCCGCCCCCGCCGAAACCGCCGCCGGGTGGTGCCGCCGGTGGAGCTTCAGCCACGGCGCCCGCGGCGCCGCCGCCGGCAGCCGCTGCGCCCGCGCCGCCACCGCGTCCGCCGCCACCGCCACCACCACCGCCGCGCCCGCCGCCGCCGGGATAGTTCGGCTTGATATTCGTGGTCGCGCCGGTGTTCAGGTCATAACGGTTGATCCCGGCGTTCTGCGATTCCGTGTAGAAAATGTTCGGGTCGCTTGGATCGATCTGGCTCTGGAACCCGTCGCCGCCGCCGACGCTGATCCAGTTCCATTGATGGATCCCGCCGCTGCGGGTGTTGCTCGGTCCGCACCACGATCCGTTGTCCTGCAGGCCCGTGCAGACCCAATACGGCCGTCGCATGTCGGCCGACACGTGATACGAGAGCGCCGTGCCCATCATGCGAATCGATTCCCAGCGGACGCCGGCGTCGTACGTGACGTCCTGTCCGCCGTCGTTGCCGTAGACGACATGCTTGCTCTCGGAGCCGGGCGTGCCGCTGAGCGGATCGACCCATATCGCATGGTTGTCGACGTGGCCCATACCCTGAATCGGTGCGAACGTCTTTCCGCCGTCGGTGGATTTCTGCGGCTGCACGCCGCCGACATACACGGTGTCGGGCCGGTTCGGATCGACGCGAATCTGGCTGAAGTACATCGGCCGCTGGTTCTGGTTGGACATGAAGGTCCACGTCTTGCCCTTGTCCATCGAGCGCCAGACGCCGTTCGACTGCGGATCGGGTGGTGTTTCGACACCGCCGCCGCGTCCACCACCACCACCGCCACCGCCGCCGCGCCCGCCGCGTCCCGCCTGCCCGGCTGCGCCCGCCTGGCCACCTGCCGCGCCCGCTTGTCCGGCGCCGGCCTGCCCGCCACGGCCTTGCGCGGCCGCAGGTTGATCGAGCGGCGCGCCGGTTTCCTTGTCCGGCGCGGCTTCAATCTGCGCGTAGATCACGTTCGGCTGCGTCCTGCAGATGTCGAGCGCAATTCGTCCCAGCGTGCCGCGCGGCAGACCATTGCCGGTCACCTTCTTCCAGGTCTTGCCGCCGTCCGTGCTCTGGTGGAGACCGCTGCCCGGTCCGCCGCCCGCGTAGCCCCACGCCGTGCGTCGATGCTCGTACATCGCGGCCCAGAGATTCATCGGATTGCTCGGGTCGATGATGAGATCGGTGCCGCCGGTGTCCGGGCTGATGTACAGCGTCTTCGTCCAAGTCTTCCCGCCGTCGGTCGTCATGAAGATGCCGCGCTCGGGATTCGGCCCGTAGAGATGTCCGGCCGCTGCGACCCAGACGATGTTCGGATCTTTCGGATGGACGATCATGCGCGCGATCGATTGCGTCTCGCGGAGCCCGACGTACTCGAACTTCACGTCAGCGGCATTCGGCGCCATCGCGTTCGAGGATCGCCATACGCCGTTGCCGAAACTCGACGACTGCCGGTTGTTCGCCTCGCCGGTGCCGACGTACAAGACGTTGGGATCGGACGGCGCGAGCGCCAGATCGCCGATCGTCCCCGTGCCGTACGTTTCGAAGATCGAATCGAACGTCGTGCCATTGTTGAGCGTCCGCCAGACGCCCGCGACGGCGAAGCCGACGAAGTACCGATACGGATCTTTCTCGTCGAACGCGAAGTCGTCGATGCGGCCGCCCTGGCCCGTCGGTCCGATTTCGCGCCACCGGAAGCCGCGGAGCGCGGGATCGGTTGGCTGGTTGATCACGCGCGGCGCCTGCGCGGGAGTCGCTTGCCCGCCCTGGTCCTCCACGGCGAGCAGATTGCCCGCGAGGGGGGAACCCGCCAGCAGCAGACCCGCCAGAAACAACAGGCGGCCTCTCAAACGTGTCGTGGTTTGGCGCATGGGTTTTTCCTCCGGAACGCGTGCGGAAACGTGCGGAGATACTATCGCAAGGCGGAGGTCCTCAGTTCGAGTTTTTGCCTTCTGCCTTGTACCTTCTGCCTTGCGAGTCG
>JBLNGH010000046.1:0-5113 GCA_050264575.1 Acidobacteriota bacterium | reverse complement strand
CGTCGTAAGCACTTGCCGCGCCGAGGGCGCGGCCCGCCGGAGCGGAGCGGGGATCTTGGGGCCCGCGAGCGACGGCGAGAGGGGGTTCGGCGGGACGAAGTCCCCCGACCAAAGACGAGGTGATGTGTGGTGAAACGCAGTAGGCGGGCAGGAGCGCTCATCGCGGCGCTCGCGCTGATCGTGGGCGGCGGCCGGACCCTGGCGGCGCAGGAACCGCGCATCGAAGTGAAAGTCACGGTGTCGCCCGACGTCATCCGCGAAGTCCACCGGATTGTCGAAACGGCGATGGGACCGCAGATGCGCCTCGAGATCAGCGAGGCCATCCGCGAAGCCCTCACCGAGCTGTCATCCGTCTCGCGGGAGATCACGCGGGAGGTTGGGCGGGAGATCGGCCGAGAGGTGTCGCGCGATCGCGATCAGGATCGGCAGAATCGCGTCGAGCAGATCGACAAGGAAACGCGCACCGTCCCGCTCGGCCCGAACGGCGCGCTCGATCTCAAGAACATCTCCGGGGACATCACGATTACGGCGGGGAACGGCAAGGACGTGTCGCTCGAGATCACCCGCCGATCGCGCGGCCGGACGGATGCGGATGCCAAGCTCGGCCTCGAGCAGGTCAAGGTCGAGATCGATCACCGCGGCGATCGCGCGATCGTCGAGACACGCTATCCGGATCAGCAGGGACAGGGACGCAACCGCCAGCCCTACAACGTCTCGGTCAACTACAACATCGTCGCGCCCGCAGGCACGCGGATGAACGTGACCAACGTGTCCGGCGACGTGTCAGTGAAAGGCATGAAAGGCGACCTGTCGGTTGACGTGGTGAGCGGCGATCTCGAGATCAGTCAGTCGCCGCGGCTGACGAACGTGAAGAGCATCTCGGGGACCACCACGATCACGGATGTGGACGCCGATGGAAACCTGACCTTCGGCGGCGTCAGCGGCGACGTGAATCTTCAGCGCATCAAAGCGCGGCGGCTCTCGGTGAATCTCGTGAGCGGCGACATCACGGCCAGCGACGTCACCGCCGACGGCGTCGAGCTCAAGAGCATGTCGGGGTCAGTCAGTTACAGCGGCCCCATCGCCAAGAGCGGACGTTACGAGCTGCAGGCGCACAGCGGCGACATCCACCTTACGATCCAAGGCAATGTCGGCTTCGATTTGCGGGCGGAAACTTTCTCGGGCTCGATTCGCACGGACGCGGGCGTCAACATCAAGGAAACGTCGCGGTCGAGGCAGGCGGTCCGCGGCACCGTCGGCGACGGCAGCGCCGTCGTCGTCGCGACGACGTTCAGCGGCAACGTGATTGTGTCGCGGCGCTGACGCGCCGCGAACTTCAAACTTCGAACGCGAGGTTCGAAGTTTGAAGTTCGACGTTTCCTAGAGTCCGGAAGACACCGCGAGGTGGACCAGGTAGTGAGTCCCGCCGCGGTTGGCCCAGACCCGAAGGTAATCGTTCCCCTTCAGCATCTGCACCTTCACACTGCCGGAGGCAGGCGGCGTGTCTTTGACGACGGCGCCGACTTCGCTGGCGCTGAGCACGGTGCAGAGCTCTTTGCCCTTCACCTGGCCGCCCTGAACGAATTCACACCAGCGGGACAAATCAGGCGTCTGTCCGACTGCAGGCTTGTCAGCGCCCTCGGCCGCGAGCCGCACCGTGTAGGTGCCGGCCGCCAGCGGCTGGCCGTTGGCCATGACGGCCTTCGGAATGCTCGCGGTCCCGAGCGTCACAGGCCCCTTCTGGGCGGGCGCCTGGGCTGCACCGGTAGCCGGCTGCTGTTTGGGGACCCGATCGCCCGTCGCAGCGGCCGCCGGCTTGGCCGGAGCGGGCTTGGCCGGAGCGGGCTTGGTTTGTTCAGGCTTGGGTGGAGCGGGCTTTGTTTGAGCGCCGACGGCGGCCGTCATCAGGACCGCGGCCGCGACGGCCAGACATGAGAACCGGATGCGCATCATTGAAGCCTCCATGGACCCAACTGGGAGGAGCTTGCTACAAATGTACCAAGAAAAGGCCAAAAGCCTCAATTCCTCAAATCGCCATCAAATCGAACTGCTCGTGATGCAGCTGCTCGTCGGATCGGATGGTCACCGGACGTCCGACCGACGCCTCGAGCTCCCGGAAAACGCTCCGGCTTTCCTCTTTCAGCGCGCGCGCGATCTCGGGGTTGACGCGCAGCACGAGGCTGTAGCCGTCAAGGTCCGAGCTCACCTTCCGGACCTCCGTCAGGATGTCGTAGCAGATCGTCGCGCTGGTCTTGATGGTACCGGTCCCCGAGCAGTACGGACAGGGCTCGGTCAACTGCCGCTCGAGACTGCTCTTCACGCGCTTCCGCGTGATGATGATCAGCCCGAAATCCGACACCTGCACCGCCTTCGACGGCGCGCGATCCTTCCGGAGCTCCTGCTCGACGGCCTGCGCGACCTTCTGCCGGTTCTTCTTTTCCTCCATGTCGATGAAGTCGAGCACGATGATCCCGCCGAGATCGCGAAGCCGGATTTGACGGATGATCTCGCGCACCGCCTCGAGGTTCGTCTTGACGATCGTGTCTTCGAGCCGGCCCGCGGATTTCTTCCCGACGTACCGGCCGGTATTCACGTCGATTGCGACCAGGGCCACGGTCTGGTTGTTTACGATGTATCCGCCGGACTTCAACCAGACCTTGCTGCGAAGCGCCTTGTCGATCTCGCTCTGGACGCCGTATTCCTCGAAGATCGGGTAGTCCTTGCCGTAGTGCTTCACGCGCCCGATCATCGTCGGCATGATGCGCGAGACGAGCGCCGCGACGCGCCGGTATTCCGTGTCGTCGTCGATCCGGATGGCGGTGAACTGCTCGGTGAGCAGATCGCGCAGGAGCTTCGTGACCAGGCTCTCCTCGCGGAACAGCACGGCAGGGGTGCGTTCGTTCTCGCGCCGGCGCTGGATTTCCGTCCAGACCTGTTCGAAGTACGTGAGGTCGGCGGTGATGTCCGCCTCCGATCGATTCGAGGCGGCTGTCCGAATGATGACGCCGCCGGGCAGCCCTGACTGTTCGCGGAAGCGCTGGACGATGCCGCGAAGACGACGGCGCTCGTCGCGCGAATCGATCTTCCTCGACACGCCGATGTGATCGACGGTGGGCATGAAGACCAGGAAACGCCCCGGCAGGCTCAGATGCGAGGTGATCCGGGCGCCCTTCGTCCCGAGCGGCTCCTTGACGACCTGAACGACGATTTCCTGCCCTTCCTTCAGCAGCTCCTCGATCCGGCCCGCCGGGGGCTGACGTTCCTGCCGCTCGGACCGATCCCGGCCACGACGGGCCGGCAGGCTCGAGGCGCTAGTCCCGCTTGCAGCGGCGCTGCCGGCCGCGACGGACGCGCCGACCGGGGCCTCGTCGCCGCCGCCATTTCCGCCATTCGAGCCGTCGCCGTTGGACACGGTCGCCTCGAGCGGCTCGGGCGAGCCCGCGGCGATGCTGTCTTCGTCGTCCTCGAGGGCTTCCTCGGTCGGACTGATGACGTCGGAAACGTAGAGAAATGCGTCGCGTTCGAGCCCGAGGTCAACAAAGGCCGACTGCATGCCCGGGAGGACCTTGGACACGCGGCCCTTGTAGATGTTGCCGACCACGCCACGCGAATGTTCGCGTTCGATGAAGACTTCGACAACCTGATCGTCCTCGAGGATCGCCACTCGAGTTTCGTGGCTCGTCGAGGAGATAACCATCTCCTTGTTCATTCGTTCGACTCCAGCGAGCCGGCGCCGTCCGATCGCGCAGCACACCCCGGCCGAGGCCGGCGCGCGTGCGAAGCCACACGCACAGCAGCATCAGCCAGGACAGGGATGCGCCAATCGAGGACACGCTCATGTTCGGCTCAATTGGTAAACCGCCTCATCTTGACGTTGAGGATGAGGCCAAATCCGGCCATCGTCGCGACGAGCGACGATCCGCCATAGCTCATGAGCGGCAGGGTGAGGCCTTTCACGGGAGCCAGCCCCGCCGACATGGTGATGTTGTACAACACCTGGAACCCGAATCCCGAAATGATTGCGACGACCAGGAACGCGCCCGTGCGGTCCTTGGCCAGCTCGGCGGCGTCGAGGCTGCGGACGATCACGAACAGATACAGCCCCAGCGTCACGAGCACGCCGAGAAACCCCTGCTCCTCGGCCAGCACCGAATACACGAAATCGTTGTGCGCAACCGGAAGGAACCCGTAGCCGCCCTGGGTGCCGTTCCGGAACCCTTTCCCCGCGAGCCCGCCGGATCCGACCGTTATCCGCGCCTGAATCTGCTGGTAGCCTTCACCGCGCGGATCCTTCGACGGATCCAGGAACGTCTCGATTCGATCCTTCTGATAGTCCTTGAGACCGTACATCCACACGACCGGCGAGAGCAGTGCGCCGACGAGCGCGGCTGCGATCAGCCAGCGAAGCCGGATTCCGGCCAGATACACGACGCCGAGAAACACCGGAATGAGGGTGACGGCTGTTCCCAGGTCCGGTTGCTTGTAGATGAGAAACGCCGGAAGCGCGAGCAGCGCGCCGCCGGAGACGAGGCCCGTCCATCGCTTCGCGCTGCGGTGCGACGCGCCGAAGAACGCCGCAAGCGTCAGCGCCAGGACGAGCCGCGCGAACTCGGATGGTTGAAGCGTGACGCTGCCGCCAAGCGCGATCCACCGCTTGGCGCCGCCGCGGGTGACGCCGATCGTCAGGACGAGGATGAGGCCGATGATCAGCAGCGCGTACAGAATGAGCGATCGCTGCGCGAGCGTGCGGTAGTCGACGATCATGCAGACGAGCAGCGCCACGATCGCGACGGGCAGCGCGTAGACCTGTGCCCAGAATTGCGGGCCGGGCCGGCCGCGCGGTATGTCCCAGGTCACCGAGTAAATGGTCGCCAGACCGACGAAGGCGAGCGCGACGACCGCGAAGATGAGCGGCCAGTCGATGTGAACGGTGAGCCGCCGTTCGACGAACGTCATCGGCTTGCGCCTCGGCCTGTCCCCGATCGCCCAGTCCCTGCACCCGCGGCCGGTACCTGCGCCGGGTTTTCTCCGCGGCCACGGCCGGGAGCACCCGGCGTGGTCTGTTCGAACGCCGGATTCCGAGGCTCCTCGGGGACATCCGGTGTCCCCACGG
>JBLNGH010000045.1:0-41609 GCA_050264575.1 Acidobacteriota bacterium | reverse complement strand
GCGGGATCCGCTGATATCCGGCGCAATCGAGAAAATTCGGAATCACCCGGATGTCGCGCGCGATCCCCAGCATGTCAATCGTCTCGCGCTTCAGGCTCTCGGACACCGCGGTGACGCCGTGCGACTGCTCGATCGAGAACGCCACGACGCGCGCATACGACGGGTCGCTGCCGACGAGCGTGATGTCGGTCCCGTGCAGGGTCGTGACCGTCCGCGGCCGGCAATTCCCGTTGTCGAGGCCGAGAATCTGATCCGCCAGGTAGGCCGCCGTCGCATGCGGGACGGCGTAATGCGCGTGGATGATGTCGAGCTCGCGGTCGGCGGCGACGTGCACGATCGTGTTGGCCAGCGCGAGCAGATATTGCGGCTCGCGGAACAGCGGGTAGGGCGGCGTATCCACGCGCTGGAACGACAATCTCGGCAGTCCGGCGCGCCAGCGAAACGGCACCTCGCTGCTCATCAATGTCACCTGGTGGCTTCGCAGCGCGAGCGCGTGCGCGAGCTCGGTCGCGACCACGCCGCTGCCGCCGACCGACGCGTAGCAGACGATGCCGACTTTCACTCGGTCCTCAAGAGCGTCGATCGGACGACGGGATCGCGGACGACAACGCCTTCGGCGAACGCCACGCCGGCCAGCGCGCCGAATTGCGCGTCACGGCTCTCGATCAACTGCCGGAACGTCGTCGCGGTCAGCCGCGTGTTGACGGCGGTGTCGCCCGGCGGCGCGAACTGGCTGCGAAAGCAGGCGAGCGCCTCGCGTTTCTTCTCGTAATGCGCCGACACGTCGACCACGAATGATGGCGGTGCGGGGTCGTTGATGAAGTAGTAGCAAACCCAGTCGGGCCGCCAGGGGGCCGTGCCGCCGTCGAACCGCCGCAGTCCGCTCTTGAAAACTGCCTGCGTGAGCACGCGGCTCGCGGCGACGTGATCGGGATGACGATCGCGCCAGTACGGCACCGCCACCGTGCGCGGCTGATGACGCCGGACGAGCGCGACGGCCGATTGCACGAGCGCCGGCGTGGTGTCGATGCCGCCGTCGGGCCACCCGAGATTTTCCCGAAACAACGCGCCCAGCACGCGCGCGGACTGGTCAGCTTCGCGGCGCCGTTCCTCCGGCGTGCCGTTGCTGCCGAGTTCACCGGCCGTGAGATCGCACAGACCCACGGTGCGCCCTGCGGCAGTGTGACGGGCGATCGTCCCGCCAAGCCCGATCTCGACGTCGTCGGGATGTGGCCCGAACACGAGCAGGTCGATCGGCATACGCAGCGACTGTATCAGGGAACCGAATGACGCCGGGAGCGGTACGGCCGTTGCAGTGTGATCGTCAGGTCCTGCGGCAGGGGACTGTGGGATCGCTCGCGGCTCCCACAGATGCGCTCGCGGCTGCCCAGATTGTGGACCTCGGTCCCCAGCTGGGTTCAGGTCGCGCTGGTTCCGCGGCCTGCTGGTGGAGGAGACATGCGATTCATCAACCTGTACTTTGTCGGCTGGATCGTGTTCGTCCTTGGCGTCACGCTCGCGCTCTGGAAAGCGGGGATTCTCGCGCACGTCTCGCCGGCGTGGATCGCGATCGGCGCCGTGATCGCCCTCGGCATCGGCATCATGTTCTCTGTCGGATCCGGGAAACCCGAAATCACGCACGAGTAATGCCTGCCCGCCTTCGCTTTCCGAGCTTCGGCGAGGCAGGCCCTCGCTCTCCGAGCTTCGACGCGGCAGGCCTTCGCACCTGCGGTGCTACGGCGGGGCTCGGCCGCTGATACACTCTGCACTCCGACAGGCAACCCGAAGGAGGGCGGAGTGGTTCCACTGGCGGCACTGTGGCTGTCGATTCTCGTCTCGGCGGCGTTCGTGTTCGTGGCGAGCTCCATCCTCCACATGGTGCTGCCGTATCACCGCGGCGACTTTCGCAAGGTTCCTGAAGAGTCGTCCGCGCAGGACGCGCTGCGCCGGTTCGGAATCGCGCCCGGCGATTACATGCTTCCTGCCCCCGCGGGGCCGCAGGGAGCGCGCTCGCCCGAGTTCATCGACAAGCTGACCAAGGGGCCGGTCATCCTGATGACCGTGCTGCCGAACGGGCCGCCGAACCTCGCGGCCAGGCTCGGACTGTGGTTTCTGTACTGCGCGATCGTCGGCGTGTTCGTTGCGTACATCACCGGCCGTGCGCTGCCTCCTGGCAGTTCGTATCTCGAAGTCTTCCGGTTCGCCGGCTGCACGGCGTTCATGGGATACGCGCTCGCGTTGTGGCAGAACACCATCTGGTACCGGCGCGCGTGGACGACCACCTTCAAGTCGACGGTTGACGGGCTGATCTACGGGATGTTGACCGCCGGAGTGTTTGGCTGGCTCTGGCCCGCGGCATGACGGACGTGTCAGTGTTCAGTAATCCCGCCGGCCGGTCGATCGAGAACGCGCGCGCGTACGTCGCCGCGGTGCTCGCTCTGCTCGGCAACCGCGATCCGCTCGCCGTGCTGGGCGCGACGCCGGCGGCACTCGAGCGAACCGTCAACAGGCTGTCGCCGGAACAAATCCGAAGGCCCGAGGCGCCCGGCAAGTGGGCAATTCGCGACGTGCTGCAACATCTCGCCGATTCCGAGCTCGTCTGGGCGTATCGCGTGCGCGTGGTGCTCGCCCAGGATCGGCCGCCGTTGAGCGGCTACGACCAGGACCTGTGGTCCCGACGCCTCGGGTATGACAAATCCGACCCGCGTGAAGCGATCGACGAGTTTCAGATCCTCCGTCGCGCCAATCTCCGTCTGCTCGAGCGCCTATCACCGGCGGATCTGAAGCGGGTCGGCGTCCACGCCGAGCGTGGCGACGAAAGTCTCGAGCACATGATCCGGCTCTACGCCGGCCACGACATCCTGCACTTGAGGCAGATCGAGCGGATAGTTCCCGAGGTCCCATGAAGCTGAAGTCAATCGTCGTACCCGTACTCCTGGTCTGGCTGACGGCTGTCCCGACCGGGCAGACGCCGCCGGCCCGGCCCGCGGCGCCGCAAGGCGACGCCGGCACCTATACGATGGCGCTGACGGGCGATTCGATCATCACGCGCAAGCTGTCTCCGTTCACGGAGCCGGCGTTCCTTCAGATGATCGATCTCATCCGCAACGCGGATGTCGCGTTCACGAATCTCGAGATGCTGTTTCACGACTACGAGACCTACGCGATGAACGAAAGCGGGGGCACCTACATGCGCGCCGACCCGGCGCTCGCCAAGGAGCTGGCCTGGGCGGGGTTCGATCTCGTGAACCGCGCGAACAACCACACCGGTGACTACGCGCCTGACGCGATGCGGCTGACGACGAAGTACGTCGCCGAGGCGGGACTGGTAGGCGCCGGCGTCGGCGAAACGCTGTCCGAGGCTCGCGAGCCGCACTTCGTGGATACGGCCAAAGCGCGCGTGGCGCTGATCGGCTGCGCGTCGACGTTCCCCGACCACTCGCGCGCCGGCGAATCGCGGGGCAACATTCCCGGCCGGCCGGGCCTGAGCCCGCTGCGATTCACGACGACGTACGTGACGACGGCCGAGGGGATGGCGAAGTTGCGCGAGGGACTCACGGCGGCCGGCGTCGGCGGGCGTGGTGGCGGTGGACGGGGGGGCGGCGGCGGCGCGGCCGCGGAAGGCGCGCAGCCTCCACCTCAGGCGCTCACGGTCTTCGGCCAGCGCGTGGTGGTCGGCGACAAGCCGGGTGTGCGCACCGAGCCCAACAAGGAAGACCTCGAGCAGATTGCCGCAGCGGTCCGCAGCGCGTCGAAACTCGCCGACTACACGATCGTGACGATTCATGCGCACGAGGGCGGTCAGGGAGGGCGACTCGTGCCAGCGGAATTCCTGGTGACGTTCGCGCGCGCGATGATCGACGCCGGCGCCGACGTCTTCACGGCCCACGGGCCGCACGTGCTCCGCGGGATCGAGATCTACAAGGGCAAGCCGATCCTGTACAGCCTCGGCGATTTCATCTTCCAGAACGAGACGCTGCTGCGGCTGCCGAGCGAGAACTACGAGCAATACGATCTCGGAGCCGGCGCGCAGGTCGCGGACTTCAACGACCGCCGGTACAGCGGCGACACGCGCGGCTTCCCGGCGGACCCGCCGATCTGGGAATCGGTCGTCGCGCTGCCGCGCTTCAAAGGCAAGACGCTCGTCGAGCTCGCGCTGCACCCGATCTCGCTCGGCTACGGCAAGCCCGCGAGCCAGCGCGGCCGTCCGATGCTCGCCGACGCGCAGCTCGGCAAGAAGATTCTCGACGATCTGATCAAATTGTCGGAGCCGTTCGGCACGAAGATCGAGAATCGCAATGGGGTCGGGTACGTCGTCGTGAAGTGACGCAGAGATCGTCAAGCCAGAAAGCTGGAAAGCATGCGGTGTCCGTCCCTGATCCTTGCTGCGGTTCTGAGCGTCGCCGGCCTGTCCCAATCCACACAACCGGACTGGCCCAAGATAGAACAAGAGACCCTGCAACACTTCCAGACGCTCGTGCGGTTCGACACCAGCGATCCTCCGGGGCGGGAATTCGAGGCGGTCGAGTATCTGAGGAAGGTCCTCGAGGCCGAAGGCATTCCAACCCAGACCTTCGCGCTCGAAGCGCAGCGGCCCAACCTCGTCGCGCGGCTGAAGGGCAGCGGGCGGAAGCGGCCGCTGCTCCTGATGGGCCACACCGATGTCGTGAACGTCGATCCCAAGAAGTGGACGTTCCCGCCCTTCAGCGCCACCCGCGACGGCGGCTACATCTACGGACGCGGCACCGTCGACGACAAGGACAACCTCGTCGGCTCGCTGATGGTCATGCTGACGCTGAAGCGGCTCAAGGTGCCGCTCGACCGCGATGTGATCTTCCTCGCCGAATCGGGGGAGGAAGGATCGACGCGTGTCGGCATTCAATTCATGGTGAACGAGCAGTTCCCGCCGATCGACGCGGAGTACTGCCTGGCCGAAGGCGGCGGGGTCTCGCGCAGCGAAGGCGTCGCGACGTACGCGTCGATCCAGACGCTCGAGAAAATTCCCTACGCGGTCCAGCTCACGGCGCGCGGCGTCGCCGGACATGGATCGGTGCCGCTCAAGACGAACCCGGTCGCGCATCTCGCGGCAGCCGTCGCGGCCATCGCGAACTGGCGGCCCGAAATCCGGCTCAACGAGACCACGAGCGCGTACTTCCGCCGGCTCGCCGAAATCTCGCCGCCCGACGCCGCCGCGCGGTATCGGGCCGTCCTCGATCCCGCGAAAGTGAAAGAGGTCGACGAGTACTTTCTGGAGCACGAGCCGCGGCACGCGTCGATGCTGCGCACGTCCGTGTCGCCGAACATCTTCACCGCCGGCTACCGCATCAACGTGATTCCCTCGGAAGCCGCCGCGACGCTCGACGTTCGCGCGCTGCCCGACGAGAAGATGCCGGAGTTCCTCGACCAGATTCGCAAAGTGGTGAACGACTCGTCCGTGGAAGTGACGCGCGGCCAGCGCGACACGCGGCCTTCCGGCAGCGAGGCGCGCATCGATTCCGAGCTGTTTCTCGCCCTCGAGTCGTTCGTCAAGAAGCACTACAACACGCCGACGTTGCCGACGATGCAAACGGGCGCGACGGATATGGCGTACCTCCGCGCGAAAGGGATGCAGTGCTACGGCATTGGACCGGCGACCGACGTCGAGGATGGCCCGAAAGGGTTCGGCGCGCACAGCGATCCGGAGCGGATCCTCGAAAGCGAGTTGTATCGATTCGTCAGGTTTTACTTCGATGTCGTACAGTCGCTGGCAGCGTCGCCATGTCATGGTCATCAGCCCAGGTGAACTTCTTGCCGCAATCGATGCAGGGGCGGCCCCGGCGATTGTGGACGTCCGGACGCGTCGCGAGTTCTCCAACGGTCACGTTCCCGGCGCCGTGAACGTGCCGCTGGCGTCCATGTTCTTTGGCGCGACGACCATTCCGCTCTCGCGAGAGGCTCCGGTAGTCGTGTACTGCGGACACGGACCGCGCGCAAGAATAGCCGCGGCGGCCATGCGGTACGCCGGGTTCCTGAATATCACCTACCTCGACGGGCACATGGCCGGATGGCGCCGAGCCGGCCTGCGCGAAGAAACATGAGCCGCCCGCTACGCGTCACCGTCTGCGAGCTGCGCGACGATCGCGCGCTGTTCGAGCGCGACTGGACCCGGCTGGCGGCTCACGCGCGCGATCATCGCAGCGATCTGATCCTGCTCCCTGAGATGCCGTTCTCGACCTGGCTCGCCTCGTCGCCGGCCTTCGTTCCGGCGTCATGGCAGACCGCTGTGCGCGCGCACGAAGAGTGGCTGCCGAAACTGGCCGCGCTCGCGCCGGCCACCGTGATCGCGTCGCGACCGGTCACGCGTGACGGACGACGACTGAACGAGGGATTCGCGTGGAACGCGGAAGGCGGGTACCGCGCGCTGCATGACAAGTGCTTTCTCCCGAACGAGGACGGATATTGGGAAGCGAAATGGTACCAAGCCGGCGACCGCGTCTTCGACGTCGTGCGCGTGTCGGACGCCGCCATCGGGATGTTGATCTGCACCGAGCTTTGGGCACTCGACCGCGCACGCGCCTATGGAAAGGCTGGCGCCGACATCATCGCGACGCCTCGCGCCACCGGCCGGCCGACCGTCAACAAGTGGATCGTCGGCGGCCGCGCCGCGGCCATCGTCTCCGGCGCGTTCTCACTTTCGTCGAACTGGACCGCTGACGCCTCCGGCGGTGATTTCGGCGGCGGGGGGTGGGTGATCGATCCGGATGGTCAGGTACTGGCACAAACTTCCCTCGACGTGCCGTTTCAGACCCTCGCCATCGACCTCGCGCATGCCGAAATTGCCAAACGAACCTATCCACGCTACGCCCTGGAGTAGTTCCACCCCATCGGCAAGTCTCTTGCAACGATTTCACCGGGGTCCCCTCCTAACAATGGGAGTGGTGTATGGAATGGCGGGTGGTACTGCGCACGTGCCTCACCGTGTTCTGCCTCTTCGCGGCGGCGACTCGAGCTCCGGCGCAGCTCCATACCGGCAGTCTCCACGGACGCGTTCTCGATTCGGGCGGGCAACCGTTATCCGGCGCGCTCGTATCGATCGGCGGACCGATTGGACCGTTGTCTCAGGTGACTGATTCCGACGGCCGGTTCCACTTTCTCGCGCTTCCCCCCGGCGGCTACTCGGTGAAAGTTCAGCGTGAGGGCGTGACGCCCGTCGGGCATCCCAACGTCACCGTTCGCAGCGGCCGCAGCACCGTGATCCAGCTCACCGCCAGTCCCGGCGGGCACCACGCGCTCGGCGGCTCGGAATCGGCGCTCCTCGATCCGCGCGTCGTCCCGACGGGCGCCAACATCCTGCTCGAGCAACTCGAAAAAATCCCGTTCGCGCCGGATCTCGCGTCCGTGCTGCAGTCCACGCCGGGCGTCCTGCTCGATCTCGTGAGCGTCGGCGGCGCGACAACCGGCGAACGTCCGACCCTGGTCTACCGCGGCGCACCGCGCGACGCCAACACGTGGAGCATCGACGGCGTCAATTTGACAGACATGACCACGCCGGAGTCCGCGCCGAGATATTTCGACTTCGGGCTCATCGAGGAAGTGCAGACGATCGCCGGCGGCCCGCAGATTCAGCAGATGACCGGCGGCCTGGGCGTCAACGTCGTGACGAAGCGCGGCACGAATCTCTTCCGCGGTCTCGGCCGGACGTCGGTTTCCGATGGCGGCACGTTCGACGTCGCGCCACGAAGCAACACGAGATTCGATAATGCGATGGACTTCGGTGCCGAAGCCGGCGGTCCGATTCTCAAAGACAAGCTCTGGTACTTCGGCGGGATCGACGGATTTCGTTCGGGTCGTGACGGCCTTGCTTCCGATGATCTCGTCAGCCGCGATTTCCGGCGTCAGTCGATCCTCGGCAAGCTCAATCTGCAGATTCCCGGAAACGCGCTGACCGCCTCCGGATTTACGAGCAAGCTCGATCGCGACGGGGAAGGCGCCGGGCCGACGCGCGCGGCGGGCGCCGTCTGGAACGACGACGGCCGCACGAGCGTTCTCACGGCGGAAGACGCGGTGGTGCTGGGCTCGAAGGTGTTCGTGTCCGGCATGGCGGCACTCGCCGACACGGGCTTCACGCTCGATCCCGCCGGCGCAGGTCCGGCGCGGCTCGACAGCTTCGGCGTGTTCCGCGACAGCTTTCAACGCGTCACGGCCGATCGAACATCGAGCGAAGCGCGGATCGATCTCACGGCGTACGCGGGCGCGCACGAATTGAAGTTCGGCGGCGGCTATCGCGTCGTCGACGCCGACACCACCTACGAGTGGCCCGGCGGCATCGTCACCGGCGTTTCAGGCACAACGGAAGTAGCGGTCCTGCCGCCCGGCATCAACACGTCGGCTTCTGCCAGCTACACGTCGGCGTACGCGCAGGACACGATTACGCGGGGCGCCCTGACGCTCAATCTTGGTGCGCGCTTCGACTTACAGCGCGGCAGGAACAAGCGCTCGGAGACGCTTGCCAATCCAGAGTCGATCGCCGTACCTGCCGTGGTGTTCGCCGGCAACGAGCCGGCGTGGGACTGGAACAGCTTCGTGCCGAGGCTCGGTCTGACATACGCGTTCGGCGCGGATCGCACGACGCTCGTGCGCGCGTCCTTCAGCCAGTTTCCCGATCAACTCGGTCTCGACCGCGTGCTGCTGCTCAATCCGCTCTCGCCCGTCCCGGGCCGTGAGTTCATCGGCAGCGAAGCGTTCGGCTTCGTCGATCTGAACGGCAACCATCTGCCGGATCCCGGAGAGCCGCGCACGGGGTCGACCATCGTCGGCGTCGCGACGACGGATCCGCGATTCCTCGAGGTCGTGAGTCAGGTCGCTGACGATTACAAGCCGCCGATGACCAGCGAGGTTCTGTTCGGCGTCGATCGGCTCGTCGGCAGGGGCGCGCTCAGCGCGCAGGTGCAGTTGCGCCAGCGAACGGATATTTCCGACGACGTGCCGCTCGTGCGGATCGGAACCGCCACGCGGCCGGTCAGCGTCAACGATTTCGGCTCTGGACCCATCGTGACGGGCGCCGATCTCGCGGGCGTACCCTTCACGCTCCCGACGTTCGATCTCGATCCGCCGTTTTCGTACGCGACCGGCGTGTCGGTGGCAAACGGATCGCGCGAGCAGCGCGCGCTCAATCTGACGCTGCAGTACGACCAGCGCTACGTGCGGGGCGCCTACCTCCGCATGTGGGTCAATTTCGGCCGATCGGAATGGCGCGTGCCGGGGTCCTTCTTCGTCGACCGCAACGACTTGCTTGGCGCGGAAGACAATGACGAGGCGCCCGTCGCCGATCAATCCGCGACGCCGGCGCGCTCCGGCGTCTTCGTGAACGGCACCTGGGCGTACGAGGTGCTGGCCATGACGCGCGTGCCGTTCGGGTTCGATCTGGCCGCGCGCGCCTACGGACGACAGGGCTATCCGGCGCCGGCGTTCGTCACCGTCGCCGCTCCCGACGCGACCCGGCTCATCCAGGTCGGCGACTTCGATGGCGTGCGCTTCACCCGTGTGCTCGTCGCCGATTTCCGCGTGGAGCGGACGTTCCCCGTGGCGCGATTCAACGTCGACCTCTCGGCGGATTTCTTCAATCTCTTCAACAGCCAGACAGTGCTGCAACGCGACAACGATTTGATCGATCCGCTGAAGGGGGAGACCGTCGAGGTGGTGTCGCCGCGCGTCATCCGTTTTGGTGTGCGCGTGCGGTTCTAGACCTCGGGAGTCATTTCCTGCCGCGGTTCTCAGCGGAAATGACTCCCGAGGTCCTTTGCCGGAGATACCAGATCCCAGCGAGCGCGTACACCCAGTACGCGGCGACGAACTGCCATCGGATCCAGTAATACACGTCGCTCGGCGCCCAGCGGAAGCCGACCGTCATCGTCGTGACGATCGCAGAAAGGAAAAGCGCCAGCCGGGCCAGCGCGGCGCCCGGTGCACGCTTTTCCATGAGCAGCACACCGCTGATCAGTTGAAGCGCACCGATGCCGGCGCGCGCGAGGATGAGCACGACGGCGACGACATCGTAGCCGGGGAGGGCCGGAAGGGACTGCAGCGTCGCGAGACCGGCGATCGCCGCCTCGCCGATCAGAATCGCGCCGAGAACCCGCACCACTTCATTCGACAGTCAGCACGATCTTGCCGACGACCGTTCCGGCTTCGAGCTGCCGATGCGCGTCTGCGGCGTGAGCGAGCGGCACGGTCGCGTCGACGATCGGTCGTACGCGGCCGGCTTCGAGCAGCGGCCAGACGTGCTCCTCGAGGGCGGCCGCAATTATCCCTTTTTCTTCTGGTGTCCGAATCCGCAGCGTCGAGCCGGTGATGGTGAGCCGCTTCAAGAGTATGGTGCGAAGCGAAATCTCGGCAGTCGCGCCGCCCATGACGCCAACCTGGACGAGGCGGCCGTCGCGCGCCAGGCAGTCGAGGTTGCGCTGCGTGTATGGGCCCCCGATGATGTCGAGCACGACGTCGACGCCTCGATCGCCCGTGACCTCCTTGACGACCTCGACGAAATCCTCCGACTGATAGTTGATGGCAGGCCGGGCGCCGAGCTTCGACGCGACGCCGCACTTCTCTTCGCTCCCGGCGGTCGCGATGACGCGCGCGCCCATCGCGGTCGCGAGCTGGATCGCCGTCGACCCGATGCCGCTCGTGCCTCCGTGCACGAGGAGCCACTCGCCGCTCTTGAGCCTGCCGCGATCGAACACGTTGGTCCAGACCGTGAAGTAGGTTTCCGGTACGGCCGCGGCGTCGACGAGCGTCAGCCCCTTCGGGACGGGCAGACACTGCACGCCGGGCGCCGCGCACAACTCCGCGTAGCCGCCGCCCGCGACCAGCGCACAGACTTCATCGCCGACGCGCCACGTACGTCCGCGTGCCGATGCTGGAGCGCTTCCGTCAGCGCTCGGTCCGACCGCCGCAATCCGTCCCGCGATCTCGAGACCGGGAATGTCCGTCGTCCCTTTCGGCGGCGGATAGTGACCCTGCCGCTGCATGAGGTCCGGGCGATTGACGCCCGCGGCGACGACGTCGATCAGCACGTCGCCTGGTCCGGGCACGGGATCCGGACGATCGACGAGCTGAAGAACCTCAGGAGGTCCGGGCGTGTGGATCTCTATCGCTCGCATCGTTTTTTGCCTTCTGCCTTTTGTCTTGTGCCTTGTCGCGCGCGCTTCATCATATGATTCCCCCGCCATGCCCACGATCATCAACCAGCCCACCGTGATTCCCTGCGTCGGCACCAAGCCGAAAATGATCGAGGAATACGCGGGCCGCGCCAATTCGGGACATTCGCAGGTCAGCATCGCGCGAATGGTTTCGCCGGAAGGCTGGACGGAGCCGGGCCAGCGGCCGGAGTTCGAGGAGATCACGGTGGTGCTGCGCGGCATGCTGCGCGTCGAGTTCGAAGGCGGCGCGCACGAGGTGCGCGCGGGCCAGGCGATCGTCGCGCATCCGCAGGAGTGGGTGCGGTACAGCACGCCCGCTCCTGGCGGCGCCGAATACGTCGCGATCTGCGTGCCTGCCTTCTCGCCGGAGACGGTACATAGAGATGCGTAAGGGCAGAGGGCAAGGGCAGAGGTCTGGTAGGAACTGACGCTGGCCATCTGTTATTCAATGATGCAGAGCGACGATAGTTCATTCGCTACCTTTTCCCTCTTTCCTTTTACCTTTCCTTTGCCCTCTGCCCTCTGCCCTTTGCCCTGACAGATGTCCCTGGCGATCTCCTCATCCGCGCTCCGAAAAACCTTCGGCGACCTGGTCGCCGTCGACGGCATCGACCTCGCGGTGCCGCGCGGCAGTTTCTACGGATTCCTCGGGCCGAACGGCGCAGGCAAGTCGACAACGATCAAGTGCCTGACGGGGCTGCTCAACCCGAGTGGCGGGACGTTTCGCATTCTGGACATGGATCCGATCGCCGATCCGGTCGGCGTGAAGCGGAAGATCGGCGTCATGCCCGAGGACCTCGCGTTGTTCGATCGGCTCACGGGCGCCGAGACGCTCGCGTTCGTCGGACAGGTCCACGGTCTCAGCGCGGCGAGCGTGCGGGAACGATCGGCGGAGCTCCTGACACTCATGGACCTCCAGGGGGCGGCGAACGATCTCGTCACCGACTACTCGCACGGGATGCGCAAGAAGATCGCGCTGGCGGCGGCGCTGCTGCCGGCGCCGCGCCTGCTCTTCCTCGACGAGCCGTTCGAGGGGATCGATGCCATCGCGTCGCGCCAGATCAAGGACCTCATGGCCGCATTCGTCAGAGGCGGCGGGACGATCTTTCTGACGTCGCACATCCTCGAAATCGTCGAGCGTCTCTGCGATCACATCGGCATCATTCACCGCGGCCGGCTCGTCGCCCAGGGGTCGCTCGCCGATCTTCGCGGCGCGACCGGCACGGGCCGCACGCTCGAAGAGACCTTCTTCGATGTCGTCGGCGCCGAGCGCGGGCACGCGCCGACTCTCGGCTGGCTTTCATGAGCGTCCGGGACGGCAACGGCGGCCGGCCTCCGACGCTGCTGCGCGCCGTTCGCGCGCTCGCCTGGCTGCGCTGGCGGCTGCTCACCAACAGCATCCGCGGCGGGCAGAAGCGCGATCGCATGGAACAGGTCTCGCGAGCGCTCGGGCTGTTCGTGCCGATCATTCTCGTCGTGCTGTCGCTGGGCTCGGTCCTGGGAATCTCGATCGTTGGCTTCATCGGCGGCCGCGCGGTGGCGCAAAACGCCATGGAGCCCGACGTCGCCGTCTTCATCCTGCGGCTGGCGCTGATCGGGTCGCTCGGACTCCTGACGATCGTCACGATCGTGTCGCCGCATCAGACCAACACCGCCCGATACACGCGACTGCTGCTGCTTCCGATTCGGCGG
Organism: Acidobacteriota bacterium; assembly: GCA_050264575.1. Classification (GTDB taxonomy): domain Bacteria; phylum Acidobacteriota; class Vicinamibacteria; order Vicinamibacterales; family SCN-69-37; genus DASQFI01. The sequence goes on along the minus strand of JBLNGH010000045.1, from coordinate 28,743 downwards.
CGGACGCTTCACCTCGTCGAAGTTCTCGCGAGCCTCGCCGATCCGACCGTCGCGTTCATCGTCCCGGGATTGCTGGCGTTCGTGGCCGGTCTGGCGATATTTGGCAGCGCCCGCGCCGCGCTGTGGGGCCTGGCGGCAACCGTCGGCGTGACCTTCGTCTTCGCCTCGTTTGCGGCGCTCATCAGCTTCCTCGTCGGATGGCTGCTCCGCAGCCGCCGGCGGAGCGAGCTCTTCACGCTCGTGTTCGTGCTGGGGATCTCCCTCTTTTCGTTCACGCCCGCGCTGCTCGGCGAACGGCGTGAGGCCCGGAATCGCCGCGTGCCTCGCGAGCAGCGGCCGGCGTTCTCCGTGGACGCGTTCGACCGGCGTCTGCCGGCGTGGACGGCTGCCATTCCGTCGGAGCTCTTCGGCCGGGCGGTGCGGGCGGGACTCGAAGGGCAGCCGGCGCGCGCCTCTCTCGCCATTGTCTGGCTTCTGCTCGAAGGCGGGCTGGCGTACACGGCGTCCGTCGCCGTGCATCGAAGGCTGTTGACGACGCTCGAGGGCGAGCGGGTCCGGCGGCGCAACGCGAAAGAGCTGTCGTCGCTCGGCCGGCTGCCGTTTCTCAGTCCGGCGGCGTCCGCGGTGGCGTTCGCGCAGGCGCGCAACGGCTTGCGGTCCGTGCGCGGCCGGCTGCTCGTGCTCCTGCCTGGTCCGATGATCGCGATGATGACGCTGCTCTTCAGGCAGATGGGGAGCGACGAACGTTTTGCGGTGACGCTGTCGGCGAACGGCCATCTGATGGTCGGCGCCGGCGGCGTGTTCTGCTTGTACGCCATGCAGGCGCTCACGATGAACATGTTCGGCTCGGACCGCGCGGGTCTCACGCTGCAGTTCCTCGCGCCGATTCCCGATCGCGAGCTGGCGCGCGGGAAGGTCGCCGGCTGCGGTCTCGTGTTTCTGGCCGGACTCGCGCTTGCCGTCGTCGGCGCCATTCTCGTGGCGGTGAACACGTCGCCGGCGCTGTTGATCGCGGTTGTGATCGGCGTGATCGCGACGTACGTGCTGCTCAGTCCGCTCTTCGTCTGGTTCTCGGCGCTGTTTCCGGTCGCATCGGATCTCAGCAAAACGGGCAGCGGCGGCAATCCGCATCCGCTGCCGATGTTTGCCGGCACCATCCTGGTGCTTCTGTTTGCGGCGCCCGCCGCTCTCATCGTCGCGCTCACGGAGTTCTGGCTTCAGCGTCCGGCGCTCGCGCCGCTGTTGATGCTCGGCTGGCTGGCGATTGCCGCGGCGATTGCGTTGCCGCTCGTCGGCGTCGCCTCGCGCGCGATCGGGGCGCGGCGCGAGAATCTGGCAATGGTCGCGCAGGGGAAGTGAGCAAGGCGCGGAGGCGGGGAGGCGCGGAGGCAGCGCCCGCGGCCCGCGCGAGGATAGCGAGTCCGCGAGCGCCGCAGCGCGCGCGAGCGGGGGTGGGGCCCCGCGAGCACTGAAGATTGATGACATGAGGCTGACATCTTCTTTCGCGGCACTCTCGATCCAGCTTGCGCTCTCTTCAGTGCAAGGCTCACCGGGTCAGGCGGTACCTCTCGATCCCGTCGACGCGATTCTCGACGCATTCAAAACGCACCAGGTCGTCACGCTGCCGGGCGGGCACGCGGGCAACGAGCTGCATGCGCTGCTGCTGAAGGTCATTCGCGATCCGCGATTCCCGGCGCTCGTGAACGACGTCGTTGTCGAGTTCGGCAGCGCGCGCTATCAGGACCTGATGGATCGCTTCGTCCGCGGCGACGACATTCCCGACGCCGAGCTGCGGCAGGTGTGGTTGAACACGACGGAGCCGGGGATCACGAACGACAATCCGTTGCCGGAGGCGTTCTTCCGCGCCGTGCGCGCGCTGAACCAGTCGCTGCCGGCCGACCGGCGGCTCCGCGTCCTGCTGGGCGATCCGCCGATCGACTGGAATCACATTCGGCGCAAAGAAGATCACCGGCACTGGGTCGTCCAGCGCGACAGTTATCCGGCCGACCTGATCCGCCGCGAGGTCATCGTCCGCGGCCGCCGCGCGCTGGTGGTCTACGGCAACCTGCACTTTCTGCGCAAGGAGATCCTGTCCAACTACGACATGAGCGACTGGCAGGCGCAGACGATCGTCAGCCTGCTCGAGGCCAGCGGCCACAAGGTGTTCGTGATCTTTGGTGACGGCAAGGGAATCGAGACGGTGCAGCCGGACATCGCGGCGTGGACGCCGTTCAGCGTCACGCTCGTGAAAGGCACGGTGCTCGGGGCCGCCGATTTCTCCGCGTTCAATCCTGTCGAGATTCGCTACGCCATTCGCGGCGTGGAGAAATTCGAGCCGATTCCGAAATCCGAGTGGCGCCAGCTGCGGATGGAAGATCAGGTGGACGCGATCATCTATCTCGCGAAAGGCAACACCAGCGCACAACTGTCGCCGTCACTCTGCGCCGATCCGAATTACATGAAGATGCGGCTCGAGAGAATCGCGCTGGGAGGATTGCCCCAGGGGGAGGCCGAGCGGGTCAAGCGGCTCTGCGCGGGGCGATGAGGCCATGAGGCCATGAGGCGCGGAGGCGCGGAGGCGGGGAGTTGAGCGGTCGAAGCTGTGCCGCGACCCCGAGAACCGGCTAGAGATCAAGCACGAGCCTGAGTCCGGCTTCGATGTCCTCGAGCAACCGACCTCGGATTCGACCGGCGGGCTCCGTCAGGAACTGACGGTCCAGCGTGATGATCTGGGAGACGTTGGCCACGGAGTCTCTTGAGAGGCCGGCAGCCTTCGCGGGAAGCAAGACGTTGCCGGGAGCGGCGACGAGGCGCAAGTTTGACGTCAGGGCGACGGCGACAACGGTACGGAGCCCGCTTCGATTGAAAGCGTCGCTTTGAACGATCAGAACCGGCCTTCGGAATCCCGGTTCGGATCCCGCCGGTTCGCCAAGATCCACCCACCAGATCTGGCCGCGCTCGATTACCACGACTCCGGCTCGATGGACCGCCTTTGCAGGCGGCGGAGTCCACGAGGGAGCCGGCTGTCTTCACGGCCGTAAACCGCATCCAACTGCTCGGTGATCCTGCGGCCGCGATGCTTCGCGAGGAACTCGGCGAGCGCTGTCGCGTAGAGCCGGCTTCGGGATATGCCCAGCCGCTTGCCGAGCGTCTCAGCGGTCTGGAAGAGGTCGTCTGGAATGGACAACGCGATTTTCATACCTTGGTAATACCCTGGTATGAATCATGACGGGTCGCAGGCATTGAGGCAAGTGCCCCAATTACCCATTACCCATTACCCGATGAACTTGTATCCCATCCCGTGGACGGTGAGGACGTACTGCGGATGCCGCGGGTTGGGCTCGATCTTTTGGCGCAGCCATGCGACGTGGACGTCGACCGTGCGCGTCGAGGGCATCGAGTGGTAGCCCCAGACTTCGTTCAGCAGCTCGTCACGCGAGAGCGTCGCTTCGCGATGCTCGATGAAGTACTTGAGCAGGAGAAACTCGCGAGCTGAGAGGTCGAGGACCTGACCGCGCCGCGTGACCTCGGCCTTGCGGAAGTCCACCGAGATTTCGCCGAATGAGTACTGCGTTGCCGCGCCGGGCGAGTTCGCGGCCGCGCGCCGGCGCATCTGCACTTCCATCCGCGCCGAGAGCTCGAGCATGTCGAAAGGCTTGGTGACGTAGTCGTCGGCCCCGAGCCGGAGTCCGAGCACCTTGTCGACGACCTGGCCGCGCGCCGTGAGCATGATGACCGGCGTCGTCACGCCGCGCTGACGGAGATCGCGGCAGACGTCGAAGCCGCTGGCGCCGGGCAGCATGACGTCGAGCAGGATGACGTCCCAGCGCTCGCGCGTCGCACGCTCGAGGCCGGCGTGTCCGTCCGACGCCGTGCCGACCTCGTAGCCGTCGCTCTTGAGTCGATCGGTGAGGGTGAGGACGAGCCCTGGCTCGTCTTCGACGAGCAGGACCCGTTTGGGAATTGCGGTCGTCACGGTTTCTCGGCGGGGCTAAAGCCCCGCCCTACATCTGCAGGTACCGATCCGGCGTCTGCCACGTCGTCAATCGCCGCGACGATCGGCAAATGCAGCGTGAACGTCGTGCCCTCGCCACCAGGCGATCGCACCGTGACTCGTCCGCCGTGTGCCTCGGCGATCCGCTTGACGAGGCTCAGACCCAGACCGTTGCCGTGAATCTGCTGATCGACCGCGAAGCGCCCGCGGTAGAACGGCTCGAAGATGTGCGGCAGGTCCTGCGCGTCGATGCCGCGGCCGCGGTCGCTGACCGCGATTTGCACTTCGTCGCTGGCCTTTCCGGTCACGCGCCGGATCGAGACGCCCAGCCACTTCCCGCCGGCGCCGTACTTGAGCGCGTTGGTGATGAGATTGTCCAGCGCGCGCCGGATGGCGTTCTCGTCAACCGATACCGGCGGCAGATTTGGTTCGATGTCGATCGCCTGCTCGAATCCAGCCGACGTCACGCGAGGCGAGGCCGTCGACATCGCGTCCTTCACGATCGCGCTGATATCCGCAGGCCGCGCGCTGACCAGGCCGCGCGCGTCGCTCATCCCGGCATACGCGAGCACCTGCTCGACCATGTCGGTGAGCCGCCGCCCTTCTTCCTCGATGAGGTCGCCGTACTGCCGCGCCTGTTTCGCGTCGTTGACGACGCCGGCCGACAGATTCTGCGCGGCGGATCGGATGACGGCGAGCGGCGTCCGGAGCTCGTGCGAGACCGTCGCGACGAAGTCCATCTGCTGCGCGGCCAGCCGCTCCGATCGGCGCGCGTTCAGCACGACCAGGCCGACGCCCGATCCGAGCACTGCCAGAATCCCGAAGCTCAGCCACAGATTCCGTCGTCTTGCCCGCGCCACGGCCTCGTCGAGCGATCCCGCCGCGTGCTGGACGACCAGTTGCCACGCCGGCGTGCCAACCGACTGCGTGACGCGGTAGTTGGTGACCGTTGCGCCCCGCTGCTCGACGACGATCGACATGGTGCCGCTGCGACCGACCATGGCCGCACCAGCAGATCGCTGCGGCGACGCCGGCGTGGGGGCTGACGCATTGGCACCCGCACCTCCGGATCGCGCCGTGGTACCGCTGCCGAACCAGACGGCCGCAGGCGCGGGCGGCGGAGGCGGCGGCGGTCCGGTCACGACGTTGAAGGGCGTCGGTACGTCATGCAGCATCGCGCGCGCCGTGACCTGATTGCTGAGATCCGGCCGGAGCGAGAAGAACGGCACCACCGCATCCGCTTTCTCGACATTCAACGCGCCCTTCGCGACGCCATGCGAGAAAATCGTGGACCCCGACGGCGCGGCTTCGACGACGGCAAAGCGATAGTCGGTCGCATCGCGCCCGGGAAAGTGACGCGCTGCGATCGCCGGAAGCATCGTGCTCTCGAGATACGCGCGGTCGAGCTGCGCGATCACGAATCGTGAGTCGATGCGCAGCGAGAACTTCGAATTGCTATCCGGAATCGGCAGAGGCTGGATGACCGGCAATGGGATCAGCAGCGCGGGAATCGACGCGACGATCGGTTCCCGCATCAGGATCATGGTGCGCGCTTGTTCGGTGAACGACCCGGTGGCCAGCCGGTCGTGCTCGGCAATCCGCTGCTGAATCGATGACAGCGCGGCGGGCCAGTCCGACGGTGTGAACGCACGCGTCTGCGGCTCGTATCGCCACATCCTGCGCTGCGTGTCTTCGCCTTCGATGAGATAGATGCCCGTGACGATCTGCGGGTGCTCCGCGATGTCGCGCCAGGTGTCGTACCGGCGCGCAAAACTCTCCCAGTTGTGCTGCGCCAGAGCCGGACTCTCGGACTGAAGCGCCAAATAGAGGTTGAGCACTTCGCGATCGAAATCCCTGCCGAACGCCTCCGCGCGCTGCATCAGCGTGGCCTTCATTCGCTCACGCTCGGCGGCGCTGACCTGACCGAGCCAGCGGTACTGCAGAACCGCGAGAAGTCCGACGAGCAAGGCAAGCGCAATCGGGACGAAAACCCCGATCGGCAACCGGCGGCGACGCATGAAGCGAGTCTAGCATGCGCGATCGCGTGAACTTCCCGCGCAACTCGTTGTCAGCACAGCTTTTACCTTCTTAACAAACTCTTTGCGACCGCTTAACCACTGGAGTCAGAAAAGCCTGGAAGCTTGGAAGCCTGGGAGCTTGGAAGCCGGGAAGCTTGGAAGCTTGGAAACTTGGAAGCCGGGAAGCCGGGAAGCTAGACCAAGAGCTTTCCTCCCAAGCTTCCAGGCTCCCACGCTTCCTGGCTCTTGGAGGTTCACTCAAATGAAACGCGCATTCCACTTCGTCCTCGTGACCGTCCTGGCGGCCGAGGCGCTCGTGATCGGTCAGGGTCAGGATGCCGCCAAGGTCCTTGCCGACGTGCGCGCTGCGCTCGGCGGCAGCGACAAGCTCGCGGCCGTGACCGGCATGTCGATCGAGGGCCGATCGACCCGATCGATGGGCGATCGGACGACCACGAACGACTTCGAGATGGCGATCGAGCTGCCGGACAAGTACGTGAAGAAAGAAGTCATTGCGGTCCTCGGCTCGTCGAGCGTCACGCGGACCACCGGATTCAACGGCGAGGGTTTGATTGAAATCGTCGATACGCCTCCGGCGATGGGTGGCGGGATGTTCATTACGCGCATGTCCGGGTCGGCGCCGGGCGGCATGCAGGCCACCCCCGAGCAGATCGACGTACAGAGGAAGGCGCTGCTCGCGACCAACAAGCGTGAGTTCGCGCGGCTTGCGCTTGGGATGTTCGCAACGAGCTCCCCTGTCTTCCCGGTGGAGTTCACATACAGCGGCGAAGCGGAGTCTCCGGACGGGAAGGCGTACGTCATCGACGTCAAAGGCGCTGACGGATTCGCGGCACGCCTGTTCGTCGACTCCAGAAGCCGGCTGCCGCTGATGCTCACGTGGATGGACAAGGAGCCGCTGCGCATGACGATGGGTCCAGGCGGCGGAGGTATCAGCTCGGGCGGCGGCGCGACGGTCGTATCTCACGGAGGACAGGCGGGCGGAAGTCCGATGACGCCAGACCAGGTCGAGAAGATGCGTCAGCAGATGGAACAACGCGTCAAGGAGGCGGAAGCGACGCGCCGGACGGTCGAGTACCGGATCTTCTACGGCGACTACAAGACGTTCGCCGGCGTCCAGCTGCCGACGCGCATCCAGCGAATGATCGACGGCCAGGCGGTCGAGGAGTTGAAGTTCGAGAAGATCAAGGTCAACCCGAAATTCGATTCGAAGAAGTTCGAGGTCACGAAATAACGTGTCTCGAAAGCCTGCGCTCGCAGTCGTCGCACTTGCGTGCGCGTTGCTTGTGACGACTGACGCCTCCGCGCAATCGCGACCCGATACCGCACGGCTGGTCGTCACCGTCGCCGATCCCAGCGGCGCGGTGATTCCCAATGCGAAGGTCACGATCGCCGGTCAGGAGGACGCGACGGCAAAGGCACAGATTGCGCCGGCGTCGACCGCGGCGACGGGCGCGGCGGCCTTCGAGGCGATCGTGCCCGGCCGGTACGTCATCCAGGCGGAGTTTCCGGGGTTCGAGACCGTAGTCGTCCGCGACGTCAGGGTGCGGGCGGGGGAGACGCGTCGATCGATCACGCTGCCGATCAAGAAAGTCGCCGAGGATGTCACCGTCGCGCGGGACCCGCAGACATCCGGGCTCGATCCGCGCGGAAACGCGTTTTCCACCGTGCTCACGCGCGAGCAGATCGCCGCGCTGCCCGACGACCCCGAGGAAATGGAGAAAGTGCTCAAGGCGATGGCGCCGCCGGGCGCGACGCTGCGCGTGGACGGGTTCACCGGCGGCCGGCTGCCGCCGAAGTCGCAGATCCGATCGATCCGGCTGCCGCGCATGGACATGTACGCCGCGCAGAATCACGGCGGACTGCAGGGGATGATGTTCATCGACGTCATGACGCAGCCGGGCAACGGGCCGCTCCGCGGATCCGTCGATCTGGCGTATCGCGACGAGGTCCTCAACGCGCGGAATCCATTCACTCCCGAGAAGGGCGACGAGGGGATGACGCAGGGGGGCGGCTCGATCAGCGGCAGCATCGTGCCGAACAAGTCGTCGTTCTTCCTCACCGCGCAGAAGGCGCGGCTCTTCGATTCCAGCAACATCCTCGCGGCGGTTCCGGACGGGTTGATCGCGCACCCGATTCGCCGGCCGACCGACCGCCTGAACGTCAACGGGCGGTTCGACCAGGCGCTGAACAAAGACCACATGCTGCGCCTGTCGTATCAGCGCAACGCGGTGCAGCTCGACAACCTTGGCGTCGGCAGCTTCGACCTCCTCGAGCGCGCCTATTCGACGACCACGTCCGACAACTATTTCAGGATGTCGGAGAACGGTGCGCTCGGGCGGCGGTTCTTCACGGAGTCCCGGCTGCAGGTGCGGTGGACCGAATCCGAGAGCCGATCGGTGATCCAGGCGCCGACGATCCGCGTGCTGGATTCGTTTACCAGCGGCGGCGCGCAGCAGGCGGGAGGCCGCGACGCCGTCGAGTTCGAGGCGGCAAGCGATCTCGACTACGTTCGCGGCGTGCACGCGTTCCGCACGGGCATCCTGCTCGAGGGCGGGCGATATCGTTCCGACGAGTTCTCGAACTACCTCGGGACGTTCACGTTCGCGAATCTCGACGACTATGAAGCGGGACGGGCGTCGACCTACACCCGTCGTGTCGGCGATCCCGATGTCACCTACAACAACGTGCAGGTCGGCATGTACGTGCAGGACGACTATCGGTTCGCGAGAAGCCTCATGCTGAGTTACGGGCTCCGGTACGAGGCGCAAACGCATGTGTCGGACGTCCAGAACTTCTCGCCGCGCGCGAGCCTGACCTGGTCGCCATGGAAGAGCGGAAAGACCACGTTCCGCGGCGGCGTGGGATATTTCTCCGACTGGCTCGCCACGAGCGTCTACGAGCAGACGCTTCGCGTGGACGGGTATCGGCAGCAGGAGCTGAATATTCTCAATCCGTCCTATCCCGATCCTGGCGTCGACGGCATCACGCCGCCGACCAATCGGTACCTCCTGGCCGACGGTCTCGTGCTGCCGGCGAGTCTCGGCGCCAACATCGGCGTGGATCAAGCGCTGACGCCGGCACTGCGGCTGAATGTCAGCTACTCGTATCGGCGGGGGATGTCGCTGTTTCGCGGCCGCAACCGCAACGCGCCTGTGAACGGCGTCCGCCCCGATCCGCAATTCAGCAACGTCGTCGAAGTGCGGAGCGACGCCAATGCGCGCGCGCAGTCGCTGAACATCGGAACGAACCTGATGCTGCTGAACTGGCGGCAGACGTTCTTCCATGCCAACTACACGCTGGCGTCGAGCGAGACCAACACCACGGGTCCGTTCGGTCTGCCCGCCGATGGTGATGATCTCGAGGCCGAGTGGGGACCGTCGGCGCCGACGCACCGGGCTGGCGGGATGTTCAGCATGCAGCCGATCAGGAATCTCGGCGTCAGCATGAACTTCCGCGCGCAGTCCGGCACGCCCTACAACGTCACGACCGGCGCGGACGCAAACGGCGATGGATTGTTCAACGATCGACCGCGTGGCACGACGCGCAACTCTGCCCGTACGGCCGCGCAGTGGGATATCGGGCTGCGATTCTCGTACGCAATCGGCTTCGGCCAGCGTCCGCAGAACGCCGGGCCTGGCGGCGGTCAGACGGTCGTCATGATCGGGTCCGGCGGCGGCGGCGGAATGCCCGGCGCGCTTGGCGGCGGCGCGGCCGACAAGCGCTTCCGCGTCGAGTTCTACGCGTCCGCCCAGAACATCACCAATCACCGCAACTACATCGGCTACAGCGGCGTCCTCACGTCGCCGTTCTTCGGTCTGCCGACCAACGTCCTCAATCCGCGCAAAGTCGAAATCGGGGCAAGGTTCGGATTTTGAGGAAAGGACCTGTCAATCTGAAAAGTGAAATCGGGGAATCTGCAATCTGGACTGCAATCGGTAGTCGGGAATCGGGGAATCTATCGGGGAATCGGGGAATCTATCGGGGAATCGGGGAATCGGGGAATCTACTGGCGAATCTATCGGGAATCTGGAATCTACAGAAATCGGTCAGCCGCTCGATTTCAGATTCCTGATGGATTTCAGATTCCCGATAGATGTCAGATTCCCGATAGATTTGAGATTACCAGGTTGCCAGATTTGCCGATCAAGATTGCAGATTTCCCGATTCTACATTTCAGATTGACAGGTTGACACCAAGTATCGTCACGCGATATATCAGGTGACGATACTTTCATGACGCCGATAGTGATGCACCTCCTGCTCGCGCTGGTGGACCGCGACCGGCACGGGTTGGGAATCGCCGAGCAGGTCGAAGAGTTCACGGGCGGCCGCGTCCGCCTGGGTCCCGGCACGTTGTACGGCGCGATCAAGCGATTGCTCGAGACCCGGCTCATCGAGGACGTCGAGTCGGGTCCGAAGGACGATTCGAAGGATCCGCGGCGGCGCTATTACCGGATCACGACGGCCGGGCGGCGCGCCCTCGAGCTCGAGACGCGGCGGCTCGCCGACGTCATCGATGTGGCGCGGGTCAAGCGAGTCATCCGATGAGGACCGGGCGCGCGCCGACCGACCTCACCGACCGCGCGTATCGTGCCGTGCTTCGGCTCTACCCGCGATCGTTTCGCGATCGATTCGGCGACGAGATGGCGGAGTTCTTTCACGCGCAGCGGCTGATCGCCGGGAAGAAAGGATGGCGAGCGCGCGCAGCCTTCTGGCGGCGTGCTGTCACCGATCTCGCCAGGTCCGTTTGGCGCGAACGCGGCCTTGCGCGTGCAATTGCTTCCGGGCCGCGATTACTTTTCACCGGCGCGACCGCGAACATCCGCGACGCGTTTCATTTCGTCCGTCGATCGCCGGGCCTCAGTCTCGCGGTCATGCTGCTCATGGCGGTGACGATCGGCGCCGCGACCTCGGTCTTCAGCGTGGTCAACGCCGCGCTCATCCGCCCGCTGCCGTTCGGCGATCCCGGGCGGATTGTGATCGTCTTTGAGGTGCGGCCCGAGGATCACGTCACGCGGAACGCCGTCGGCGGCCACGAGTTTCCGATCTGGCAGGAACGGAATCGTGTCTTCGAGCGGATGGCCGCCCTCGTGTACGGCGGCGCGACGTTGACCGGTGCCGGCGATCCGGTGGCGTTGCAGGGCGCGCGCGTCACGTCGGGCTTCTTCGGCGTGATGGGCGTGCAGCCGGCCATCGGCCGCGCGTTCCGAGCCGACGAAGATGCGCCCGGACGCGGCCAGGTCGTCATTCTCAGCCACCGTGTCTGGCGCCAGCGATTTGGCGCCTCGTCAGACATCCTCGGGCGCACCATTCGGCTCAACGATCAGCCATTTCAGGTCGTCGGCGTCATGCCGGAGGGGTTCCACTTTCCGCTGCTGCCATCGGCGGCGCAATCGGATTTCTGGTCGCCCATCGCCGAGCCGATTCAGCTCTACCGGGGCCGCCACTACCTGTACGTGCTGGCGCGGCTCAAGCCGGAAGTCACGCTCGAACAGGCGAGAGCCGACATGTCTCGCGTCGCCGAGAGCCTTCGCGCTGATTTGCCCGAGCTCAATCGCGGCCACGACGCGACGGTCGTCGGTTTGCAGAAAGATTTGGCAGCAGGGGTGCGGCCGTCGCTGCTGCTTCTCTTCGGCGCGGTCGCGTGCCTGTTGTTCATCGGCTGCAGCAACGTGGCCGGCCTGCTCCTCGCGCGCAACCTCGCCCGCGGTCGAGAGATTGGCGTCCGGCTGGCGCTTGGCGCGGGGTGGTTGGGCATCGCGCGGCAGCTGCTGGCGGAAAGCTTCCTGCTGGCGTCGGCTGGCTCCGCATTGGGTGTCGCCGGTGCGGTGATCCTGGTCGGCGCGCTGCCGCGAATCGTTCCGCGCGAGCTATTGCCGCTCGATCGCGTCAGCATCGATGCCACCGTTCTGATCTTCGCGCTGGCGGCGACGCTCCTGACCGGAGTGCTCTTCGGGCTTGCGCCGGTCGTTCAGACACGGCACTTCAATCTCGCCACGGTCCTGAAGCAGGGACAGCGGACGTTTCTGTCCATGGGGCATCCGCGGCTGAGGCGGACGCTCGTGATCGGCCAGGTCGCGCTGACGCTCGTGCTCGTCCTTGGCGCCGGCCTCATGATGCGCGCGCTCATCGCGCTCGAACGCGTCCGTCCTGGCTACACGACGGATGGAATTCTTGCGATCGATCTGGAGCTGCCGGGCGCGCGCTATCCAGGCGCGGTTCAGCAGCGCGCGTTCTTCGACGATCTCGTCACCCGCACGGCGGCGATCCCGGGCGTCGTCGCGTCCGCCGCCACCAACTCCGTGCCGATTGCGGGGGGACACTCAGGGATCTCAATCGCCATCGAGGGCCGACCCGATCCGCCACCCGGAAATGACGAGTCGGCCCGATACCGCATCGTCAGCGCGGAGTATTTCAGGACGATGGGAATTCCCGTCATCCGCGGCCGGACATTCCGTCCCTCAGACGCGCGATTCGCTGTGCCCATCATTCGATGGTTCCCGCAGCAGCCCCGGCCGGATGGCTACGATCGACCGCAGCCGCCGCCCGTTGCCGTCATCAACCAGGTCATGGCGCGACGCTTCTGGCCGGACGAGAATCCCGTCGGACGCCGGATTCGAGTCCTGCTCAGCCCGTGGATCGAAATCGTCGGGGTCGTCGCCGATACCTACAACGAGTCGCTGCAGGAGCGCCCCATTCCCGAGATCTACCTTCACGACCTGCAGGAGCCGCAGGCGCGCATGAGCATCCTGGTGCGGTCGGCGAATGATCCGACCGACCTGGCATCCGCCATTCGATCGACGATCTCGACGCTCGACAAGAGTCTCGCGATTGGATCGATGCGGACGATGGAGGAAGTTGTCGACGAATCGTTCGGCTTGCCGAGGCTGACATCGCGGCTGCTCGGGACCTTCGCGGCGATTGCACTCGGCCTGATGGCGGCAGGGATTTACGGTCTGATGGCGTTCACGACCCGCTTGCGGCTGCCGGAAATCGGCGTGCGTCTGGCGCTCGGCGCCGGCCGGCCGCAGATTTCGCGCATGGTGATGCGGCAGGCGCTCACCCTCGCGGTGATCGGCATGGTGATCGGGATTGCGCTGTCAGCGTGGCTCGCGCAGATCGTCAGCCGTGAGTTCTTTGGCGTCGAACCGGTCGACCCGGTGATCTGGGTTGCCGTGGGAGCCGTGCTCTTCGGTTCAACGGCGCTCGCGTCCTGGTGGCCGGCCCGCCGCGCGGCGCGAGTCGATCCGACGATCGTGCTGCGCACGAACTGACGCGGCGGACTACAAGAACTCTACGCCGCGGTGAATGGGTAATGGGTAATGGGTAATTGTGTAATGGCTGCCAACGGCTGCCAAAAGCATCGTGTCCAAAGAGTCCTACTGACTGACGCTCTTCGGACATGAGCCTTTCCATTACACGATTACCGATTACCAATTTTCTCTACTCCTCCGTAGTGTTCTGCACGATTTTTCTACGGGTGCACGCGCAACACCTAGCCAACCGGTGTCTTACTTCGTCTAAGGAAACATTCACAACGCGGTCGATCTGAATTTGTCCGCGGGCCGGCGGAGAGGGTCTCGATGCGCGATTTCGGACAGTTCGTGGCAGCGGTCTGTCTTGCGGGGATCGTCGTTCACGCCGATCGAGCACCGGTCCAAAGTCAGGACAAGGATGCGGCGGCCATTCTTGCGGCGGCGCGCGAGGCCCTCGGCGGTGAGTCAAAGCTCGCCGCTATTAAGTCGTTCGTTGCCACCGGACGCACGCGGCAGGTTCGCGGAAACAACCTCGTGCCGATCGAGTTCGAGATCGCGTGCGAATTGCCGGACAAGTACGTTCGCAAGGACGAGATTCCCGCGCAGGAAAGCGATCCGACGTCGAGCGGATTCAACGGGGATCAGCTCATCCAGATTCCGCCTCCGCCGCCGCCCCGGGCGGGCGGGCCGCCGCCGGGACCCGGCCGGGAGGGCGCTGCGCCGCCCGTGGCTGCGGCGCCCCCCGCTGCGGCTGAAGCTGGCCGGGCCGGCGCGCCGCCGCCAGTCAGCGGCGCTCCGGCACGCGGAGGCGGTCCACCAGTCGATCCGCGCCGTGCGCGCGTCAACACCGTGAAACAGGATTTCGCGAAGCTGACGCTCGGCATGTTCGCGGCGTCGTTCCCGAGTTATCCGCTGGCGTTCAGCCGCGCCGGACAGGCCGAAGCGCCGCAGGGAAAGGCGGACGTCCTCGAGGTCAAAGGGCCCGACGGGTCGAACTTCTCCGCGCGCTTGTTCATCAACAGCCAGTCGCACCAGCCCATCATGGTGAGCTGGCAGGCGCCGCCGTCGAACGTCGTCGTGACGGCGCCGGGTCAACCGGCGCCGAAGCCGGAGACGCTCGCGCCGGGAACCGTCGTCGTGGAAGGCCCGCCGGCGCCTCCGGCGACGGCAAGCAAGGAAGAGACGGACAAGTACGCGAAGGACGTCGCGGACCTGCGCAGGAAAACACAGGCGAAGCTCGTCGAGCACCGGATCTACTACGCGGACTACCGGGATGCCGGGAACGGCGTGATGTTTCCGTTCAGGCTCCGCCGCGCCATCGGCGCCGACACGGTCGAAGAAACGAACTTCGACGCCTTCAGGCTCAACCAGAAGATCGATCCAAGAAGATTCGAACCGGTGAAGTAGCCATCGAATCAGGAGATCGCGCTGTGGCGCTGAAGACATCCGCTGTTGCTGTCCTTGCCGCGATCGTGCTCGTCGCGGGCCCTGCGCGCGTCGCCGCGCAGACGCCGGCGCGCGATGGCCGGCTGCTCGTGACCGTCGTCGATCCGACCGGAGGCGTGCTGCAGGGCGCCACCGTGACGGTCGTCGGCACCGAGAGCGCCACCAAGGGCGTGACGATCGCGCCCGTCAAGGCGTCGGACCAGGGGTTGGCGACGTTCGACCGGCTGAGGCCTGGCCGGTACGCCATCCAGGGTGAATTCCCCGGCTTCGAGATCGGGCTGCTGCGCGACGTCCGGATTCGCGCCGGCGACAACAAGCACATCCTGATGCTGCCGCTCAAGAAGATGGAGGACACCGTCACGGTGGGCCGCGATCGGCAGGAGGCCGCGGCCGATCGCAGCCTGACGTTCGGCACGGTTCTCACGCGCGAGCAGATAGAAGCGCTGTCCGAGGATCCCGCGGAGCTCAAACGGCAGCTCGAGGACATGGCCGGGCTCGGTGCCGTGATGCGCGTCGACAGCTTCGAGGGTCAGCAGCTGCCGCCGAAAGCGCAAATCAAGATGGTCCGGATCTCCCGCGATCAGTTCGCCGCGGAGAACCACAGCGCCGGCGGCCTCTTCATCGACATCATCACGCAGCCGGGGATCGGCCCGCTCCGTGCGAGCACACGACTCGGCTTCTACGACAGCTCGATGGACGGCAAGAATCCGCTCGTGGGCGAGAAAGGACCTGCTCAGAGCAAGAACTGGGGCGGGAATCTCGGCGGCACGATCCTGAAGGATCGCAGCTCGTTCTCCGTCAACTTCCAGGGCAACAACTCGTACTCGACGCCGCTTCTGACGGTCGGCACGCCGGTCGGCAACCGCGTCGAGCACGTCAACCTGCGCCAGCCGAACGACTCCCTGTTCGTCTCGGGACTGTTCGACTACGCCCTCACCAAAGATCAAACGCTGCGAACGGGCTTCAATTTCAACCGGTTCACGTCGGAGAACAACGGCGTGGGCACGTACGATCTGCCGGAGCGCGCGTACTCGACTGAAAACCGGACGTTTTCGATGCGGGTCCAGGAAGCCGGGCCGCTCGGACGCCGGTTCTTCACCAACACCCGTTTCTTCCTGTCGATTGGGAACGGCGAATCCCACTCCTCGCTCGAGGCGCCCACGATCGTCATCACCGACACGCGCACGAGCGGCGGCGCGCAGCGCGCCGGCGGCAGGAAAACGCGGACGTTCTCGCTCGCCTCGGACCTCGACTACGTGCGCGGCAAGCACTCGGTGCGATCGGGCGTGCTGCTCGACGGCGGCTGGTACCGCTCGGACGATGCGACGAACTACTTCGGCACGTACACGTTCGAGAATCAGGAGGCCTACGACGAAGGGCGTCCGCGAAGCTTCACGCGTCGGATCGGCGATCCGCTGATCAAATACTTCCACCTGCAGGGCGGCCTCTACATCCAGGACGACATCAAGCTCCGGAAGAATCTGACGATCACGCCGGGACTCCGGTACGAGGCGCAGACGCGGCTCGACGACTACCTGAATTTCGCCCCGCGGATTGGCGTGACCTGGGCGCCGTTCAAGAACGGCAAAACCACGCTGCGCGCGAGCTGGGGCATCTTCTACGACTGGCTGACGACGGGCACAATCGAGCAGACACTCCGCGTGGACGGATTCCGCCAGCAGGAAGTGAACATCATCGATCCGTCGTTTCCCGATCCACGAGAGGAGGGCGTGATCCCGGCGACGAATCGGTATCTGCTCGGTGACGATCTCTACATGGGACGGACGACGCGGGTAAGCGCCGGCGTTCAGCAGACGATCACCAGCAAGTTCTCGATCGGCGGGACGTTTGCCGACATTCGGGGCGGCAACCTGCTCAGAGGCCTGAACCTGAACGCGCCGATCGCAGGCGTTCGACCGGATCCGGCGTTCGCGAACGTCATCGAGACCGTGTCCGACGCCACCTCGCGCACCCGATCGGGATCGATCAACGCGAATCTCAGTTTCTTCACGCCGACGCCCAACAACACGCGGTTCTTCGACTGGAAGCGCAACCTCGGCGTCTACGGCTCGTATAGCTATGCCCGCGCCAGGAACAATACGGATGGGCCCTTCGCCACGCCGGCCGCCGGACTTCTCGCGTTCGACTGGGGCCCGACGAGCAACGACGTGCGCCATCGGGGCAACATCTCGTTCAACAGCGGCATGATCCGGAACTTCAGCGCCAACATCAGCCTGTCGTCCTCGACGGCGCCGCCGATCACGATCCGCACCGGCTTCGACGACAACGGCGATTTGATCTTCAACGATCGCCCGGCGGGCGTCGGGCGCAACACCGCGCGAACGTCCGGACAATGGAACTCATTCGCGTTCTTCAGCTATTGGATCGGTCTGGGCAAGCGTCAAATCGCCGCAGGCGGTCCCGGGATCATGATTCGTGACGGAGGGGCCGGCGGGCTCTCGGTGACGACGATGGCCGCGCAGGCGCAGCCGCGCTACCGGTTGTCGTTCAACGTGGAGATCTCGAACATCACGAACCACGCGAACTACACCGGGTACAGCGGGGTCATGACGTCGCCGTTCTTCCTGCAGCCGACGTCAGTCGCCGGCGTTCGCCGTATCAACTTCGGGATGGGCCTGAGCTTCTAGACCTCGGGTTTCGTTTTACGTTCTTTGAAAACGAAACCCGAGGTCCTTTTCAGCTACGATCGTGACGTCCTGTCAGGACGTGCATGTCACAAAAACAAATCGAGGTCGGTGTCCTGGGCGCGACCGGCATGGTCGGGCAGCAGTTCGTGTCGCGGCTCGCCGCTCATCCCTGGTTCACGGTGTCGTGGCTCGCGGCGAGTGAACGATCGGTCGGCAAGCCGTACGCCGACGCTGCGCCGTGGCGGCTCCCGGATCCGATGCCGGATCCGTGCAAAGCCGTCCGGGTCGATCCATGCGAGCCGGGCACGGGACCGAAAGTGGTGTTCTCGGCGCTCGATGCGAAGGCGGCCGACGAGCTGGAACATCAGTTTGCGGCTGCCGGACACGTCGTGCTGAGCAACGCCCGCAGCCACCGGATGGATCCCCTGGTGCCGCTGCTCATTCCCGAGATCAACGCCGACCATTTGTGCATCCTCGCCGAGCAGCGCCGCGCCCGGGGCTGGACCGGCGCGATCGTCACGAATCCCAACTGCGCTGCAGTGGTCCTGGCGATGGCCCTGGCGCCGCTTCGGCAGTTCGGCCTCCGGCGGGTGATGGTGACGACGCTGCAGGCGGTGTCGGGGGCGGGTTATCCCGGTGTCGCCTCGCTCGACATCCTCGGGAACATCATCCCGTTCATCGGCGGCGGCGAAGAAGAAAAAATCGAGACCGAGACGCTCAAGATACTCGGAACCGACGGAGGACGCGCGCCGCATCCGGCGATCGTCAGCGCGTCGGTCACTCGCGTGCCGGTCGTTGACGGCCACACGATCGTCGCGTCGGTCGATCTCGAATCGCGCCCGGCGCCCGAGGCGGCCGAAGCGGCGATGCGATCGTTTCGCGGCCGTCCTCAGGATCTGCAGTTGCCGTCGGCTCCCAATCCTCCACTCCTCGTGCGGGCGGAGGACACGCGCCCCCAGCCGCGGCTCGATGCGCATCTCGGCGACGGCATGACGGTCTCCGTCGGCCGGATCCGCGCGTGTCCGGTGCTCACGCACAAGTTCGTGGCGCTCGGGCACAACACGATCCGCGGCGCCGCCGGCGCGTCGATTCTCAATGCGGAACTGATGCACGCGGAGGGGCTCCTGTGACTGGGTCTTCCCGGCTGACGTGTCATCTTTTTTCACAGCTCGCGGGGCCCCACCCCCGCTCGCGCGCGCGCCGGCGCTCGCAGACTCGCTATCCTCGCGCGAGCCGCGGGCGCTCCTTCAGGCTGCTCCCATGATCGTCATGAAGTTCGGCGGGACTTCGGTGGCGGATCGCGCGGCGATCGAGCGCGTCATCGCGATCGTCCGCGCGGCGCGGCAGGTCGCCATCCAGCCCGAGAGTCCTGACTGGCGGGGGCCGGTCGTCGTCGTCTCCGCGCTCGCGGGCGCGACCGATCGGCTGCTCGGCATCGCGGCGCAGGCAGGCGCCGGCGACATCGACGGCGCGCACGATCACCTTCGCGCGTTGTCCGCGAGGCATCTCGAAGTCGCTGGTGTCGTGACCCAGCCTGACGAACGGCAACAGGTCGATCGCTTCATTCGCGACGCCTTCGACGAGCTCGAGCGCATCGTCGGCGCGCTCGGCGTGCTTCGCGAGGTCACGCCGCGATGGCTGGACGCGATTGCGGCCACCGGCGAGATCGCCAGCAGCCGGATCGTCGCGGGCGCGTTGACGTCGCAGGGCCTCGCGTCGAGCTGGGTGGATGCGAGGCGCGTCATGGTGACGTCGGATGCGCACGTCGCCGCCGCGCCGCTGGTGCCGGACACGACGACGGCCTTGACCCGGATCGTGGACCCGCTGCTCGCCTCGCGCCGGATTCCCGTCGTCGGCGGGTTCGTCGGCGCGACGCGTCAGGGCGTGACGACGACGCTGGGACGCGGCGGGTCGGATTACTCGGCGTCGATCGTCGGCGCCTGTCTGGGCGCGTCGGAGATTCAAATCTGGACGGACGTCGACGGCATGCTCACCGCCGATCCGCGCCTCGTGCCCAACGTGCAGGTCGTGCCGCACCTCTCGTTCGCGGAGGCATCGGAGCTGGCGTATTTCGGCGCGAAAGTGCTGCACCCGGCGACGATTCAGCCGGCCGTCGGCAAGAACATCCCGGTCCGAATCCTGAATTCGACGCGGCCGCAGGATCCGATCGGGACGCTCATCACGCGCGATCGGCCGCCGTCCGATCGTCCGCTCACCGCGGTCGCATCGAAGAAAGGCGTGACCGTCGTCGACATCACGTCGACGCGCATGCTCGATTCGCACGGCTTCCTGAAACGGATCTTCGAGGTGTTCGAGGATCAGGGAACGTCGGTCGACGTCGTGACGACCTCCGAGGTCAGCGTCTCGGTGACCGTCGATGACGCCCGGCATCTGCCGGAAATCGTCGCCGCGCTCGAAGCGGTCGCCGAAGTCACGCACGAATCCAACATGGCGATCGTCTGCGCCGTCGGCGACGGATTGCAGAACGATCCGTCGTTCGTCGGCCATCTGCTCGAAGCCATCGGCGGGGTGCCGATTCGAATGCTTTCGCAGGCCGCGGCGCGGCGGAACATCACGCTGGTCATCAACGAAAAAGATCTCGAGACCGTCTTGCGAAGAGTGCACGATCGGTTCTGTGCGAGCGGCCGCGGCCCGCGCGAGGATAGCGAGCCTGCGAGCGCCAGCCGCCTTCGCGCCGAAGGCGCTTCGGCGAGCTTGGCCGAAGCCGCGGCGGAGGCCAGAGCGCGTGCGAGCGGGGTGGGGCCCCGCGAGCATTGAAGAAGAAGAGCTAGACGCGAGGACGAGTCGTGCTAAGTCTGCTATTAATAGGTCACGGCCGGATGGGGCAGCTCGTCGAGCGCCTGGCCTCCGCCTACGACTGCGAAATCGCCGGCATCGTGACGAGCCGCAGCGGACTGGAAGGCGTCAGCGCCCCGCACTTCGGCCATGTCGACGTGGCCATCGACTTCACGCAGCCGGAGGCCGTCGTCGGAACCTTTCGCCGGCTTGCCGCACGCAAGGTCAACATGGTGATTGGCACGACCGGCTGGCAGCGCGACGAGCCGGCCTTGCGTGAGCTGGCGGCGCGCGACGGCATCGGAGTCCTGGCGGCGGCAAACTTTTCGATCGGGATGGCCGTCTTCCGCGCGGTCGCCGAAGCGGCCGCGCAGCGATTCGCCGCCGTCGCCGACGTCGGCGCCTGGATTCACGAGTCCCATCACGCCGCCAAGAAGGACGCCCCGTCCGGAACGGCCCTGATGCTGAAAGCGGCGATGGAGCAGGCGGGCTACTCGCGTGCGATCGACGTGTCGTCGACCCGCGCGGGTTCGATCCCCGGCACCCACGCGGTCGGCTTCGACGCGCCGGCAGAAACGATGACGCTCGTGCACGAAGTCCGCGATCGCTCCGTTTTCGCTCACGGCGCGCTTCAGGCGGCCAAATGGCTGAAGGGGCGCCAGGGGTGGTTCTCGATGCAAGACATGTTGGAGAACCTGAAATCTGGAGTCTAGAATCTGTAATCTGATCGCGGAATCAGACAATCTGGCAATCTGTAAGCCCGGAAATACTCCGAGTTGGAGATTCGAGATTCTCCGGTTCGCCGATCAGATTGCAGATTCTAGATTTCAGAATGTAGATTGGAAGCCATGCGCGAAACGTTTACGGGCGTAGGAACCGCACTCATCACACCGTTCACCTCGTCGGGAGACCTCGACGAAGCTGCTGTTCGTCGTCTCGCCAAGCGGCAGGTCGACGCCGGCGTCCACTTTCTGGTGCCGTGCGGGACGACCGGTGAAACGCCGACGCTCAACGAGCGCGAGCGCCGCCGGGTCGTCGAGCTGGTCGTGGAGGAAGCCGCCGGGCGCGCGCTCGTGCTGGCGGGGGCCGGCGGCTACGACACGCGTGAGGTCCGGCATGCGGCGCGCGACATGCAGGATGCCGGCGCGCAGGGCCTGCTGTCGGTGACGCCCTACTACAACAAGCCGACACCGGAAGGGTTGTATCAGCACTTCAAGGCGATCGCCGACAGCACGTCGCTGCCGATCATCGTCTACAACGTGCCGGGGCGGACCGGGTGCAACGTGGATCCCGCCACGCTCGCGCGCCTCGCCACGATTCCGAACATCGTCGGCGTCAAGGAAGCCTCCGGGAACATCACGCAGATGGCGGAAGTCTGCCGCAGCGTTCCCGCGGACTTCATCGTTCTGTCGGGCGACGACGCGATTACGGTGCCGCTGATGGCCATCGGCGGACGCGGCATCATCTCGGTGGCGTCGAACGAAGTGCCGGCAGAAATGGCGCAGATGGTCGAAGCGGCCGAGCGCGGCGACTTTGCGACGGCCCGGCGATGGCACCAGAAGCTGCTGCCGCTCATGCAGGTGAACTTCGTCGAGTCAAATCCCGGTCCCGTGAAATTCGCGATGGCCGCGATGGGCCTGTGCGAGCTCATCTACCGGTTGCCGATGGTGCCGCCGCGTCCCGCCGCGCAAGAAAAGGTTCTCGACGCGCTCAGGGAGTTCGGGCTCCCGGTTGTGACTCAGGTGTAGGCCGGTCCTTCCGCCTTCGCTGAAGCTACGGCGGAACACCGTAGCCTTAGCGGAGGTGGTTAGGGCCGGCAGACTGGGCGGGCTGAAGCCCGCCCCTACATCTGCCGCCATGTCTCTCCAACAGACGATAGCGTCGCTCTTCGCCCAGGGCGAGCGCGCGGATAAAGCCGCGGCGCGCGACGCGTTCTTTGCGTTGCAGCGCGGCCTCGGACGCGGCGAGATCCGCGCGGCCGATCGCGATTCGTCCGCGCCCACCGGCTGGCGCGTCAACACGTGGGTCAAGCAGGGGATTCTGCTCGGATTCAGGTTCGGCGACACGGTCGACGTCTCAGCCGACCACGGCAAGTGGCCGTTCTACGACAAGGACACGATGCCGCTGAAAAAACCGGGCGTCGACGCCGGCGTCCGGATCGTTCCCGGCGGATCGACGATCCGCGAGGGTGCGTTCGTCGCGAAAAGCGTCGTGTGCATGCCGCCCATGTACGTCAACATCGGCGCCTACGTCGACGAAGGCACGCTCATCGACTCGCACGCGCTCGTGGGATCGTGCGCGCAGATCGGCCGTCGCGTGCACCTGAGCGCCGGCGCGCAGATTGGCGGCGTCATCGAACCGGTCGGCGCGCTGCCCGTCATCATCGAAGACGACGTGCTCGTCGGCGGCAATACGGGCGTCTATGAAGGCGCCGTGATCAAGGAGCGCGCGGTCATCGGCGCGGGCGTCGTCGTCACGGCCTCGACGCCGGTGTACGACCTTCCGCGCGGGATCGTCATCAAACCCGACGGTGGTCAGCCGCTCGTCGTCCCCGCGGGCGCCGTCGTCGTGCCCGGCGCGCGCGCGGTGACCGTCGGCGCCGGCCGCGAGTGGGGCCTGTCGCTCGCGACGCCGGTGATTGTCAAATATCGCGACGATCGGACCGATACGCGCACCGAGCTCGAAGCATGGATTCGCTGACCCAGCTGCGCCTGACGCGCGAGCTGATGGACATCGACTCGACGACGGGCCGGGAACACGACGCCGGCCGCTTCATCGCGGCGGCCTTGCGCGATCTGGAGTTCGACGTCACGGAACAGCCGGTCGCCGACGGCCGCTTCAACATCATCGCGATGGCCGGCCGTCCGCAGGTCGTGCTGACCACGCACTTCGATTGCGTGCCGCCGTTCATTCCGAGCCGCGAATCCGGCGATCGGCTGTACGGGCGCGGATCGTGCGACGCGAAGGGGACGCTCATCGCCCAGATCGCGGCGGTCGAGCGCCTGCGCGCGTCGGGCGAATCGCGCGTCGGCCTGCTGTTCGTGGTCGGCGAAGAGCGCGGCAGCGACGGCGCCAAGGCCGCGAACGTCGTCGCGCCGGGATCCCGGTATCTCGTCAACGGCGAGCCGACGGACAACCGGCTCGGCACGGCGACACGCGGCGCGTACCGCGCGCGGCTGCGCGCGTCCGGACGCGCGGCGCACTCCAGCCTGCCGGAGCTGGGGGTCTCGGCGATCGACAAACTGATCGACGCGCTGGTCGTGCTCCGCGGCATCGCCTGGCCCAGGGACCCCGATCTCGGGCACACCTTCTACAACGTCGGATCGATCGCAGGCGGCGTGGCGCCAAATGTCATCCCGCCGTCGGCGGAGGCCGAACTGATGTTCCGGACGGTTGGTCCGCACGAGGCGATCCGCAGCCTGATCGAAACACACGCCGGCACGCTCGTGTCGGTGGAGGACGTGCTGGCGCTTCCGGCGTCGCGGCTGGGCACGGTTCCGGGGATCGAGAGCGCTCCGTTTTCGTTCACCACCGATATCCCGTGGCTCGATCGCTGGGGCACGCCGCTGCTTCTCGGGCCCGGCTCCGCCGCCGTTGCGCACAGCGATGACGAGCACGTTCGGATCGCCGACCTGTACCGCGCCGTCGATCTCTACGTGCAGATTGCGACGCATTTGCTGACCGTCTAGGACCTCGGGTTTCTTTTTTGAAATAGCAAAGCAAAAAAGAAACCCGAGGTCATATGCTGTATGCCGATGCCGGGCTATGGACGCCGATACTGGGCCGAACGCACCGCCGATAACCGCCGCCGTTCCTATCCAAAATTCCGCGGCACACACACCGCCGACGCCGTCGTCATCGGCGGTGGCCTGACCGGCGCGACCGCCGCGTACGTCCTCGCGCAAGGTGGTCTCGACGTGATGCTCGTCGAGGCCGCCAGGATCGCGGACGGCTCGACGGCCGGCGGGCTCGGCGCGATCCTGCCGCAGCCTGACGCGACGTTCCGGGCGGTCGAGGAGAGCGCCGGCAAGCGCGTGGCCCGCACGGCGTGGGAGATTGCGCAGAAGAGCGCGGCCGATTTCGCGACAGCTCTCGAGAAGCTGCCGACCAAGTCGGATGTGACCGAGTCGGCGCTCGTGATCAACGCGCGCGCCTCCGAGGACGCCGTCGCGCTGCGAAAGGAGCAGACGGTCAGGCGCAGCGCCGGTGTCGTCGCGCCGTGGTTGTCGGCGGCGCCGGCGGCGCAGGAGATCGGCACCGAGTCGGCGGGCGCAATCCGCCTGCGCGACGCGTTCCTGTTCGATCCCGTGCGCGCGGCGCTCGGTCTGGCCGGCGCCGCGCAGAGCCGCGGGGCGAAGATCTTCGAACACTCGCCGGTGCGCCGCACCCGGTTCACCAGAAAGTACGCCGACGTCGTCCTCGCGAGCGGGACCATCCGGACGCGCGGGATCGTGATCGCGACGGGTGAACCGGGATCTCTTTTCGGGCAGCTCCGGCGCCACGTCCGTCGTTCCGACGGGTATCTCGTGGTCACCGAGCCACTGTCGGCAGCGATGCGGCGCGATGCGGGGCGGCGGACCAGCGTGCTGACCGAAGCCGGCGCGGCGCCTCATTGGCTGAGATGGCTCCCGGACGATCGCGCGCTGTTTGCCGGCGCCTTGTCTGCGCCCGCGCCGACTCGCCTGCGCGAAAAGGTCCTGCGGCAGCGAACGGCTCAGCTCATGTATGAGCTGTCGGTGCGGTATCCCTCGATTTCAGGACTGCAAGCGGGCTGGGGCTGGGACGCTCCCGTGGTTGCGACGGTCGACGGCCTTCCGTGGATCGGCCCGCATCGCAATTACCCGTTCCATTTCTTCGCGATGGCGTTCGGCTGGCAGGGCGACGGGCTCGCCTGGCACGCCGCACGCGCCGCGCTGCGGTACTTTCAAGGCGCCGCGCGCCGCGACGATGACGTTTTTGGCTTCGTGCGGCATTTGTAACGCGCGTCGCATTGTCCAGGTCTGAACACAAAGAAGTTCGGAGTCGAATCGCCCGTGGGGGTGTAGGATTGGGAACGGGTCTTTCCCCAGGTACGTCCTGAGACCCGACCGACAAACATGGCGCAGATTTCCCCGTTCGTGGAGCACTTGCTCCGCCGCGCCGGATTTGGCGTTTCGGAAGAAGAACGCGAGCGCTTCTCGCGTTACACGTATCCGATCGCCGTGTCGGTGATGACGAACTACGATCCGGCAGAAACGGACGTCGACGACAAGATCGATTCGGGCCCGCAGTATGTGCCGATCGGAGGACGCGGATTTTCTCCGAACCTCGTGCTGAACGACGCGCGCAAGCGCTGGCTGTTCCGCATGGTGCACTCGCCCGCGCCGCTGCAGGAACGGATGGCGCTCCTCTGGCACCACCACTTCGCCACCGCGCACAGCAAGATTTCCGATGCCGTGGGCACGACGGACGCGACGCGCTTGATGGCGGCCAAGCCGTCCGAGGATCCCGGGCACGCGCGAGGGCAGATCGAGCTGTTCCGTCAGTACGCGCTCGGGAATTTCCGCGAACTGCTGGTCGAGGTCGCCAAAGATCCGGCGATGCTCTACTGGCTCGACGGACGGCTGAACCGCAAGGGCGCGCCGCAGGAGAACTTCGGCCGCGAGCTGATGGAGTTGTTCACGTTCGGGGTCGAGCACTACGTCGAGACCGATGTGTACGCGGCGGCCCGCGTCTTCACCGGATGGAATCTGACGCAGACGGGCACGCGCGGCACCGCGTCGGCGTTCTACTCGTTCAACTACAACGCGGCGCTGCATGACGCTGAAGGGAAAGAATTCAGCTTCCCGATCTACCGCAACGGCAGCAGGCAGATACCGGCCCGCAGCGCGGCCGCCGGCATGCAGGACGGCCTGGATCTCATCAGCGCGCTCGCGTCGCATCCGGAAACGGCCAGGCGCATGGCGCGCCGGCTCTGGACGTGGTTTGTGAGCGAGACGGAGACGCCGGACCCGGCGTTCGTCGACAACATCGCCGGCGTGTATCTCCGGAACGACACGAACATGAAGCCGGTGATCCGCGCCGTGCTGCTCTCACCGCAGTTCACGGATCCGGATCGGTTCCATCAGCGGTACAGCTGGCCCGTCGAGTTCGTCGTCCGGATGTTCAAGGAGGTCGGCTACGTCGGGTCGTCCCTGGACACGGCGTTGACGCCGCTGCTCAACATGGGTCAGCAGCTCCTCGAGCCGCCGGACGTCAACGGCTGGGAACTGGGACCCGGATGGTTCACGACGGGCGCCATGCTGGCGCGGATGAACTTCGCGGCGGCGCTGACGGCGAACCAGCGGATTGCGCTGCGGGATGCCGCGCGCGCGTCCCGGCAAACGCCGGAGACGCTGCTCGAGTTCGCGATCGGCCGTCTGTCGCTGCCCGAGATCGATCCCGAGGTGCAGAACGCGCTGCTCGACTACATCCGCGCCGGCGGGACATGGACCGGTGATGACGCACAGCTCGCGGTGAAGACCGCGGGGGTGATCCACCTGCTGACCGGCTCGGGCGACTACCAGTTCGTGTGAACGAGGCCAGATGAAATTCACTCGACGCGAATTCATCCGTGACGGCGTGGCGGCCTTTACGGTGGGCTTCGCGGCTCCCGCGTTTCTCTCGGATCTCGCCCGTGCCCAGGGCGCCCGCAGCCGCACGCTCGTCGTGGTGTATCTGGCGGGCGGCAACGACGCGCTGAGCACGCTCATCCCGTATCGCGACCCGTTCTACTACAGCCGGCGTCTCACGCAAGCGGTGCCGGCCGTGAACGTCATTCAGATCGGCATGGATCGATCGGGTGTGGAGCTCGGGCTCCATCCGAGGCTGGTCGGTTTCAAGCAAATCTTCGACGCAGGACATCTGGCGCTGATCCAGCGCAGCGGATACCCCAGCTCGAGCCGCTCGCATTTTCTCGGCACCGACATCTGGTCGACGGCGAACCCGGCGAATTCGACCGGTCCCGGCTGGCTGGGCCGGTATCTCGATTTGCTGCCGTCGCCGGTCGACCCGCTGGCCGGCTGGGCGACGACGCGCGAAGTGCCGCATTCACTGATCGGCCAACGGGTCAGCGTGCCCGCCATTC
The DNA here is from genome assembly GCA_050264575.1 of Acidobacteriota bacterium. Lineage (GTDB taxonomy): Bacteria > Acidobacteriota > Vicinamibacteria > Vicinamibacterales > SCN-69-37 > DASQFI01. The sequence continues at coordinate 1,460 of JBLNGH010000045.1, read as the reverse complement.
AGACGCCGTCGACCTACGCGTTTCAGAGCCCGAACCAGGGCAACGCTCAGTTTCCCAACGATCCGGCGTTCGAGCGCACGGCCATGACGCGAATCGCGTCGCACCTGCCGGAAGAGAAGCCGCACCTGGCATTCGTCAACGGCACCACGCAGGCGGCCCTCGCGACGCTCGACAAGGTGGCGTCGGTCGTGAACTATCAACCGTCGACCGGCGTCGTCTACGCGGCCAATAACCCTCTTGCGCAGGCGCTGCGCGCCGTCGCCGGCGCGATGGCGCGCGGGATCGGCACGAAGGTGTTCTGGGTTCAGACCGGCGGCTACGACACGCATGCGACACAGAACACCAATACTGCCAACGCCGGTTATGCGGGCCTGATGGGCACGCTGGACTCGGCGGTCACCGCGTTCTACAACGATCTTCGCAATCAGCGCCTGCTCGACGACACGCTCATCGTGATGTTCTCGGAGTTCGGTCGCCGCATTTCGGAGAACGTGAGCGGCGGCACCGATCACGGCGCCGCCGGCCTGATGATGACGATCGGCGGCGGCGTCCAGGGCGGCCTCTTCGGCACCGCGGCGCATCTGCAGCCGGGCCATCCGACGTGCGAGAACAACAGCGCCGACGTCACCTGGGAAACCGACTTCCGCAGCGTCTACGCGCGGATCATCGACAACTGGCTCGGCGCCGACTCGCTGACGATCCTCGGCGGCAACTTCCGCAATCCCGCACTGACGATCGTCTGAACCTCGCGTTCCCCTCAACTGCGGCCTGTTCTGTCGTGCCGATGTACATGCCGTGACCGAAAGGGACTGGCGTTGATATCGTGGTGGCCTCCGAGGTCGTGGCCCTCGAAATCGCTGACGCGCATCGGGCCACTCCAACGTCGGCCACCACGACATCAACGCCCGTCCCTTTCGGGGTGTCCGTGTCGGGGGACGTGACTTCGCACTGCGACCCGTAATGCCCGGGGCTCCAGCCACGGGCGCTCCCGGTAGAAATCATCAGACGAGATCCGAAGGGCTTCCGGCCAACCAGCCGGCCACTTGCGCCGTCGAATGTCCTGACCTAGAACTTCTAGGCGGGAGCGGCCATGCGGCGGCGGGCGAAGCAGGACCACGGCGATCTCCTGGCGGGCACGCTGGACATGCTCATCTTGCGCATTCTCCAGGCGGGCCCGGCGCACGGCCTCGAGATTGCCCAGCGGATCGAGCGGCAGTCGGACGATGTGCTGCTGATCGAGCAGGGGTCGCTGTACCCGGCGCTCCATCGCATCGAGGATCGGGGCTGGATCGCCGCCTACTGGGGCACCTCGGAATCGCATCGCCGCGCGCGGTTCTATCGCCTCACGCCGCGCGGACGGAAACAGCTCCGCGCCGAAACCAGCCGCTGGGAGACGCTCGCGCGCGCGGTCGGCCGTGTCCTCCGGCCGCTCGACGGCGAATCGACATGATGAGGCGGCC
>JBLNGH010000044.1:0-14121 GCA_050264575.1 Acidobacteriota bacterium | reverse complement strand
AGCTCAGCCGCTCAGCCTAGTCGGTTCCCGTGACCAGCGCTTTGAGTTCTGAGTTCTCAGTTCTCAGTTCTAAGTTGCACGCGCTCTTATTTGGGTGCCGGAGGCGGCATCCGGACGATCTTCGCGCGATGATTGGCGAGATCGTACGTGACCGCGAGACCGGTGAGCGACTGACTACCAACCGTCGCGACATCGGCGGTCCTCATGAAACGGGCGACCGGAGATGTCAGTTCGAACGTCGCCAGCATCGCCGAGTTCGCGAGCCGCGCTTCTTTGACGGGAATCGACCGACCGCCGGCGTGAATCGGATCCAGCTCGATTGGCTTGCCATCCATCAGGAGGAGCTTCATCAGCGACTCGGGCAGCACCAGGCCGCCGGGCATCAGCGGCTCGACCCGGACCGGGAACGTCTGATCGGCAATCGTCATCGTCACACGCAGCTCACCGGTGTCGGGATCGAGCGGAAAAATGTCAGTGCCGTCCTCGGGCAGCGCGCCCGGCTCGATCGTGAGGCGCCATTTCGGCGGGAAGCTGATCGTCACCAGCTGATTCTTGAACGCCGGCAGACTCAGGACGCCGCGCGATCTGCCGGCGAGTCCCGCGTCCGCGACGTACTGGCTGATGTCCGTCGACAGGATCTGCACTTTCGAAAGCTTTGTCGTTCCGGATTCCAGATCGAACTCGAGCGTCACGGGACCCTTCTTGGGGTCGATCTTCGGCTGCTCTTTTTCCTTCGCGACTTCCTTTCCCTTCGGCGCTTCCTTTCCCTTCGCGGCCTCCTTTTCCTTCGCGGCTTCTTTTTCCCTGTCTTCGGCCAACGCGTTCAGCACTTCGATGGCGAGCTTCTCGTCGATCATCGTCGAGGCCGCGCCCGTGGAGACCAGGAATGCGTAGGGGCCTTTGCCGTTCACGTTGAGCCGCACGACCGGACGGCCGGCCACGAGCTCCAGCGGCAACACGATCGGACCGGCAACCGGGATTTCGGACAGGCGCCGGGCTTTGCTGACCTCCGGCTGGGCCTGTTGCGGGGTATTGCTGCTGGGAGTGCTGGAGGCTTGCTGGAGGCCCAGCAGGAGCATCAACACGGCGAGGATTGGCAGCATGATGAAACCCTTATCGGCTCGACGACCCGGAGCCTGACCCGATGCGGCTGGAGGGCCGCGCCAGGTAACCGCTTCTCGACCGTACCGTCAGTTTGCCATGTCTGGCATTGACGCGCAGGGCGTACCACCCGGGCTCGGTCGACGCCGCGATGGCGAGCACGTACTGATGACGGAGGTCGTCGACGAGTTGACGCGCGGCGATGCTCGCGTGAGCCGGCGCGCTGACGAGCGTCGCGGTTCCGCCGGTGTGTGACGCCAGATCCGCGAGCGTCGTCGCCGGCAGGAGAATCGGCGACAGCGGCACGCTGTGCTCGGGACGATTGAGTGGCGCGACGGCGGCGAGAATGTACACGGGGACATCGATGGCCGCGGCGGCTGCGGACACCGCGTCCGGCGTCAGCGCGCTGCCGTTATCGATGCCGTCGGTGACGACGACGACGGCCTGCCGCCGAGCGGGACGCGTCGCGAGCACGGCCGCGGTCGCCCCGATGGCGTCGTAGAGCGACGTCATTCCAAGCGGCTCGATCTCGCCCAGGGCCCGATCGATCTCGCTCGTCGTGCTCGTGAACGGCACTTCCTCGCGCAGCCTTGTGGAAAATGTGAAGAGCGCGGCTTCGTCGTTCTCGCCCATCCATCCGAGAACGTGCCGGACAATCGCCCTGCCATCGACGAAGCTCGTCCCGACGCCCATGCTGCCGCTCGTGTCGAACAGGATCGCCAGCGCGATCGGCGCGCTGTCGTTCACGCTGAAGTCGAGAATCTTCCGCGGCGCACCGTTCTCGAGTACTTCGAACTCGTCGCGCTTCAGCGTTTTGATCGGCCGGTTCCTCGAATCGGTGACGACGGCGCTGATGGGCACGCGCGCGACGGTCGCGCTGAAGACGGGTCTCGGCGCGTCCTGTGCCTGCTGTGGCGCGGATGCGACTTGAGGCGACGATGCGAGCACCGCCGGACCTGCGATTCCGAGTGAAACGGCGATAACAATGGGGGCGAGAGATCTGGTCATAATTCCCGGGGGAGCCGAGTGAACCCCGAGTGCAAGGGCCGTGCCGCGTGAGATCCGGTCCGGCCACGGAGGGCCCGGGCCCGGCTTTCAATTTCGAACCGCGGCGGGCAACGGTTTTGACTCCACTTCGTATCGGCGCGCACATGTCTGTCGCAGGAGGCCTCGACAAGGCCATCGAGCGCGCGCGGATTCACCGCTGCGAAGCGCTGCAGATTTTCACGAGAAACGCCAACCGCTGGGTCGCGCGGCCGCTCGAAAAAGCTGAAATCCGCGCCTTCCGGCACCGGCTGGACGAGACGGACATCGCGCCCGTCGTCTCCCACGCCAGCTATCTCGTCAACCTCGCGACGACGGCGCCGGCGCTTCGCGATCTGTCGATTGCCACGCTGATTGACGAGCTGGATCGCGCGCACGCGCTCGGCCTGCTGGGCGTCGTCCTCCATCCCGGCACGTGCACCGCCGGCACCGAGCGCGACGCGTTGCGCCTGGTCGCCGACGGCATCCGGCGCGCGTTTCGCGCGCGGCCGCGGCGGACGTCGATGGTCCTGCTCGAACACACCGCGGGACAGGGACGGACCGTCGGTCATCGCTTCGAGCACCTTGCGGCGATCATCGAGCATCTGAACGGCGCGCCGCGCGTGGGCGTCTGCCTCGACACCTGTCACCTCGTGGCGTCCGGATACGACATCGTCAGCGACCAGGGATATGACGACACGTTCGCGGCGTTTGGCCGGATCGTGGGATTCGATCGGCTGCGCGTGCTGCACGCGAACGATTCGAAGCGGCCGTGCGGCAGCCGCGTCGATCGGCACGAGCACATCGGCGAGGGCTGCCTTGGGGTCGAGCCGTTCCGCCGTCTGTTCGGCGACCCGCGGTTGGCGGGCCTTCCAGTGCTCATCGAAACTCGAAAGACCGTGGGCGCCTGGAAGCCCGGCGCGGTCGTGCTCGATCCGCTCGACGAGCGGAATCTCGAAACGCTTCGGCGTCTGCGAGCCACGGCGCCGACCTATAATCGCGACGCGCGTCCGAACGAGATCCTTGCATGAGCCAGCAGTTGACAATCGCGGTCTGCGCGGTGCTCGTCTGCCGGTCACTCGCGCTGGGGCAGAGCGTCAGCCCGCGGCCGTCCGACGAGCCGCGCGCGGCGGCGGGCCCGGCGGCGAGCGTGACGAAGCAGGCAGTCGGCGGCCGCTGGGAAATCGAAGGTCACGGCGGCCTCTCCCGGGGCTCGGCGCCGTCGAACGGCGACGCCGCGCTCCCACCCGCCGGCCCGCCCATTCCGTCGATCAGTCCGATTTTCCCGAGTCGAAGCACCGCATCGTGGTTTTTTGGCGACGGCGCCGCGATGCTGAACCGCGTCAACGAGGACCTGCAGACTCGCATCACGCCGCTCGATGCGGCGCTCGCGTCGCTCGGTCTCGACTACTCGAGCGCGGCCGCATTCGGGGTTCGTCTGAGACGGACCCTGAACGATCGGTTCTCCGCGGAGGTCAGCTTCGATGTCCTGCCGGGCTCTGGCGACCTCTCGGACGACTTTCGCGGCGCCGTCGAAGCCACGCGCGCAAGTTTCGAGACCGCCTTCGCGGACCTCTTCTCCACCGGCCCGCTCGACAACGTCGTCATTGCTGCGACGCGCGCGGAGGCCGGGGGATCCTCGCGCGAAGTTGCGCTCACCGGCGCCCTGAACATGCACTTTGGCACGGGAACGGGGTTCGTGCCGTACGTGACATTCGGCGGCGGAATGTTGTCGGGCATGGGAGACGTCGCCTCGGTGACGCTCGAAGGCGACTACCGCTTCGTCATCGCGCCGGAGTCGGGATCATCGGTGCCGATCCATGAAACCGATCGGGTCACGCTGCGGTTCGAGCAAAGTACGGCGTTCGTCGGGGTCGCGGGCGGCGGTCTTCGAAAGCAAATGTCCGATCGCTGGGGATTCCGGATCGACGGCCGCGTGCTCATCGGCCCCGCCAACAGCCGCCTCCTGATCGACGCGGCACCAAGCGTGACGCCCGGCTCGCCGGCAGATTTCATCGAGACCTTCACAAATCCGAATATTCAGTTCAGCAACGATTCGGCCACCGGCCGTCAGTCGACCCTGAGCGGCCCGGCGCTCGACGGCTTCACGGCTTTCAAGTCGACGGGCATTCAGACGCGGACGCTCGTCACCGTCGGGATCTTTGTCAAGTTCTGAGTCGGTCCTCCAGATCCTTGAGGTCCTCCAGGTCCTCTGGGTTCGGAAATGTGAATGACCTGGGAACCCGAAGGACCCGCACGGTTTCAGACACTCACGAACCTGAAGGACCTGGAGGACCTCAGGGTTCTGAGCAGTGTCCTATCTCGTTGCCGGCGGGAGCGTCAGATAGTAAATGCCCAAGCCATGCGTGGCGGCGACGAGGATCCGCTGGTCGGCGACCATCTCGAGATCGACCATGAGCGCCTCGGGGAATCCGATTCCTGCGATCTGCCAGTTCGTCGAGCCGGCGCGGAGGACGAGCGGTCCGAAGTCGGTCGCGGCATACAGATCGCCGCGGCGATCGTCGAACGCGATCGTGTTGATGGGAATGTCGCCGAGATCGAAATCGAGCGGCGTGAAGGTCGCCCGCCGCGTGGCGGGATCGTACACGGCCCGGAAGATGTGTCCGGGCGTCGCCGGCGTAATCGTGGTGAATCCGGAGTAGGACACGATCGCGACGTTGGGGTTCGCGCGGTCGGCGACGATGCGGGTGACGAACCGGTTCGGCATCGCGGGCGTATCGATGCGGACGAAATCGACCGTTGCGGCGAGGGCGTTCGCGTTCTTGCTGATGAAGAGACGGCCGAAGTTGGTCGCCGCCCACAGCGTCCCGGCGTCCCCCGGTGTCCGCTCGGCGGCGACGATGATCCCGCCGGCGCGATCGGCGCCGTAAAACGGGCTCGTGAGGTCGCCGGGCTGACGGCTCGCATCGTTCGGACCGGAGCCGGCCGCAAACGGATACGCGACACCGAGCGGCACCCAATCGCCGCACGTCGCGCTGACCACTTCGCCGGTGGGGAACCGGCAGTTGGCCTCGAGGAATCCTTGATCGCCGCCGTTGTCGAGCGTGCGCCAGATGTGCTGGAACCCGGTGAATTGCGTGTCCGGGTTCACCTGATCGAACGTGATGAACTGGCGTCCGGTCGATGAGGTGACGGTGTTGCGCTCGCCAGCGGCGACAATGGGTTCATCCGTGCGCACCCAGCGCGAAAGATCGCCGTTGCGGAAATTCGTGAAGAAACGGTTGCTCTGAAAGCTCGCAAACAGGACGTCCGCGCGCGTCGGATGAAAGCCCGACGCCGATGTGCCGTCGCCAAACGGGAACAGTGCCTTCCACACTCTGCCGGTGCCGGTGCCGTCGAGCCAGATCGTGTTGTTGTCCTGCAGACCACCGAGCAGACGGGTGAGCGGCGCGCGAGGATCGAGCGCGACGTTGTAGAACTGCAGCGTCTGCAGCCCCTTGTTCAGGAAATACAGCCGCCGCGGCACTTCGCTCAGCGCGAGCGGGCATTGCGGCGCGTTCCCCACGAGTTGTTGACAGCGGCCTGAATTGTTCACGAACACGCCGTCGTTCCTGACGATGCCGCCATCGGACCCGACGAAGGCGATCCGCGGGTTCTTCGGATGAAAGACGACAACGCGCACATCCACGTGGCTGGTGTTGCGCGGATTCTGGCCGTCATTCCCGAACCCGAAAAAACTTTCGCCGGCGTTGGTCGATCGGATCGTCGGCTCGCCGAGATCGGAGGTGGCGACGCCGCCGAGCACCACCGTGTCCGGCTGGTTCTCGGGCACCGCGACCGCCAGGTCGTAGAAACACTGCGTGCTGCAAAGGCGCCGGCTCGTCGATCCCGGTTGCGACGTGCTGTTCGACGGGAGATTGATCCAGGCGCCGGTGTTCACCGGGAGGCCGTTCGATCCGACCGTCGCGAGCGCCGACGCAGGCACATCCGCGTTATCGACGCGATAGAGCCCCTGATCCTCCACGCGCAGCGTCCCGTTGTACGCGTAGATTCGCGTGTGGCCGCTCTTCTCCGTCAGATCGAACATCGCCAGATCCTGGAACCGCTGCAAGGCGACGATCCCGTAGACCGGCTTGAAGGACGCGTCGCCGTTCTCCAGCCCCGGCGCGGACCGGAAGATCCCGTTGTTCCACGCCGACGCGTACACGGTGCGCACGTCCCGCGGATCGAGCTTCACATGACGCACGCCGATCATCGTGTCGCCGACGCCGGCGCCAAGGTTCGGATTCGCGGGAATCACGGGATCGAGCGGCGGCACCCAGATCAGCGTCCACTGCGCGCCGCCGTTCGTCGTCTTGTACAACCCGACGCGAGGCTGCGGAAATCCCGGCGACTGCGTCTGCCCGCCCCGAACCGCCGTCATGCCCAGCATCGCGGTGGTCGTGGCCACGTAGATCGTCTGCGGATTGCCCGGCTCGATGACGACGGTGCTGATGCCGCGGGTGAACGTGAAGTCTATCGGCGCCGACGAGACGGCGGGATCGACGATGATCGTTGCTACGCGCGTCCAGTGATCGCCGCCGTCAACTGATTTGTAGACGCCTGTTCCCGCCCCGGAGTTGTTCGGCGTATTCGTCTCGCCGGTGCCGACGTAGATCGTGTTGCCGGTCTCGTCGTTCGGGTCGACCGTCAGACTTCCGATGCTGTTGGTCCCGAGCCCCTGTGAGACCCAGCGCCATCCCACGTCCTCTGTGTTCATCGCATCGTCGGTGCGCCACACGCCGCCGCCGGCCGCGCCGACCCACAGCCGGCACGGGCCCTCTTCCTGGCAAGTCGGCGAGATCGCGAGCGCGGCGACGCGTCCGGACACGTTCTCCGTGCTCCCCGAGTCCGGATTCTGGATGCTCGTCTCCGGGCCGAGCGATGTCCATACAGCGTCCGTCGCCACGCGTCCGCGGTAGGCGATGCCCCGGAAGACCCAGTACCTGTTGAGCGTGGCGCGGACGAGCGCCGGATGTCGCGGAGTCGCCGGATACGCCTGCTCATAATTGTGCAGGTCGAGAAATCCGAGCGGCGAAAAATTTTCCGGGGTGAGCGACGATCGCTTGTCAGGATCCGGCCTCGACTGTTCCTGCGCGGCGCCGATCCATCCGAACGCTCCGCCCGCCAGCAGCACCAGAACGACGACGAGTCGAGCCACGCTCATATTGAAAGGCCGGGTGTAGCGGAATCATAGCGTTGGAGCTGGAAAGCCGGAAAGCTGGAAAGCCGCTTTCTGGCTCGTTTGTGTCATACTTTCGCCAACGGGAGGCTCCCCCGATCTCGTCCGAACCCCGCCAGGGGTCGTCCGAATTCACAAGAAAGGGCTCACGTGGCGAAGTTTGCAAAGGGCGACCGGGTGTCACAGCCGACCTACGGCACGGGAACCATCACCGAAACGGATGACTCCTACACGGTCATCGATTTCGACGAGCACGGCATCAGGAAATTTCTGAGCGAAAAGGTCACCCTCACGCGTTCGACCCAGCCGGCGCCTCCGCGGGCGACCGGCCGCCGCAAAGCGGCAAAGTCCAAGGCCTGAGCCCGAGCAACTTCTTCAGCACGTCTCACCCCGCGCGGGCGGGGGCCGGAGGGGTGTCAGCGCGGTTTCGGTTTGCATGCAGCCACGGGGTCAGGTGTTGTATTGCAACATTTTTCGTGTGTTCCTCCATAGAATGTCGCAATACAAGACCTGACCCCGTGGTCTCGCTTGCGAAAACCGCGCAGAGCGGGCTCTAGGCAGCAGAAACCATGTCAATGTGGCTCGTGAAAGAAGAACCCAGCCATTACAACTTCGAGACGTTTGCGAAAGAGGGCGGGACGACCTGGACCGGCGTCAGGAATCCGCTGGCGCAGAAGCACCTGCGCGGGATTCGCAAGGGCGACCTCGTCTTCTACTATCACACCGGCGACGAGAAGGCGATCGTCGGGATCGCAAAGGCGGTCGGGAACGCGTATCCGGATCCCGCAGACCGTACCGGCAAGTCGCACGTCGTCGATCTGATGCCGGTGAAAACACTGCCGCGGGCCGTGACGCTCGCCGAGATCAAAGCCGACAAGCGGTTCGCGAAATTCCCGCTGACCTATCTGCCGCGGCTATCGGTAATGCCGGTTGGTGAAGCAGAGTGGGCGGCCATTCTCAAGATGTCGGAGTGATCGAGTCCATCTGAAATCTGAAATCTGGGAATCTGCAATCGTAGATCGGGCAGTCTGGCAAGCGGGCAATCTGAAGTCTATCGAGAATCGCGAATCTATCGAGAATCGGAAATCTTCAATCTATCCGGAATCCCAGAGGTCCGCCGATTGCCGATAGATTTCCGATTGAAGATTGGCGATAGATTTCAGATTCCCGATAGATGGCAGATTCCCGGAATTCCCGATTGCCAGATCAACGATTGCCGATTCCCCGATTGCAGATTTCAGATGGACAATCTCACGAACTACCGCCGCTTCAAGATCAAGCCACCAAGCGGCGGTAGCGTGAGGTTCAAAGATGCCGGATGCCCGTGAGCGGGAACGGGTTCGGCGTGGAGCCCGCCCGCATTGCCGACATTGCTGCCGCCATACGCAGCGGCATCGCTGTTCAAGAGCTCTTGGTAATAGCCGGGCTGCGGCACGCCGATGCGATAGCCGCGCCTCACAATAGGCGTCCAGTTCAGCACCACGATGAGCCAGTCGTCGGGATGTCGGGCATGCCGGATGAGCGAGATCACGCTCGACTCGTTGTCGTTGCAATCGATCCACTCGAATCCGGGTGGGTCGAAATCCAGCTCGAACAGGGATGGCTCGGCACGGTACAGACGGTTGAGGTCCACGACGAACCATTGGAGCCCGGTATGGAGGGGGCTTTCCAGGAGATGCCAGTCGATCGAGGAATCGTGATTCCATTCTCGCCACTGGCCGATCTCGTTGCCCATGAACAGCAGCTTCTTGCCGGGGTGCGCGTACATGAAGGTGTACAGCGTTCGGAGCGTGGCGGCCTTCTGCCACGCGTCGCCGGGCGGCTTGTTCATCAACGCACCCTTGCCGTGCACGACTTCGTCGTGTGAGAACGGCAGGATGAAGTTTTCGTTCCACGCGTAGAGCATCGAGAATGTCAGGTGCTGATGCTCCCAGCGGCGGTACACGGGATCCGCACCGACGTATTTCAGGATGTCGTGCATCCAACCCATGTTCCATTTGTAGGTGAACCCGAGCCCGCCGACCCACGTTGGACGGCTCACCGCCGGGAACGCCGTCGACTCCTCCGCAATCGTGATGGAGCCGGGACATTGCTCGTGCGTCAGCTCGTTCAGCTCGCGCAGGAACTCGATCGCCTCGAGGTTCTCGCGCCCGCCGAACCGGTTGGGCACCCATTCACCGGGCTGGCGTGAGTAGTCGAGGTAGAGCATCGACGCGACCGCGTCGACGCGCAGGCCGTCGACGTGAAATTCATCGAGCCAGAAGAGCGCGTTCGAGAGCAGAAAGTTGCGGACCTCGTGCCGGCCGTAATTGAAGATGAGCGTGCCCCAGTCGCGATGCTCGCCCTGACGCGGATCGGCGTGTTCGAAGAGCGCCGTGCCGTCGAACATCGCCAGTCCGTGGGCATCCTTCGGAAAATGCCCCGGCACCCAGTCGAGAATGACGGCAATCCCGTGCGCGTGGCACTCGTCGACGAAATATCTGAAGTCGTCGGGCGGACCGTACCGGCTGGACGGCGCAAAAAACGCCGTGACCTGATAGCCCCACGATCCTTCGAACGGATGCTCCATCACCGGGAGCAGCTCGATGTGCGTGAACCCTTCGTGGACGACGTACGGCACCAGCTCGGCGGCGAGCTCGCGCCAGCTCAGCGATCGGTTCCCGTCCTCCGGCTTTCGCCGCCAGGAGCCCGCGTGCACTTCGTACACCGCCATCGGCCGATCGAGCGCGACGCCCCGCTCGCGGCGGGCGGTCATCCAAATCTCGTCGCGCCAGACGTACTGTCCGAAATGGTGGGTGACCGACGCCGTGTCGGGCGGCCGTTGCGCCAGCAAGGCGAACGGATCCGCCTTGACGAACGACGGGCCCTGACGCGGATCGATCGCGAACTTGTACAGCGCACCCTCGCCGATACCCGGGATGAACGTCTCCCAGAGTCCGCTCGAACCGACGGGCCGCATCGGATGTTGCCGCGCGTCCCAGCCGTTGAAGTCGCCCACGACGGAGACACCGCGGGCATTGGGCGCCCAGACGACGAACGAGTAGCCGCGGACGCCGCCGGGTTCGGCCGGCCGCGCGCCCATCTTTTCCCACGCGCGGAGCCACCGCCCTTCGCCGAAGAGATAGGCCTCGTAGTCGGTGATGAGCGCGCTGGCGCTCGCCGTCGATTGGTCTTCGGTCACGATCCTCGAATGTGGCAGAAAAGCACGGATCGGGCAAGCGGGATGACGCGATACACTCGACAGATCTCGAGATGGCCCAGCAGACGTCGATCGCGCACTTCACGACCGAGTTGCACCGGTATCGCGATCTCGCCGAGAAGGCGATGGCGCAGGTACCCGACGACGCGCTCAATCGCGTGCCCTACCAGGACGCGAATTCGATCGCGATGCTCGTCCGCCACGTGAGCGGCAACCTGCGGTCGCGCTTCACCGACTTCCTGACCTCGGACGGCGAGAAGCCGTGGCGCGATCGCGACAGCGAATTCGTCGAACGCACCTACGCGCGCGACGAGCTCCGCGCGATGTGGCAGGCCAGTTGGCAGATCGTGGATGACGAGCTGGCGAAGCTCACGGACGTCCAGCTCGGCGAACGGGTCACGATTCGTGGCGTGACCGCGACGGTCCACGAGGCGCTCTGCCGCGCCACGACGCACATCTCCTATCATGTCGGCCAGATCGTCCTGCTCTGTCGCCTGTATGCGACGAGCGACTGGACGTCGCTCAGCATCCCGAAAAAGAAATGATTCTTGGACTCCATCACGTCACCGCGACCGTCGACACCGCCCAGGACGATCTCGATTTCTATCGCGCCATGCTCGGCCTGCGGCTCGTCAAGCAGACGGTCAACTTCGACAATCACAACGTCTATCACTTCTATTACGGGAACGAGGCGGGCACGCCGGGCACGATCTGGACGACGTTCCCGTACCACGGCTGGGGCGTGCCGGTCGGCATCAAAGGCGCCGGACAGATCGGCGTGACCTCGTTCTCGGTTCCGGCCGGGTCGCTCGGGCCCTGGACCGATCGTCTCCGCAAGCACGACATCGTCGTCGCTGAGGATCCGCCGCGCTTCGGCGAGGAGTCGATCACGTTTGCGGATCCATCCGGTTTGCTGATCGAGCTTGTCGCGAGCGATCGCGATCGCCGCGCCCCGTGGATCGGAGGCGGCGTGGACGAAGACCTCGCGATTCGCGGCCTGCACAGCGTGACGATGGTCGTGAAGTCGCCGGAGCGAACCGTCGATTTCATGACTCGCATTCTCGGGTTCAAGGTCACCGACGAACAGACGGACCGCCTCCGGCTGACCGTCAACGGCGACGAGCCCGGAAAGACCATCGAGATCGTGGCGAACGAGCACGCGAGCGCCGCAAAGAATGGCCTGGGCACCGTCCACCATGTCGCGATGGCCATCTCGGAAGCGGACGAGCAGGTGCGCCTGCGGCAGCAACTGCTCGATCTCGGCTGCAACGTCACGGCCGTGCTGGATCGCCAGTATTTCCAGTCCATCTACTTCCGCGAGCCCGGCGGCGTGCTCTTCGAGGTGGCGACCGTGAAGCCGGGTTTCATGGTCGACGAGGACATGTCGAAGCTCGGATGCGCCTTGAAGCTGCCGCCGTGGGAAGAGCCCAACCGAGGCTCGATCGAGGCGGGGCTCCCCAAGGTGGATATCTGAAAGTGTGATGTGGTGATGTGGTGATTTTGGCAAGCGCTCGTCACATCACCACATCACCACATCACAAATTTTATGAATCACTCTGATCCGCATCGCGATCAACCTGTTCTCCATGACGGCGCGCCTCTCGGCGAAGGGCACGCGGTCATGATCATGATTCACGGCCGCAATGCGGCGCCGGCAAACATCCTCACGCTCGTGCCGCAGTTCGATCGACCGGACTTCACGTACCTCGCACCGGCCGCCGCCGGCGGGACCTGGTATCCACTCAGCTTTCTTGTCGAACGCGAGCGAAATGAGCCGGGCATCACCTCCGGCCTCGCCGCGATCGAACGGCTCGTCGGCGATCTCGTGGCGCGCGGGATTCCGAAGGGCCGCATCGTCCTGCTGGGGTTCTCGCAGGGCGCGTGTTTGACCGCGGAGTTTGCCGCGAGTCATGCCGACCGGTACGGCGGCGTCGTCATCTACAGCGGCGGATTGATTGGTCCGCCGGGCACGACGTGGGCGTATCCGGGGCAGTTTGGCGGCACGCCCGTCTTCCTGGGCTGCAGTGACGTCGACGCCCACGTGCCGCAGGCCCGCGTGTTGGAAAGCGCCGACGTGTTCGCGCGGATGGGCGCCACGGTCACGCGGCGCATCTACCCGGGCATGGGCCATCTCGTGAACGAAGACGAAATCGCCTTCACGAGAGGCCTCATGGATAACCTCTGATGTGGTGATGTGGCGATGTGGTGATCTGGCGGTTTTTCTCCGTCTTGTGTCATGATTCACGCCTCGGGAGTCGTTTTGCTCGCGCTTCAGTAAAACGACTCCCGAAGTCTTATCTGGGGCAGCAATGATCAAACGGGTTGAAGTCAACTACCGCGGCATCTTTCAGAAGAATCTCGGGAAGTACATCGGCAGTGACATCGTGATGATCGCCACCCGCATGGGCAAGGTGGCGTTCTCGAACGGGCGGTACAGCGACTCGCCCGAGCGCAACGGCATCCCGTGCAAGTACTTCGCGTTCGTCTCGCCCGATCTCGCGGAAGAAGAGCTCGAGGCCGAGTGCGGCGCGAAGCTCGACATCGACGAGGCGGACGTGTCGGTCGTCCTCGACGACACGATGGTCAAGGGTGTCGAGCCATGGGGCTGGCACGGCGTGCGATCGATCAACGAGAAGGTCCGCGAGAAGGGCTGCCTGCTCGTCGTGACCCGTCACGATCCCGCCCAGTTGCTCCAGTTCGTCGGCAAGAAGCCGTATCCGTACCGGTTGGCGACGCTCGAAGGCGACGCCAGCCTGGCGGGGCTCTGGGTGTTCAAGGACGATCTCACGCGCGAGCGTGTGCTCGGCGCGATCGCCGCGGTCGATCCCGGAATCATCAGCATCGACGCGGTCGAGGGCTATCTCCGCGACAAGGGCCAGGACGGCGCGCGCCGTGCGGCGGCCGCGCGCGAGGCCTACGACGCCACGCTGCGCCACATCCAGGTCGTCAATCCGGATCAGGGGATCGACTGGCCGCACCCGCTCCCGGTGCTGCCGAAGTGGCACGAGTTCGAGGATCTCGGAGTCGTCGTCCCGGCCGTGAAGAGAAGCTTCGAGATCGGTCCGCGCGGGCAGGCACGCAACGAGATGTTCAAGCGCGGGACGACGAAGACGCACCGGCCGATCATCCGCTTCGATCTCTGCATCAAGTGCACGCTCTGCTGGCTCGATTGCCCCGACGCCTGCTTCGACCCGACCGACGACGGTCTGTACGACGTGAACTACGAGGTCTGCGTCGGGTGTCACAAGTGCGCCGACGTCTGCCCCGTCCCCGAGTGCATCGTCATGGTCGACGAGCTGAAGGCGACCGACGACAAGAGCCCATGGCAGCGTTACAAGAAAGACCCGGTTGAATACACCGCATGGGCCGAGAAGATGAAGGGCAAGGAACGGCTGCACTATCCCCACGTCACCGGAAGGGGGATGGAAGTCCGCGAGGGCAAGGAAGTGCCACTGAAGGTGGCAAAGAGGTGAGATCGGAGCATCTGGGGATCTGAGGATCGGGGACCTGGGGTTCTTTTAGAAAGCCCCAGATCCCCAGATCCGCAGGTCTGCAGATTCAAGAGGAGCATCCGTGGCTGTTGCGCAGGAAAAGCAGGAAACCGGAGCGTGGGAGC
>JBLNGH010000043.1:0-17273 GCA_050264575.1 Acidobacteriota bacterium | reverse complement strand
GGTGGCCGCGAGCGTCCGTGAGACGACCTGCCCCGCGTCGAGCCGGGTGAAATCAGTCGTGGAAAGGTTGAATGACGTCTCGAGAAATGCGCGCGCCTGGTCGCGCGACTGGGCAGAGCCCATCGTCCCGAGCAGCATGAATGCGGCGCACACCGTGGCCGGCAGGCGCCTGGGCCGGAGCCGCGGCTCTTCGAGGTGCGGCATTGGCGCAGCCATGAACAGCCGTCGCACCACTCTGGCGAGCACGCGTGCGCGCTGGACCGATCGCGACTGCCGGGCGCTGTCGGTCGCGATGCCGGTGTTCGCGTACATCTGGCGATAGAGCTTCGAGATCAACACGAACGCGATTCGCGAGCGAATCGATTTCACACAGCTCGACCGTTCCCAGATCGCGCGGAGACCGTAGAAACGGTCCCACACCCCCTGCGTGCGCTGCCGGATTTCATCCGGCAGCATCGACGGATGCGGCGAGTACACCTTCGGCCTCTTTGCCGAGGGGATGAGCCAGTACCGCGTGAGCGGCACCCCGTCGACCGTGGGGCCGCCGGCTGCGTTCTGTTCCCACTTCGCGAAATCGAGCGTGCCGGGAAAGGGCGTCAGCATGACGAACTGCGCGAAGGAGACGCCGGCGCGCTGCGCCACCTCCGCGGTCGCGTCGAACGTCGCCGGCGTATCCGTCGGCAGTCCGAAGATGAACGATCCCAGCACATGGACGCCGTGCGCGCGGAACGCCTGCAGCCTGGTCACGAGCGCGTCGCCCGCGCAGTTGAAGTTCTTGTAGACCGCCTTCAACCCTTCCGGCGTCACCGATTCGACGCCCACGAGCGCGCCATGAATCCGGGCGCGCTTCATGGCGGCGAGAAACTCGACGTCCTCGGCCGCCTCCATCGTGATCTGCGTGTAGAACACCATGTCGCTCGGCAGCTGTTCGAGCTGCGCCATCAGCTCGAATCGTTCCTCCCGAACGGCTGTCAGCTTCGCGAGCTGCGTCTTGTCGGCGCGACGATCCGCCGCGGCCAGATCGCCCAGCGCGACCGGATAGAAGTTGTCGTCTGCGAGCAGGATGAATCGGAATCCCTGGCGCCGGAGCGCCACGATCTCGCCGACGACAGCATCGACTTGCCGGAGACGAGGCTTTTGGCCGTCCGTCCGCCAGACCGAACAGAACGAACAGTGTTTGGGACAACCTCGCACGGTCTGCACCGAGCCCCACATGTAGCGATCGGCGGGCAACAGATCCCAGCGAGCGGAGACGAACGTCTCGCCTTCGACACGGCCCCCTTCATACCGCCGGTTCGGCATCCCCGTTTCGCAATCGGCGAGCACCTGGCCCCAGACGAGATCGCCGTCGCCGCTGACCACCGCGTGCGCGTCGCCGTGGTCGCGGACCTCATCGGGGAAGAGCGTGGCGTGAATGCCGCCGAACACGACGAACGCGCCGCGGCGGCGCGCCAGCCGGCCGAGCTCGTACCCACGCAGAACGTTCGCCGTATGAATGCCAATCCCGACCACGTCGCCCGGCCGGATGGTGTCGAGGTCGAACGGATCGAGCGTCTCGTCGACGATGTGCGGCGCGCCGAAGCGGGCCGGTGTGGCGGCCGCGAGCACGTAGAGCCATCGCGGCGTGATGACGGCGGTCCCGAAGGACAGATCGCTCGGGTTAACGAGGTGCACTCGCATCTGACCCACTCCAGTCCGTCGCTCGCTCGAGAAGCGTGAGCACGCCTCTAGAACGATCCGGCGATCTTCTTGCCCAGCCGGCTGAAAAAGCCGGCCGTTGCCACCGCGGCTTTTTGCGATGCTCGTCCAACCGCCACGCCAGTGTCTGCCGCCGCGCCCCAGGGAGTTGCGTCGTTCGGCTGCGCTGTGAGTAGCGGTGCGTCGAGCGTGACGCCGCGCGCCATCGGCACGCCGCCGGATGACACGGCGGCGAGTGTTGGCGGTGACGGCGGGGGAGCCGGGCGATCTGCCGCGTCGTGCGCCGCCTCTCCGGCGGTCATCACGATAGAAGGCAATCCGTCAGGCGCGGCAGCCTGCGTTCGAGTGATTCGCGCCGACGGCAATTGACCCGGGGCAGGCGGCTTCGTCCGTCGATTCGGCGACGCCCGTTGCCGCACCGGCGACGGCGCGGCCGGGGTCACGCGATCCGTCGGAGTCGTCTCGAGAATCGCGAGCGGTTCGAACGGTGTTGCCAGCGCCGCGAGACCGATCACACGAAATCCGGCAAGACTGAATGCGAGGACGCACAGCACCAGCGCCGCGGTCGCCGCGGTGCTCGCAGACCACGTTCTCGAGACCAGTCGGCCGTACGACAGGATCCGGATGATCCGGTTGCGGAACCCTGGCGACGACAGCGCGCCGACGGCGGTTAGCATCCGGTTTCGGGCCGGCAACAGGGCCGCCGTCTTTGCCAGAGACGCGGCGTAGCCTTTGGCGCAGCCCGTCAACGCGATCGTCGCTTCGTCGCAGGCGGATTCGCGTTCGATCTGCAGTTGTCGATTCAGCCACCACACGGCAGGGTGCCAGCCAGCCAGCGCGCGGACCGCGAGCTGACCCAGATTCAGGAGATCGTCCCGGCGCTGGACGTGCGCCCATTCGTGGACCACGATGCGATCGAGCTCTTCTTGATCGAGATGACCGATCAAGCCGCGCGCAATGGCAATGATCGGCGAGCCGCTGCCAAGGACGGCCGCCGCGCTGACATCGTCAGACAGGACGAGCCTGGTGCGGCGTCCCAGCTCGCGCACGTCGTTCCATCGGACGAGCCGGGATTCTTCCTGCACCGGAAACGGCAGGCAACGCCCGCGCGCCTTTCGAAGTGCCACCAGCGCGGTCAGGATCCGGACGCCGTGGACCGCGAACCAGATCGCCCAGACAGACACGATCAATGTCGTGGAAGTCCACCAGACGTTCGGCACCGCAACGATGACCCCGGAAGCCGGAAGCGTGCCCGCGACGGCGTCAGGAAGGGGAGCAGCGATCGCTGAAAGAAGCGGCAGAACCGGCAGCGTAAAGACGATGGCGAGCCCGATCCAGCAGAGGACGTACCGGAATTCCGCACGGGCGCGGCTGAGGAGCCGGAGGATCACGCTTGTCGCTAACGCGACGACGCTTCCTTGCCACAGCCAGTTGAGCAAGTGATCCACGGGGGCTCCTCTACGCGTGTTCGATCAGCTGCTTCACTCGTGTCAGCTCCGCCGGATCGATCTCCTCATCGTCCAGCACGTTCAGAACGAGCAAGCTCGGCGAGCCGTTGAACAGCCGGCTGACGAGATGTCTCAAAGCCCGGCGGCGGGCCACCCGTTCGTCCACGACGGGCCGGTAGACGAACGCGCGCGTCACCTTCTCATGTTTGACGTAGCGTTTGGTTTCGAGAATCCGGAGGATTGTCTGCACGGTGCTGTAACTCACCGGCCGTTTCTTCTTCAGGGCGGCGACCACGTCGCCGACGGTGGCGGTGTGTTGCCGCCACAACACGGACATGACTCGCGCTTCTGCGTCGGTGAGGGCAGGGGATCGGGGGCGGGCCATGGGCTGGTGAAATCTATTAATGAATTAAAAGATGGGACGAGTCTAACAGGCGGCGCCGGGCGTTGTCAATTAAGGAATTAAAAGTTCGACGGGAATGTCGCCCGCTCCAGGAAAAGTGAGAACGGCTCTAGACTCGATCCGTGACCGTGCTGGACTGGCTGCTCGACTCGGACCCGGCCATTCGGTGGCAGGTGTTCCGCGATCTTGCGGCGGCGCCTGGAGCCGTCGTCGCGGCCGAGCGCGCGCGTGTGGCGACGGAGGGCTGGGGCGCTCGCCTGCTGACGTTGCAGGGCACGGACGGGCAGTGGGAGGGAGGCGCGTTGTTTCCCGCGCGGCGGGCGAGATCTGCCAGCGGCGAGCAGCCCGTGGGCCAGCCCTGGACCGCCACCGCGTACTCTCTCGTGCTGCTGCAGGACTTCGGTGTCGATCCACGTCATGAGGCGGTGCGCCGGGCCGTCGCGCAGGTCCGGGAACACTCCCGGTGGGAACACGCCGGCCAGCCATTCTTCAGCGGCGAGGTGGAGCCGTGCATCAACGGGATGACTGTCGCGCTCGGTGCCTACTTCGATCAGGATGTCGATGCGGTCGTCGCCCGCCTCGTCGAGGAGCAGCTCGACGACGGCGGGTGGAACTGCGAGGCGGAGAACGGCTCGGTGCGGTCCTCCTTCCACACGACCATCAGGGTCCTGGAAGGACTGTTGGCGCACGAGCGCGCCACCGGTGGCTCGGCGGAATCGATCGCGGCTCGCCGTCGGGGTGAGCAGTACCTCCTCGAACGGAGATTGTTCCGCCGCAAGAGCACCGGCGACGTGGTCGATCCTGCTTATCTCCAGTTCTCGTTTCCGACGCGCTGGCACTACGATGTGCTGCGCGCGCTGGAGTACTTCCGGGCCGGTGGGGATCCACCGGACCGGCGTGTGGACGAGGCGATGGAGTTGCTCCGGTCCAAGCAGCAGCGCGACGGGACGTGGCTTCTGGAGAACACGCATCCCGGCGCGGTCCACTTCACCCTCGAGGCTGGCGATGGCCGGCCGAGCCGGTGGAACACGCTGCGCGCGCTGCGCGTCCTCCGGTGGTACGAGCGCTGAGCAGCACTCCCAATCTTCGCGGTTGGTGCGCGGTCGCGGCCGCAATGACGGCGGTCTTCGCGGCCTACATCAGCCTGGTTCCCTTCAATTTCACCTGGCCACCTGATGCGACGCTCGCCGGCGCATTCCAACGGCTGGTCGATACCGAGCTCATCCCACGCTCCGCACGCGCCAATTTCGTCGGGAACGTTCTGCTGTTCTGGCCGTTCGGCTTCTTCGGCGGCGGCGCCGTGTTCTCCGCGGCAAGACGTACCGCCAGTCGCGTCATGGGCGCCGCCGCGTTGGTCGCGGCGTCAATCGCGTGGAGCTTCGCGATCGAATTTCTGCAGGTCTTCGTTCCCGGCCGGACGCCCTCGCTCGCGGACGTGACGGCGCAGACCGCGGGCACACTGGCCGGACTGGCCGCGTGGCTGCTCCTTTCGCGTGACATCTACCGTTGGGCCGGGCGCCAGCGATCGGACCGGCGGCACGACGCTCTCTATCTCGGGCTCGCGGTCATCACCGCAGGTCGCGTGCTGGCGATGCTGCTTCCGCTGGACGTCACGCTCGACCTGGGCCTCCTTGCCGAGAAATTCCGTAACGGCCTGATCGTCCTGAATCCGATGCGGTCGCCAAACCTGTCCTGGGACGAGCTGCCGCTCGCACTCGCGGATCTCGTGCTCTCGCTGCCGATCGGCGTGCTCGCGTGTCTGTGGGGGATGCCTCAGGGGCATCGGCGGCGCGCGGGGGTGGCGCTTCTCCTCGGATGGACCGTCGTCGGGTTTGTCGAGGCGGCGCAGGTGTTCGTCATGTCGCGGACCGCCGACGTCACCGACTGGTTCGTCAACGCAATTGGTGTGGCCGGAGGAGTGTGGCTGACGACGCGCTACCTGCCGGGTCGATCGAGTCCGGCGCAAGCGGCCTCGCGATGGATTCCATTCGGTGCTCTTGCGGCGTCGCTCGTGTTCTACATCGTCTACAACTGGAGTCCGTTCGACTTCCAGCTGTCCGGAGATTTGGTCCGGTCGCGCGCGCCGATGATGTTCGAGCCGCCCTTCTACGGCTACTATCAGAATCCCGAGGCGAAGGCCGTCAACGATCTCCTGATCAAGATCGCGCTCGCGTTGCCAATCGGACTGTGTCTGGGCTGGTCGATCAGGGCCGGCGGCGTCCGCTACGGCCGGTTCATCATCGCGCTCGCTTCCGTCGTGACCGTGCTGTTCTTTACGGTCGTCGAAGCCGGCCAGATTCTGCTCCCCACCCGATATCCGGACAGCACCGACATCCTTCTCGGGCTGATTGGCGTGGCAGCAGGCAGCTGGATTGTCTGGCGGCGGATTCCGAAGTTCGAAGTTCGAAGTTCTAAGTTCTAAGTTCAGGTTGCTGGGTTTTTCAGCAACCTGTTTGCCTGCTCGCCTGCGGTGTTGAACACAAGAGGCGGCGGCTCGCCCTCGACCAGATGCTCGAACTGCCGCCGGAACTCCGCCTCTGACAAGCCGGCAGTCGCCGCGAGAGTCGCCAGGGTGTGCGAATCGTCGAAGTCGTCGCGCCGCAGCCGGATCATGTACCGGCGGGCAATGGCGTAGCGCGTCGAGCTCGTGTCGACGAGCCGCACGCGTGTCCGTCCGGTCTGACCGTCGAGCATCTCGCTGAACGGAATCGGCACGAAGTGGCCGGCCTGCATCGAGATCACCGCGGCGTGGCCTCCTGCCAGCAGGTATTTGGCGGCGCAATAGCCGAGATCGCGCGTGTACTCCATGTCGGCCGGGATCGGGTCGGCACAGCGGAGCTCGTAGCCGATGTTCTTGGCCGAGATCGCCGGTGTGATGCCGAACGCGTGCAGCCGTTCCGTCACTCGTTCTTTGAGAATCTCGCCGAGGTTCACGTCGTCGATGCGGAGGTGACCGTGCGCGTCGTGCCCGGCCCTCTCGAGGCCCTTGAAATCCTCGGGCGCGACGGCCAGCACGAGACCCTCGGCGATGACCGCGACGCCGTCGCGACGTCCCTCGCTGAGCCGCTTGATGATGGCGCCGGCCAGCGTATCCACGATCGTCTGCAGCCGAATCGGCGGCGTGAACTCTTCGCCGATCATCGTCAGCGTCGCGCCGGCGGCCTTGCCGATGCCGAGCGCCAGGTGCCCGGCCTTGCGTCCCATCGTGATCACGAAATACCACCGCGAGGTGGTCTTCGCGTCCACCATCAGGTTCTTGACGATGTCGACGCCGTAATGGCGCGCCGACTGAAACCCGAAGGTATCGACGTGCGGCGGCAGGTCGAGATCGTTGTCGATCGTCTTCGGGACGTGCACGACGCGAATCCGGCCGGCCGCCCGGCGGTCGAGCGACATCGCCGAGAATGCCGTGTCATCGCCGCCGATGGTCACGAGCCTCGACACGTTCAGGCGCAGCAGCGACTGGATTGCCGTGTCGAGGTGCTGAGGATTCGTGTTCGGATTGGCGCGCGAGATTCCGAGGTACGAGCCGCCGCGGAAGTGAATGCGGCTCACGGCTTCGATCGTGAGGGGGACGACGTGATCGATGTCGCCTCGCATGATCCACTCGAAACCGTCGCGAATGCCGAGGACTTCGATCCCTTCGAGCCGGGCCCGAATCGTCGCCGCCCCGACCACGCTGTTGATGCCGGGCGCCGGTCCTCCGCCCACGAGAATCCCGAGTGTCTGGTGCTGCTCCACGAGTCCAGAATGGCACAGGACTCAGTTTTTCGCGCCTGCGCCTTTCATCGATTCCAGCTTCGCGAGGTCCAGAGTCGTCACGGCAGTCTTGAGGGCGTCCAGCTCGACGCCTTCCGCTTTCGCGGTGACCACGAAGCGGCCGCCCAGGACCAGTCCAAACTCGTTCGTCCCGCCCGCGCGCTTCGAGCGCTTCTCATGAACGAGGCGATCGCCTTCCTTGCGGGTGCGCTCGACGACCTCGTCGTTCTCTTTTTCGCCCATCACGCCCGCCCATGCCGCGATGCCCACGAGCCCGCTGATGCCCCCCGTATCCACCAGCTCCAGCTCGATGGTTCGCTGACCGTCGCCATAGCGCGCCTCGGCCGTCGAGACCATCAGGCCGGGCAGGCCGGTCCGCTCGGCGCTCGTGCTGGTCTTCGGCATCCCGCCGAAGGTTTCCGGTACGAACGTCTTCAGCTGATCGATCTCGACGGGATCGACGCGTTTCCCGCCGCCGAACAGGGTGCCAAGCCCTTCGAGTGCGGCGGTCGCCTGGGCGTTCGGATCGCCGCTCTTCTGCGCCGCCTCCATCTTCTTCGCGCTTTCGTCCATGGCCTTGCCGAACGACTCGAGCTTGCCGAGCGGGCTGTTCGGGTCCACCTTCGCGGTGGTCGCCGGCGACCCGCCGAGTCCCGCGATCCTGCCGGCCGAATACGAGCCGATGCCGGTGATCGCCGCCGTGACGACGCCAATCACGAACATCACGATGAGGCATGAGACGGCGACGACGGCCGTGTAGACGACGGCTTTGTCGTCGGGCGCCTTCATGACCCGCAGCAAGCCCAGGTACATGAGATAGATGCCGTACAGTCCGGCCAGGATCACGAGGACGCCCAGCGCGGGAATGATGTTCAGAATCCCGGCGACCCAGACGGGCGTGATGGAGTAGATCGCAACCTTGAAGGCCTGGGTCTTGTTCTTTTCCGTGTTGAACGTCGGCGCGAGGGCGGTGATGATCGCCGCCAGCACATAGACCAGCACGACCGCCATGACGACGGCGAGCACGGCGCCGACGAACCCGCTCACAATCGGCACCCGCACCGTTCCGGCGAATGGGACGCTGACGCCGACGAACACCTGGCCGATGAACGCTGCCACCGCGCTGACCGCGGCGAGCGGAACTACGTACCCTGTGACCAGCGCATTTTGGGTCGTGGTCTCCTCGGCGATGACCGGCCACTCGGTCTGCGGCGACAGCACGATCTGCTTAGCGCGTTGCACGAGATCCATATGTCCCTCCAGGCCCGGAGCGAATACTACTGCTTGTCAATCGTGCCGGCGCAGGAAAGTCTGCGGGCCGCGCCCTGCTCCTATTCCTTGGCGTCGCGCTCGACCTGTGATTCGGATCGTGGCGGCTCAGGCGTCTCCCGGATCGAGATCGTGCGACTTGCCAGCCTTCATTCGGCGCGAAGCATCCAGAACTGAACTTCGTATTTCCAGATGGTGAGGGCCACGCGGGTTCCGTCTGGAGAGAAGGACGGTTGTGTCTTGTGATTCGGATCGGTGGTGATCTGGTGCGTTGTGCCGCCGGCAACAGGAACGCGGAAGATCTGGTAGGTGCCATCAGGAGCTTGCGCGACGTAGGCGACCCATATCCCATCGCGTGAAGTGCTGATCCCGGAAAATACTTGATCGGACTCGAAATCCAGGATCTTCCGCGGCCGCCCGCCCTTGCGTGAGACCTCGGCGAGTGATTTGCGCCCCGGGGCGGCGCCTTGACTCTCGAAAACGATCCGTTCGTTGTCCGGCATCCAGTCCAGCTCGCCCACCGACTCCGTCTGCCCATCGATATCGACGGGCGCGGCGGCGTGGGTGACCTGGCCGGTATTCTGATCGATGCCCAGGACGTACAGTTTGCCGCGAGTAGACAGGTACGGCCCGGGATAGCTGCTGTAAGCGATCCACCGTCCGTCCGGAGACCAGTGTGGCCAGCCTGTTTCGCTACCGCCGGTCGTAATTTGTCGTGGCGGCTGAGAACCGTCTGCAGGCTGCAGGAACAGATCGTCGGCCTTGTCCCGGTGCGAATGGAACACGACCCACTTTCCGTTTGGCGACCACGCCATTCCCTGATCTTCCGAATTGCTCGCCTGGAACACGCGGCCGGGCTTCGACGCGGGCGCCGAGTCGTCAACAGAAATGATTCCGAGGTCCTGCGCGATGTCCGGATAGCGCGCGTCGTCGATGACCCGACGCCACGAGCCAAACGTCAGCCCGATGTTCTTTCCATCGGGCGACCAGGTGGGCGTCTCAGACTGAAACGTCGTCAGAACACGTGTCGGGCCACCGTCCGCTGGCGCCAGCCCCACGACGGCGCTGAAGATCTGCACCTTGAACAGTACGTCGCCACGACTTGTGACCGATGGGTCGTAGGTATCGCGATCGAACTGTGTCAACTGCCTGGCGTCGCCCGTGTCGGGATTCTGCGACCACAAGTCCAACGTGCCCCTCGCGTTGGGAACGCTGTAGTAAAAGGACCGGCGATCCGGAGAGTACGCCGTGGCTCCCCAGGTTTTTTCGGGTGTCACTGGCGGCTTTGCCGTCTGGCTTCCTGGAACGGGCGGTGACGCCAATGGTTCCCGCTTACCGGTTGCGACCTCGTAACGGAACCATTGTGGCTTTGCGCCGAAGGGGACTTCGACAACCGCAAAGCTTCGACTGTCCGGAAACCAGATAATCGTCCCTTTGGTGTTATCGGCCGGGAGCAGCTCAGTCGTGGACGAGCCTTCGATGCGGTGGAGAAACAGATGGCGGTTCGTCACATAGGCGAGCCACACGCCATCCGGGGACACCGCGCCAACCGGGTCGCGGTAGCCGACGGGGCCCGCCTGATGCGCCGTCGCCACGTACTGAAGCCGCGGCGGTGTGGCCGGCGCGTGATACACCGCGACGGGTGCGGAGAACGCCAACAGCACGAGGACGATTCTCGACTTCGTCACAGGTCTTCTCCTGATTTCGAACCGCGCGGGTGAGGACGCGCTCATGAGGCGCGATGTGATCGGCAGTTCATACATCGATTCTCATGTGCAGGCAAGGCCGGCAGCGGCAAAGAAGATTGAGATTTCCTGTTCGGACAGCGGCTTCAGCTCATGCTGAATGCCCTCGATGGAGCTCTGTGGCATAGTCCCGGGGATAAGCTCAGGGTTTTTCTTGCTTTCGATTTCAATCAGCTTGACCTGAGAGGTTGATGGTGCTGGTGGCGCTGAGTTGTCAAGCGGCGCAAGTGCGAATTCCGATGTGTGGAACGAAGATGTGTTGCGTTGAGGAAGAGCTGTGACAGCCTGGCTTATTGCCGCGCCTGCTGTGACGGCTTGCGCGTGAGGGTGACGATCACGCCGCCGCGGACCGGTACCGGCGTCAAGGCGTAGTTGGATCGGCCGTGTCGCCCGACAACCGTCCAGCCACTGGCGACGCCAAGCGAAGCCCCGAAAATCACATCGCTGAGGAAGTGCCGGTCATCGTGGAGCCTGGACATCGCGACATACGTGGCGATCAAAAAGGTTGGCCAAGACCCTCGATAGCCAAGGTGCCGTTCGAGCACCGACGCGGTCGCGAATGCGGCCGAGGCGTGGCCAGACGGAAACGCACAGCAGTCGCCATTCGGCCGATCCCGGCGAACCGCGACCTTAATCCCTTGCGTTAACGCCTGGGAAACAATGAGGGCGCGCAGCAAGTCGAAGCCAAGATGCGAGACTTTGTTGGTCTTAGGTTCGTTTTCGGCATGCGGCATGATGTACCGGCCGATTACATACAGACCGACAGCCGTACCAGCCTGCACATACACAGCACCGATGTACTTTCCAGCAGCAAAGAAGCGCGCGGCCGTGTCAGAGCCCGCAAGATGAGCGTTGACGTTATCGTCCGCAGGGTGTGCGAGGGCCGCAGCCGCGCCTCCGATTGCCAGGATCACCCAGGTCGATCGACGGCGGGGAAAAGCGTTGAAGTCCTTGCCGGTTTCAAAGATCAGGGCCTGGAAGCCCGTATGGGCTGGCTCTGGGTGCGGCGCGGTTTGCGACGTCGAGTCGAGGCTGGAGAACTCCGCCCCAGACAAATCGTCCTGTTGTGAATGAAGAACGCCCTCGAACAGACTCCGATGGCTCGCGCGCACGTCCAGCGGCCAGGCGAACTGCAGGTGCTCGGGAATGATGTCGGACGACGTGCCGGCAAAATCCTGGGCGCTCGCCGGAACAGCGATCAGAGTTGAGCCCAGACAAATACTCAAGGCACAGATCGTCGTCTGCAGCCAACGCCGCAGGCAGTGCGTGCACAAATCCCGGTACGCCATCAATGTAGATGCGGTCCGTGCAAAAGAACGGCCACTTCGTTCTGACGAGATGACGGAGGACTCGCCACATGCTTCCTGCGCTGTTTTGCCACGGATGGGCAAAAATGGGCAATGACGAAGCACCAAGACGCATAGTGCAGCGGACCCGATCGCCACAAAAACGGCCACCGGTGAAATCGTGTCAACGTGGGACAAGCGCAAAGCTGTCTGAGGGCCGGCCACTCGCCGAAGAGCCCATCGGTTGCCCCTGTCGTCTCACCAGATCGCTCGCTGCATGGCGAAACCGCTCACGCGCGCGAAACAGGGTTGACATGACCGTGCCCATCGGAACGGCAACGACCTCGGCGATCTCTTTGTAAGACAAACCTTCCACTTCGCGTAGCACCAATACCTCCCGCAAACGATCGGGCAGGTGGTTCATGGCCTGCTCGAGCAATTGTGTGTCTGCCCGTTGGAGCAGCAGGGCTTCGGGATTGAGCGCTTCACCTTCCTTGCGATGTATTTCCTCATCGAATTCGGTCGCGAGTTGCTGCGCGTGGTTCTTCTGCAGCCACCCGAATGCCGTTGTGCGTACAATGCTGAGCAGCCAGGCACGCGCGCTCCCGCCCCGGAAGGTGCCAAAGTATCGAAAAGCCCGCAAGCAGGCCTCCTGAACGACATCTTCGGCATCGTCGCTTCCCCGCACGAGCCATCGCGCGAGGTTATGAGCCGCATCGAGATGCGGAAGGATGATCTCGTCGAAACTGGCAATTGCGTCTCCCGAAAGTTCGTTGTGCATGCCGTCGAATCTGCGCTCACGGGGCCGCGGCCTCAATGGTCTGGCGATCCTCAGTTGTTGGGATTTAGCTCCCTCAGTAACTAGCTGATGAGACAGGACTTGCAGGGCCGTCTCCCCAGGCGGCCCGGGTGAACCGGTGGTAGACTCGCGCGTCACCGACAGTGCTCCACCATGCAGACCCGTGGCGCTCCTGTTCGTCTTCGCTTTGGAGTTTTCGAGGCCGATCTTCGGACCGGCGAGCTGCGGAAGCGCGGTGTGCGGATCAGGCTTCAGGAGCAACCGTTTCAGGTGCTCGCTGTGCTGCTGGCCAGACCAGGCCAGCTGGTGACCCGCGACGAGCTCCGCGCCGGACTTTGGACTGCGGATACGTTCGTGGACTTCGACCACGGGCTCAACAAGGCCGTCAACAAGATCCGCGAGGCCTTGGGTGATTCCGCCGAGAGTCCTCGCTTCGTTGAGACAGTGGCCCGACGAGGTTACCGCTTCATCGCAGACGTGGCGGTTGTCGACCTCGAGTCTGCTGCTCCTGACAGACCTGCGCCATCGACCAACCGTGATCCTCTGCCGGCATTCGATCGCGAGCCGCCTGCGGTCGATGCACAGACAACGGTCCCGAGAAAACGAGGTTGGCTGCGGACATTGACGATCACGGGTGGCGGCCTCGCCCTGGCGTCTGTCATCCTCGTCGGTTGGCTGCTCCAGTCGCGCGTGCCGTCGCCGACGATTCGGTCCCTGGCGGTGCTTCCCCTGGAAAACCTCTCTGGCGATGCGTCGCAGGAGTACTTCGCGGACGGAATGACGGACCAGCTGATTGCCACCCTGGGGCGGATCAGCGCTTTGCGCGTGATCTCACGTACGTCGGTGATGGGGTACAAAGGGGCGCGGAAGCCGTTGCCGCAGATCGCGCGCGAGTTGAACGTTGACGCCGTCATCGAAGGCTCGATCATGCGCTCCGGCGGTCAGGTGCGAATCACCGCGCAGTTGATCGAAGCGGCGGCCGACAAGCACTTATGGGCCCAGAGTTACGATGGTGATTTGCGTGACATATTGGCGCTCCAGAGCCGAGTGGCTGGCGCCATTGCCGAGGAAATCCGGATCAACGTCAAGCCGAAGGAACAAGCCGCGCTGAAAAACGTGAAGGCCGTCAATCCGGACGCCTACGAGGCGTATCTCAAGGGCCGATATTTCTGGAACAAGAGAACCGCCGATGGTTTGAAGAAGGCCAAGGAGTACTTCGACGAGGCGGTCGCAAAGGCGCCCGACTATGCCCAGGCATACAGCGGGCTGGCCGACACCTACGCACTGCTGGGAGACTGGGAGTACGGAGTGCTGTCCTCCAAGGAGGCTCTGCCCAGCGCGAAGGCCGCCGCGATCAAAGCAATCGATTTGGATAACACCCTCGGCGAAGCTCATACGTCGCTTGCATTCGCCTTGAGCAGCTTCGACTGGGATTGGCCATCCGCCGAGAAGGAATTCCGGCGCGCCCTCGAGCTCAATCCGGGATACGCCACCGCTCACCATTGGTATGCGTGGCAATTGAGCTTATTGGGCCGGCATGGCGAAGCGATCGCTGAAATGAAAGAGGCGAAAAGTCTGGATCCGCTCTCTCTTATCATCAATGCCGAATTGGCAGAGCTCCTGCTGATTGCGCATTTGTACGACGAATCGGTGCAGCAGAGTCGTCAGACGATCGAAATGGATCCTGATTTTGCTCTCGCGCACAATCAGCTGGCCGAGGCCTACCTCCAAGAACATAGGCACGATGACGCGATCACAGAGTTTCAGAAGGCCGTCGAGTTGTCCGGCGGCAGCCCGATCTGCACAGCCAATCTCGCTCGGGCGTACGCGTCAGCCGGCCGGAGTGCCGATGCGGAACAACTTCTGACCGATCTGAAGAAGCGCTCGAATCCCGCCTATTCGAATGCGTCGGAGATTGCCCTGGTCTATGCCGCACTCGGCGAGAAAGCACAAGCGATGGCCTGGCTTGAACGAGGCTACGCCGAGCGGTTCAACCCGAGTGTCCTGCTGCGTCCGGGCTTCGACTCTCTCCGCGCAGATCCACGATTCCGCGACCTGATCAGGCGCGTCGGTCTGATTCACTAAGCCAGCCGAGCGACACCGCGAGCACCCGCCGCAATCCATTCCAGAACTTGGTCCGCCGACTCTGACGGGCGAGGCCCGTCTGCTGAATAGACCACCGTGACGCGGGCTTTATTCGCGCGTCATGTCCTTGCGCCTCCGAAATATGTGCGGCCCTTCGCCGGTCTGTACGGGAAGGAGTTGCAGCGCGTCTTGGCTTTGTCCCGCCCGCGATCCATCACACCAGCGCAGTGGCTCGCCGTGGCTTGCCTGTTTCACGTTGCCGCGCTTGGCCTCACCTGGTGGCAGGTCTCGAGCCGCATGATGTTGAGTGGCGAATCAGGCGACGGCGCGGTGGCGCTCGGCAGGTTGGCGGGGTTGCTGGTTGGCTCGGGTGTGCTGCTTCAACTGGTCCTGGTCAGCCGTCTGCCCTGGATCGAGCCGTCTGTGGGATCTGACCGTTTGTACCGGTGGCATCGGCGCCTGGGTTTTGGGATTGGATCCCTGTTTCTCGCCCATCCGGCGCTGCTCACGGTCGGATACGCCCGCCGGGATCGACTCTCCGTCAGCCAGCAGTTCATGGAGTTCGCGGCGGATTGGCGGATAGCGCTGGCTATCGCAGCCTTTGTTTTGATCGCGCTCGTAGTGGCGTCGTCAACACCGATGATCAGGCGCCGACTGAGCTACGAAACGTGGCACGGCAGTCATCTCGGCATTTACGTCGCCCTCGCGCTGGCCTCGTTGCACCAGGCGAACGGCGCAGAGATCGCGGGGCAGACGTGGTGGGCCGACTACTGGGTCGCGCTGCACACGGCCGTACTCAGCTGTCTGGTGGTGTTCCGCGCCGGCCGGCCCATTCTCGGATGTGCTCGACATCGATTCCGGATCGACAGGATCGTCCCGGAGAGCGACGACGTGACCTCGGTGTATCTGACGGGCCGGCAGCTCGATCGATTCAGGTTCCGTCCTGGACAATACGCCAATGTCGTCTTCCTGTCGAAAGGCCGCTGGTCGCCGCACCCGTTCTCGTTCTCCGCGGCGCCGAACGGCCAGTTCCTGAGGGTGTCCATCAAGGCCGCCGGCGATTTCACCAATCGCGTTCGCGAGCTCGCGCCGGGCACGCTCGCGCTGCTCGAGGGTCCGCTCGGCGCCTTCACCGCCGCACAGCCCCGCGGCAAATACCTCATGGTGGCCGGCGGGATTGGCATCACGCCGATTCGAGCGTTGATCGAATCACTGGCCGCAGCAGGCCGCGACATCGTGCTGCTGTACTCGGTCAAGACCGCCAACGATCTGGTGTTTGCCTCTGAGCTTCGGGCCCTGATGGCGCACTGCCATTTCATCCTGTCGCGAGACTCCGAGAACGGACCGGGTACAGAATTCGAGACCAACGTCGGGCATGAACGCGGCCGGATCGATCTGGGGATGCTCACCAGGCTCGTTCCCGATGTGCAGGACCGTGAGGTATTCATCTGCGGACCACCGCCGATGATGAAGGCGGTGGCCGCCGCGCTGGGCGTGCTGCAGGTACGGCAATCGAGCATTCACTACGAGCAATTCGCGTAGCCCCGATTAGAGTCGCCGGGCTGCTGACGATACCTCGCGTCCGAGTCCGGCAAAAGCGGCGCCAAACAACACGCCAGACACGACGAATAGCCCCTCTGAATTGCCCGCAACCGTTCCTGCGAGCCCGACGAGTGTCGACACGACGAACGCCGTGGGTACCCAGACTCTCAGCGTCTTCACACTCCACGCGCGGCCACACAACACGATCAGTCCGCCGACAACGGCCATGGCGCCCACCGGATACAGATCGAGCGCAGAGATGACGCGACTCGAGCGGACCACGATCAGGCCGAAAAGCGCCAGCAAGAATCCCAACGCACCTGTTCGTCCGACGTCCTGATAGCGCAGCTCATAGAAACCCAGGAGGCCAAGCAGGAGAAACATGTCGACCACGAGATACAAGATCTGTCGCTCGCTGTCGGAACCGACGCTTGGCGCGAAAGAGGCCGCCGCGCGCAGAATCCCGCCCACGATGGCAGCCGTCCCGCCGGCACGAATGAGTGCGCTCCTGGACATGCGCGAGCATTTCCAAGCCGGCCGCCGGCTCGAGGTAAGCGCCGGCGCGGCGAAGCTGATTAATTCATGTGCCTTGGGTTAGTGGTCGCGAGCGCGAGTTTCACCATGAGCAAGTCAATCCTCTCGCGGTCGCCGTTGTAGATGGCGATCTGAATCTCGTCGAACAGCTCGTGCACGCGCTGACGCTCCACCGTGCGCCGATCCTTCTTCGAGCCCCCGCTGAAATCGGCCGGGGTCACGTTCGAGAACAGAGCCCTCATCACCGTCCCTCCAGTCCGGCTCGACCAGGAACGTGCGTCGAGCGCTTCAGCGACGTAAACCACGGCTGTGGGCTGATTATTCCGAAGAGTTCAGCAGGAACTACTGGCGGCGAACTGATCGCATAAGCCGACTACTTTTCCTACAAGAAGAATTCGCGAGGTTCATCCGGGAATATTCGAGGGTGCGCCGGAGTTTAGATGAATGCGTGGAAGCATCCGATCCGCGTTCAGCAGGACGCGCGGTCTGGCTTCTTCGGACTATTCAAACATGCGCCTGTCCCTCGGAACGCCCGAAGGAGGAATCATTTATGAAAATCGGATGGAAATCGACTCCTGAATTCATCGTTGTGGCGGTGCTCTTTCTCACCTCCAGCGCCTGTCAGAGCACCAATCAGCCTGGTGCGCCGTCACAGATCACTCCGGCCGGTGTTGCGGGTTCCATGGGCGACCCGTCGGCGACGGC
>JBLNGH010000042.1:0-3657 GCA_050264575.1 Acidobacteriota bacterium | reverse complement strand
TCGAGCTGTTCCGCGTGGCGATCCGAGCGCGTAGTCGAGAAACCGGCAGAAATCGCGCGGACTGAACCGGACGAATCCTTCGGTGATGTGTTTCGGCGGCCCGGATGCCGAGTCCTTGAGTTGGTACCGGAAGCGACGATCGCGCATTGCCTCCTGGCTGCCTTTGAGGAGCGCGAACACTTCGGATGTGAACGCTTCCGCCAACTGCCACGCGGCAAACTCCTCGACTTTTCGGACGCCTCTCACAGACACCTGACAGTGCACGGTGTGTGCCTCGTGCAAAACCTCCTATTGGGCCGAGATCCGCGACCCGGCTGCAAATTGTGCGTCCAAAGACCACGACGGATCTCGCAAGAACCTGAACGTCACCATTGAGAAAGTCGACGGGAACCAGGTTCCGCGGACCTGCCTTACCCGTCGTACCGACGCGTGGGCGCGAGCTCTTCAGCCGCGCCCAGGACACATTGGGTCGTGGCTTACGTTCCCGTAACTAGAGAACCACCTCTTTGGTGGGAATGCCTGTTCTTGCGGGCGCAAACAGTGACGAAATCGTAGGCATCAGCCTTGCGAACGTTTTCCCGACATGCACGACCCGGGCAGTCCACTATTCGGAACGTCGAAACCGCGGGAGCGCGGCGGCACGCCGGTGTCCTTGCTGCGCGGCAGGCGCGGCGCGGATGCAGACGCGTTGATCAGCTTCAATCTGCTGCCTCAGGAGACTGAGGACGGTGTCGTGCCGGGGCGCGTCTCAGACACGCGGCTCATGCTCGTCCACTACTGGCGGCGCGATCGGCAGGCTGAGGCCGAAGCCGAAGCGGCCGCGGCAATCGACGCCCAGCCTCGGCGAGAGGAATTGATTCCGGCAACGGAGATGTACGTCAACGGCTCGCCGGTCGTGCCGAGCCTGCCGCCGGCCGATGCCGGTGAGCCATCGACACAAAAGGCAAGACCAGATCTGCTTGCCGCACTCAAATCGAACAGCAGCCACATCCCGCTGCCTGCATCCGGAATTACCACGAACGGGTCGCCACGAGATACGGCTCCGGCGTCGTCGTCGCTGTTCGTCGAGGCTGCACAACAGGAAGCAGCGCCGGTCAGGAAGGCGCCTTCGATCTTCGAACGCCGGCCGCGGGAAGTCGCGGACGAGGCGCCGCCATCGCCGACCGAGTCACTTTTCGTCAAGACTCCGCCGCCCTCCGGCCCGGCATCCTCTCATCGCCCATCGGGACCGTCCGCGCAGGACATTCTTGGCGACATCGTGCGCCGGACACTGGTCGAAGATCCGGCGGTTGAGCCGCCGCAGAAGGACGAGGAATCTGTCTGGGCGAAGTTCCGCGAGTCGGTCGAGGCAGTCAGCCGCGGCGAGCCGCACCAGTTCGATCCGACCGTGCTGCTCCAGGAGGCACGCGCGGAGACGCCGGCAGCCGTCCAGGCGCCGGCAGCCGTACCAGCTCCGGAGGCTCCGGCTGCGTCCCGCCCGTCAGCCGTCCGCGCGCTCGAAACGTTCCTGCGACGAGTCGAGATCAGGCGGCAACAAATCGAGTCACAATCGGTGGCGTGACCGCCACCGTGCCCGAAACAGCCACACCCGACTGGCCGGCGAGACTTCGTCTGCTTCGGGACTATTGCGCCAAGCACTCCCTTGACGCGTTCGTCGTCTCGACACCGCACAACCTGACGTACCTGTGCGGGTTTCGTGGATCGGCCGGGCTGCTCGTCAGCACGCCGCGAGGCGAGCACCTGATCGTCGACGGGCGATACCAGACGGCTGCGATGGAGATTCTGCGGGCGAATCGGTTGACCGGCATCGAGGTCGAGCGCGTCGAACGCCGGTACGATCTCGCGCTGGGCGCCTTGCTCGGCCGTTTGAAAGTCGGCCGCATCGCCTTCGAGGCCGAGCACGTCACCGTCGCGACCCTCGCTGGCTGGGAGCGCTCGGCCGGCAATGTCATGTGGCAGCCAACAGAACGTATCGTCGAGGGATGGCGGGCCATCAAGGACGACTTCGAGATCGACGTACTGCGCCGCGGGGGCCGGACGTTGTCGTCGGTGGCTTCCGAGTTGTCGAACTGGATCCGGAGCGGCCGCACCGAGGCGGATGTGGCGCGTGACATCGACGCGGCGCTCGATCGCGCCGGGTTTTCGGCGCCGGCGTTTCCGACGATCGTCGCGTCGGGTCCCAACAGCGCGCTGCCGCACGCACGTCCCACCGATCGCCGGCTGGAGCGCGGCGACCTGGTGCTGCTGGACTTTGGCGGCATTTTGGACGGATACTGCGTCGACCTGACACGGATGGCCGCCCTGGGTCAGGTCGGCTCGCGCGCGGCGTCGCTCTTCGATGCCGTGAGCGAAGCGCAGGCCGCGGCGATCGCGGCGGTGCGATCGGGCATCCCGGCCGCCCATGTGGACACGGCGGCGCGGCAGGTGCTCGAGGCGCGCGGACTGGGCGACGCATTCCTGCATGCGACCGGACACGGGCTGGGCCTTGACGTTCATGAGGCGCCACGGATCTCGCGCGCCGAGTCAGGCTCGGCCGATGTGCTCGAGGCCAGAATGGTCTGCACGGTCGAGCCGGGCGCTTATCTCGACGGGTTCGGCGGTGTGCGGCTGGAGGACGATGTACTCGTAACGGCCGAAGGATGTGAGGTGCTGACGGACGCGCCTCGCGGCCTTTTGGTCGTCTGACGGTATGAATCTGGACGACATCCGGCAGATCCTGGACCTCGTTCGCGAACACGATCTCGCCGAGCTCGAGATCGAGCGCGACGGACTCAAAGTCAGGGTCCGGAAAGCCGGGGACCGGGTGACGGTCATCCCGCCCGCGGTCCCAGTCATCGCGCCCGCTCCCGTGAATGCAGCTCCGCCCGCGGCCGCGCCCGCGCCTGTTCCGGCAGCCACGGACGAAGAAGCGCCAGGGGTGGACCTGGCCGTCATCAAATCTCCCCTGGTCGGCACGTTCTACCGCTCAGCCGAGCCCGGCGCTCCTCCGTTTGTCGACGTCGGCGACGCAGTCCGCAAGGGCCAGGTCCTCTGCATCATCGAGGCGATGAAGCTGATGAACGAGATCGAGAGCGATTGCGACGGTGAGATCTCCGCCGTGTACGTGGAAAACGGCCGGCCTGTGCAATTCGGCGATCGACTGTTCTCGGTGAAGGTGGCCTGATGCGGACCGATTTGCAGGTGGTGGCGGAGGCCGGACCTCGGTCCGATAGATTTAGGGTTGGATGTTTAACAAGATTCTGATCGCCAATCGGGGCGAAATCGCGCTCCGGATCATCTGCGCCTGCCGCGAGCTCGGCATCAAGACGGTCGCGGTGTATTCGGAGGCGGACGAACACTCGCTGCACGTGCGCTTTGCGGACGAGGACGTCTGCATCGGGCCCGCCCGCAGCGCCGATAGCTACCTCAACGTCCCGCAGGTGATCAGCACCGCAGAAGTGACGGGCGCCGACGCGATTCACCCCGGGTACGGCTTCCTGTCGGAAAGCGCATACCTCGCCGAGGTGTGCGAGGCCTGCCACATCAAGTTCATCGGGCCCGATCCGCACGTGATCCGGCTGATGGGTGACAAGGCGCGCGCCCGCCGCGTCATGAAGAAGGCCGGCGTTCCCATTCTCCCCGGCAGCGACGGTCCCATCGACAACGAAGAAAAAGCGC
>JBLNGH010000041.1:0-8613 GCA_050264575.1 Acidobacteriota bacterium | reverse complement strand
GCCGCGCTCGTGGCCCAGCACGCTATCCACATCTACCGCGGGTTCAGCGTGGACGCCGCTTGGAGCGTATTCTTCGACGAGATGACAGGGCTGCGGGGCTAATACGCGCAGCGCGCCGGCGTCCCGCTCGAAGACGTCGAGCGGCTCTATCCGCTCGTCCGTGCCGCCGACCTGATGTCGCTGACGTTCTGCACCGGGTGGACGGAGGTCCAGCACGCGGCCGGTCACGAGATTTCGTTGCGGGACGGGCACACGCTCACCGTTCATCCCGATCCATTCGCCGGGGCCACCGTGCCGTTCACCATTCGGGCCCGCGTGCTTCCAAATCGACCGTTCGGGTCGCCGGGCGAGGCCGCTCGGCTGTTGGAAGTCGCGACAGTAGTGTCGTTGGCCGGAACTGCGACTGGTCTTGCGCAATCTGGATCGTAGCCATTCGCGTGTCGCATCGGCTGTTTGTCACAAGAACACATGACGTTCATGAAGGGCGTGAAAAGCTCTTCTTCATGACCTTCATTTCCTTCATGTCCTTCATGTGTGCTTGTTGTGTGAGCTTTTGATCTTGACCGCGGTCTTTTTGTGTTGCCCTTACCTGGAGTGGGGAATAACCTTTCCTGGGGAAGGGGAGCGACATGGACAGGGATCGCCTGAACCTCCTGCAGGGGACGCTCGACGTGCTGGTCCTGCAGGCGCTCGCGAACGGGCCGCTCCACGGGTATGCCGTCTCGCGCTTCGTCCGCGACCGGACACGCGGCACGCTGCAGATTGAGGACGCGCCGCTCTACAAGGCGCTCCATCGCCTCGAGCATGCCGGCTGCGTCGCCGCCGAATGGGGCGTGTCCGAGAACAACCGCCGCGCGCGGTACTACCGCTTGACGACAGCCGGCCGGCGGCGCCTGCGGCGCGACGCGCACGCCTGGCGCCGCTATGCCACCGCGGTCGCCAGCGTCCTGGGCCCGAAGTAGATGCGTCGCGTGTTTCAGTTCCTGCGCCGGTCCCCATCGCACATTCGCGAGGACGTCGACACCGAAGTGCGCTTCCACCTCGACGCGCGCGCCGACGAGTTGATCCGGGCGGGCCTGCCGGAGACGCAGGCGTGGGCGCAGGCGCGCCGCGAGTTCGGCGACCTGGACGACGCGCGCCGGTACATGCGGCAGATCGATCGGCGGACGGAGCGCCGCTGGCGACGGAGGAATCTCATGTGGGACGTTCGGCACGACGTTCAATACGCGGTGCGGCGGCTGGCCGCGTCGCCGGGCTTTGCTGCCGCCTCGATTCTGACGCTCGCCCTCGGCATCGGCGCGAACACCGCGATCTTCTCGATCGTGCACGCCGTCGTGCTGCGGCCGCTGCCGTTTCCGGATCCCGATCGGCTCTTTGCGGTCTATTCCGCGAATCGGACGGCCGATCTCCTTCAGGCGTCCGTCTCGCCGGTCGATCTCGACGACTGGCGCGCGCAGCGACGGCAGATCGAGGACCTTGGAGGCTACCTGTACGGCGAAGGATCGACAGGCATCGACCTGACGGGGCGCGGACAGCCGCGGCGTCTCGACGTGGTCTTTTTCACCCCCGGCTTTCTCACCACGCTTGGCATTGCGCCCGCCGCCGGCCGGCTTCCGCGCGAAGACGAGCTCGTCCGGGGCGGCCACGATCGGATCGTCATGCTGACGCACAGCTTCTGGCTGCGCGAGTTCGGCGCATCGCCGGCGATCGTCGGCACGTCGTTGACGCTCGGCAACGCGCCGTACGAGGTGATCGGCGTGCTGCCGGCGGATCTTCGCTTTCCAGCCGAACGCGCCGACGTGTTCATTCCGTACTCGACGATCCCGGACAGCGGCATCCCGCGCCTGCGTCAGGTGCGTGTGCTCACCGTCGTGGCCCGCGCCCGAGCGGGCGTGTCGCAGGCGGCGGTGAACACCGAGACGGACACGATCGCGAGACGGCTCGCCGAGCAGTACCAGGTCAATCGCGCCTGGGACGCGACCACTGTTGTGCCGCTGCACGAAGTGGTGACCGGAGCGGTGCGCCTTCCGTTGCTGGTGCTGCTTGGCGCGGTCGGACTCGTCGTCCTGATGGCATGCGTGAACCTGGCCGGCCTGCAGTTGGCGCGCGCGGTCGGACGCGGGCGCGAGATGGGCGTCCGTCTCGCGCTGGGCGCCAGACGCGGCCGGCTCGTCAGACAACTGCTGACCGAGAGTCTCGTGCTGGCGGTCTGCGGCGGCATCGGCGGCCTCGCCCTCGCGGCCGTCATTACCTCGGCGCTGCTCGCGCTCGCCGGTGACCAACTGCCGCGCGCCTCCGAAGTGCGGCTCGACGGACCGGTGATCGCGTTTTCATGGTTGCTGTCGATCGTGACCGGACTGCTGTTCGGTCTCGTGCCCGCGTGGCGCTCGTCGTCGCTGAGGGTGCAGGAGATGCTCCGGGAAGGCGGCCGCGGCACCGTGACCGCCGACAGCAGCCGGCTTCGTGCCGGACTGATCGTCGCCGAGGTCGCGCTGGCCGTCATCCTCGTCGTCGGAGCCGCGCTGATGGGTCGCAGCTTCATCGCGCTCATGGATGTGGATTCCGGCTTCAAGCCGGAAGGATTGATTGCCGTCCAGTTCACGATCGATCCGGACAAGTACGCGCCGCCGCCGGGCACGGCCGGACCTGGCGCACAGCGTCCGCCCGGCCCTGCGCCATTCACCCGGTTCTATCGCGAAGTGATAGACAAGGTCCGCACGCTGCCTGGTGTCGTCTCCGCTGCCGCGGTGAAGGATCCGCCATTTCGCGGCAACGGCGAGCGCAACGGCTTCGGGATCCCCGCCAAACCGGTTCCGGCGGGGCAGGACCCGCCGACGGCGACGGTCATCCACATCAGCGACGGCTATTTCAAGACGATCGGCGCGCGGATGGTCGACGGACGTGAATTCACGCCCGACGATCGCTTCGACACGCCGTTTGTTCTCGTCGTCAACGAAGCGTTTGCGCGTCAGTACTTTCCGGGCGTGAAAGCCGTCGGACAGCGCCTGCTGCGCGGTCCGACGAGTCCGGCGGAGATCGTCGGCGTCGTCAACGACATCCGGCAAATTGCCGTCGGCGAGCCGGCGCGGCCGACGATGTACGTGAACAACCTGCAGAACTCGCGCATCAAAACGACGATCGTGGCGCGGACACAAGGGGATCCGACGGCGATGGCCGGGGCGATTCGCGATGCCATCTGGTCGCTCGATCGGGAGCAGCCCATCACGGCGATTTTCACGTTCGAAGACTCGATCAGCCGCGCGCTGGCGCGGCCGAGGCTCGTCACCGTCCTGCTGCTGTCGTTCGGCGCCATCGGGCTGCTGCTCGGCGTCGTCGGTATCTACGGCATCCTGGCGTTCCTGGTCCAGCAGCGGCAGCCCGAAATCGGCGTCCGGATCGCGCTCGGCGCGCGGCCCGCGCACGTGTCGGCGATGTTCATGCGTCGCGGCCTCGCGCTCACGGCCGCTGGAATCGTGATTGGACTCGCCGGAGCGTTCCTGCTCAGGCGATTCCTGGTTGCGGTGCTGTATGGAGTCGGGCCCGCCGATCCGGCGACGTTTGCCGGGGTCGCGGTCACGCTGCTCTTGGCCGCGGCCGCGGCGAGCTGGATCCCGGCGCGGCGGGCCGCGCGAGTCGATCCGGTGGTGACACTAAGAACACAGTAAGCCGGAAGGCCGGAAAGCTTGAAAGCCGGAAAGACTGAGAGCCAAGCTCGTGCTTTCAGGCTTTCCAGCGTTCAGGCTTTCAAGCGGCGCGTTTACGCGTCCGCGCCGCCCGTTTCGCACTTTGCGATCGGGCCCGGGCGCCGCGGCGACGCGCGGTCCGCTTCGCCTGCCTCGCCAGCGCGAGATGCGACGCGGCGGACCGTCCTTTGCGCCGGAGCGCTTGCCTCACGGCACGCGATCGCCGGCGCGACGGTTTGGCTCGCCGCCGGGTCTTCGACCGATCGCGGGCGGCCTGCTTCCTCGTTCGCGCCGATCCGCCGCGAGGGGGAGGGAGATCGACGCCGGCGCGGCGCGCTTTCGAGAGGCCGATCGCGATCGCCTGCTTGGTCGATGCGGCCCCGTGCTTGCCTTCGCGCACGTGATGCATCTCCTCGCGCACGAATTCGCCGGCCTGCGTCGAGGGCGACTTGCCTTCACGCTTGTCGCGCTCGGCGCGCTCGAGTGTTTCTCGTTCGGGCATACGTACCTCCACGAGAAAACTGATGCAGGATGTGTGCCCCGTGAGCGGGGCAATCGGGTCTGTCAGTTGCCCATTACGGTGCCCACAATCGGCAGGGGAGCAGGCGAGTCAGACGGGGCGAAGAGCATCTCGGCATGAAGCACACGACGGGCCACGAAGGAAGGGCTCGCCAAAAGCTGACATGAAGGACATGAAGGACGTGAAGGCCATGAAGGCAGCGGGGCAGATTGTGGCTCCTGGCCAACTAGCCACCGCGTGCAACTGACACGCGAGGGTCGCTGGCTGGTGACGTGAGAGCGCGCGGATGAGCGGCCACTGCATTTTCTCGCCGATTGTCTAGGCCGTTCATCCGCGCGCTCTCACATCACCAGCCTACTCGGCCGAAGGCCGCGGGCGGCTTCGCCGCCTGGCGACGCTCGCTTGCGTGCCAGAGCATCGTGTCAGCTGTCAGATCGGTACCGGTGAAGCTGAGTGCCTTCACGTCCTTCATGTCCTTCATGTGAGCTTTTCGCTTTGTGACAAGCACGTCGCCAGACGGACCGCTACATGCCGCGCCGGTTGTCGCAGTTGTCGATGAACTGGGACTTCACCGACCCGGGCCGGTCGATCGTCTTGTAGAAGTCTTCCAAGTACTTCTTGGCGTCGCGTGCGTAGCCTGGATTCATGTCAGGCAGCGAGTCGAAGAGTCCCATGAGATCCGATTTGGCGGCGCGGAACTTCGCAAAGTAGGGTTCCAGTTCCGCCGCCGTCTTGCACGGACCGCGGTAGAGCCGGTCGCGCACGCTCTGAATGCCCAACTGCTTGGTGTCGGGGACGGCATAGCTCGCGTCCACGAGTCCCGAGTAATCGAAATCGTACGGGATGGCGAAGGTCGAGTTGTCAGGCTTCTGTATCAGGGTGATGTTGTGCAGGAGCTTCATCGACATGTCGGTGTTGCCGATCATGTATTCGAAAATCGTCATCAGCATCAGCATGTCCGGGTCCACGTTGTGGAACAGGAGACCCTGGCGGTCCAAGACCCGGCCGACCATCCGCTTCGCC
Source organism: Acidobacteriota bacterium (assembly GCA_050264575.1). Classification (GTDB taxonomy): domain Bacteria; phylum Acidobacteriota; class Vicinamibacteria; order Vicinamibacterales; family SCN-69-37; genus DASQFI01. The sequence goes on along the minus strand of JBLNGH010000041.1, from coordinate 3,387 downwards.
AATTCGTCGTCGTCTTCGATGAACATCGCGTATTTGGTGGCGATGGTCTTCTTCTGCACGGAGTCGTTGTAGGTCGCTTTGACCAGGCGCGCGCGATACGAGTTCGGCGTCAGAAGGTTGAACATTCGATACACGGTGTACTCGCGCAGCACGTACTGCTCGAACTCCGTGACCCCACGGCAGTGCGTGCCGAGCTTGATCGGCCCGTACCCCTCGAACATCGACTTCTTCATCTGATCTTTGGGGAACTCGAGCCGGAGCGGCGCGAAATCGCAGGTCTGGCGGAGCAGACGCGAATGACCGCGCGTGCGGATCTGCAGCGGGATGGTCGCCGTCGTCCCATCCTCGTTCGGGTACGAGATGGTGGCTGGAAATGTCTTCGTGCTCTTCGGATCGCGCTCTTTCATCACGGCCTTGAAGTCCGCCGTGAGCGTGATCGGCAGCGGCTCGGTCCGCGCAAACAGCCGGACCTCTTCCGCCGCCTTGCGCCGCGACTCCAACGTCTTGGCGTCCGGCGGCCAGGTGTCGGCGACTTTCTGAACCTGTGGAGCGGGCTTTGGCGGCGCGGTGCCGCGCGCTTGCGGAGGCGAATCCGCCAGCGAGGCGGCCACGAATCCAAAGGCCACGAGGAGGCCGGTGATCGGGGCAGTGAGAGGGGAGCTCATGCGCCTCCTTTCAGCGATCCTTCGCCGGCGATCCTCCGGCCAGCACTTCACGGCCGTCCGGATAGATCGCGGTAAACGTCTGACCACGGATTTCGAGCGCCGACGCCTTGCCGTCGGGAACATAAGCAGGCTGCATCCCGGTATCAATCATGAACACCTGATTGGTGAACCTCGCGGCGATGCGGCCTTTCGGCTGGACGGTGTGCGCGATGACCATCGCGCGCGCTTTTTGCGCCGCCAGGATTTCGGTCACCTGCGTCGCGAACGTATCCGGCTCCTGTGCCAGTCCGCGGTACCAGAGCGGACCGTCCTCGCGCGCGGTCAGGCTGGTCAACGGCGCCTCGCGGGTCTTGTCGAGCTCCGGCCCCAGTTCGCGACGGACCGTCTCGTTGATGACACTGCAGGTCATCGTCGACACCGCCGGACTGATTCCGCCGTGCAGGAACACGATGCCGTTGATGCGCACGACGGCATTCTGCGATCGCAGGCGCATGCCGTACTCGCCCTTCGGGCCGAAGGCGCGAATCATTTCGATCATCCCGGGCACGAGTTCCTTCTCGAGCCGCTCCCGGTCCTCTTTGGGCGCCTGCTCGATGAAGTTCTTGCGCAGATCCGCGGACTGGCCGTCGACGAACGCGGCGTACTCGCCCGGCACGACGTACCGCATATCGGCCATCAGCCGCATCGCCTCGTGATTGCCGAGCAGCGCGTGCACGCGGCCGCCGGCGCCGGCGGCGTCGCGTTCGAGCTTCTTCAAGAGGTCCATCGCCTTTCGCGAGTCTGGCCCTCGATCGAGGACGTCGCCGAGCTGAACGAGATGCGTCTTGCCGCCCGTCCACCGCCCGCGTTTGTCGATCACGCCGGCCGTCGTCAGGATCTCGACGAAGCGATCGTAGGCGCCGTGCACGTCGCCGACGGCGACGATGCGATCGACGCCGTCGAATTCGCACTGCTCGTCGAAGGTCGGGGTGGCCGCACCGGCGACGAGCTCCGCGGCGGTCGTCGATGAGGATGGCCACCCGGCGGCAGCCAGGACACCCAGCGTGATACTGAATAGGAGTAAGAAGCGTTTCATGGAGTGATTTCGGACGTGCACATCCTACCGCGGAACAGGCGCGGGTAATTGGTAATGGGTAATTGGTAATGGGTAATGTAGAGCCAAGAGCACAACGCTTGTTCGAAGTTTGCAATAGAGCACCATGTTTTTTTCCCCATTACGAAATTCCCGATTACCAATTACCAATACCCACCGGCCGCCTGGCCGGTTGGTGGACGTCGGCGGATTCCGCCTTCATGCCCACGTTGCCGGCGAAGGCCAGCCGGTCGTCGTCTTCGACGCCGCGCTTGCGGGTTCATCCGTCAGCTGGACGTTCGTGCAGCCGGCAGTTTCCAGATTCGCACGGACATTTGCCTACGATCGCGCCGGGTTCGGCTGGAGCGAGGCGGGGCCGATGCCGCGGACCGCAAGCCGAATCGCCGACGAACTCCGCGGCCTTCTCGAGCGGGCGGGCGAGCCGCCGCCATACCTGCTGGTCGGCCATTCGTTCGGCGGTCTCGTCATGCGCATCTTCGCGGCGCGCTATCGCGCCGACACGGCGGCGCTGCTGCTCGTCGACCCGGCGCATCCCGAGGACTGGGTCAGACCTGCGCCGAAAGAGCAGGTCCGGATCGATCGCGGCGTCCGTCTGTGCCGGCAGGGCGCCTGGGCCGCCAGCTGGGGCGTCGCTCGCGTCGTGTCGGCGCTCGTCGGTGCCGGCGCACTCGCGCCGGCGCAGGCGCTCGTGCGTCTCGTGTCGCGAGGAGATCTGGCGGCAAGCGCCGACATGGGCTGGCTGCTTGCGCCGCTGTTCAAGCTTCCGCCCGACGCCCGGCGGACGTTGCGGTGGTTCTGGACGCAGCGCAGGTTCTACGACGCGCTCGGGAGTCAAATTGAATTCATGCCCACGAGCGCTGCGGAGACGCTCGCCGCCGGCGTGGACCCATATCTTCACCTGCCGCTCGTCACGATCTCCTCGACTGACCCGGGCGACCATCGTGTGCGGCAGCAGGAGGCGCTGGCCGCGCGCTCGATGCTCGGGCGCCATCTGATGGCGACCAACAGCAGCCATTGGATTCCGCTCGACCAGCCCGAACTGGTCGTCGCGGTCATTCGCGATCTGCACGCGGCGGCGCGCGGCGGGAATGTAGACTCGACGCGGCAGGCCGCATGCGCCGGCTCTTCCTCCTCATCTATGGCCTCTCCGGCGTTGCCGGACTGATCTACGAAATCCTCTGGACGCGGCAGCTGACGCTGCTGATGGGGCATTCCACCGCGGCGGTGAGCGCCGTGCTGGCGGCCTTCATGGGCGGCTGCTCGCGCACCTGCCGCTGCTGCTGCATCCACAGCCGCGGCGGGTGGCCGTCATCGGCCTCGGCAGCGGCGTCACGGTCGGATCGGCCCTGCGGCACCCGATCGACAAGGTCGATGTGATGGAGATCTCACCGGAGGTCATCGAGGCGTCCGCACGATTTGCCGACGCGCATCATCGCGCGCTCGACGACCCGCGGACGCGCGTCATCGCAGGTGACGGACGGACGCATCTGCTGCTTGCGCGTGACCGGTACGACGTGATTATTTCGGAGCCGTCCAACCCGTGGGTGGCCGGCGTCGCCTCGCTTTTCACGCGCGAGTTCTTCGAAGCGGCCCGCAGCCGCCTCTCTGACGGAGGCGTGTTGTGCCAGT
>JBLNGH010000040.1:0-4980 GCA_050264575.1 Acidobacteriota bacterium | reverse complement strand
TAATCACGAAACGACACGCGATCGCTGTCGCGGAAGACAACGCCGACTGACACAGAACTGTGGGGCCCTTCACCGTTGTGTCCGCGGCCCTGGGATTTTCACAGGGCAAGAACATCCGCGGAGACGGCGATCGCGACAATAGCGGCGGCGACAATCACTTGCTTCACCGGAATCATGATGAAGACCTCCGGCCTTTCTATCGGCGGCGTGAGATTGGAGCAGAAGCGTCGGCGAATCGAATACAGTTCTGTCAACGAGCGTGCGATGACGTCCGCTGTCTCAAGGCCAATGTCAACGGCAGTGCGCATGCCGATCGTCGTCGGCGTGGCTCGATCGGGCACGACGTTGCTGCGCATGATCGTCGACGCGCATCCGCAGCTCGCGATTCCGCCCGAGACCGGATTCCTGCCTGCGCTGGCCGCGCTCGATAGCCCGCGTCGAGCGACACCGTCCCGGGTGCTGCGAGTGCTCACCGGATCGCCGGGCTGGCCGGACTTTCACATCGGAGCCGGCGAACTGCTGGCGCATCTCGAGGCGCTCGATCCGTTCTCGTCCGCTGAAGGAGCCCGGTGCTTCTATCGCATGTACGCCGCGCGGTTTCAGAAAAGCCGGTGGGGTGACAAGACGCCCGGATATGTCACGAGCATGACGGCGATCGAGCGCCTGTTGCCGGAAGCGTGTTTCATCCACGTGATTCGTGACGGGCGTGACGTTGCCGTGTCACTGCGTCCGATGTGGTTCGCACCCAGCCGGGACATTCGGAAGCTGGCGGCGTATTGGCGCGACCAAATCCTGGACGGCCGCCGGCAGGCCGCGCGCGTTCGACAGTACGTCGAGGTGCGGTACGAAACCCTCGTCTGCGAGACGGCGCGAGTGACTGCGGCGATCTGCGACCGCCTCGATCTCCCTTGGAGTGACGAGATGCTTCGATACCACGAGCGTGCCGCTGCGCGCCTCGAGGAACACGAAGGGCGGACCGGCAGGCGGGAGCGTGTGATCCTCACCAAGGAGCAGCGTCGCTCGCAACAGATCATGACGACGCGCCCTCCTGATCCGAGCCGGATGGGCCGGTGGCAGACGGAGCTGAGCCCGCAGGAGCGCGCGGAGTTCGAGGACGTGGCCGGTGATCTGCTCGCCGAGCTCGGATACCTGTAGATCTAGGAGTCTTCCAGTGCGGCACGATAGGCCGCGATCGTGCACGCCGCGGTGCGTTCCCAACTGAACATGGCGGCGCGCGCGAGCCCCTTCGCGCGCAATGACGCCCGTAACGCCGGGTCACGCGCGAGCGTCAGCATCGCCGCGCCGATCGCGTCCACATCGTACGGATCGACGAGCAGCGCGGCACCGCCGACGACTTCAGGCAGCGATGAGATGTTCGACGTGATCACCGGCGTTCCGCACTGCATCGCTTCCAGCGCCGGCAGCCCGAACCCTTCATACACGGATGGATAGACGAACGCGGTCGCCGATCGGTACAAGGACGCGAGCGCCGCATCGGTCACGTGGCCGATCCGGAGGATTCGCTGCCGAACGGGCGGTACGCGGACGCGCGCGGCCGGCGGCGAACCACGTCCATCGGTTCCTCCGACGAGCACCAGAGACAGATCCGCGATCTGGCGTTCCTCGATAACACGCGCGAACGCGTCCACGGCGCGCGTGATGTTCTTGTGGGCGTGCCGGCTGTCCAGCATGAGCAGGTACGGACCAGCGGGAATGCCAAATCGAACGCGAATCTCCGCTGGATCCTCGGTGGTATCGGGGTGAAAGACGCGGCGATCTGCGGCCAGCGGCGTCACCCGGATTCGCGACTCGTCGAGGCCCGCCCCGCCCAGGTCGCGTCGGGTCGCCTCGGAGGCCGTCAAGACCCAGTCGCCTGCCCGGACGCTCTCCAGGAGCGATCGCTGATACGCCGCGTCGGCGGGCGCTCGCGCGGCGTACAAGTCGTAGATCGTCACGAATCGTTTGGGAACCCGGCGACCCCGCGGCAGCGGTGGGAGCGGTGTTGTCGATGAATGGTGGATGTCGGCCGGCGGTGCCGCGTCGACAATCGGCCGCTGCACGCGGCTGTCGACAACCGTCCCGCAGGCGCGGATGAAATGCGGAAACGGGCGATCGGGACGTTTGACCTTCAACGCGCGATGCGCGATCGCAATCGCGTTCCGCATCCCGCGGCGCATCCAGGATCCGCGATGACAGAGCAGGGGCACATGGCCGAGGGCATGGTGACCGCGCAAGTACGCGACGCAGCCTTCATAGGCGAGGCTCGCGTAATTGGCACAGAAAACGAGCTCGCATTCTCGAGATGCGATCAGGCCCTCGACGAGGTGCTGATCCACGCGGTGGCTGCCGCCACGCCTGTGCACGGAGAAGTGCGCGAGACCGAGTTTCGAGATGTCATACAGCACCCGAATCTTGCCCATCGGCGAGGGAAGTCTAACGTCCCAGCCGAGTGACCGGCAATCCGAATACTTGGAGGCTCGTTGACTTCGGAGGACCGCACGCGTAGCCTCGCACGCGTTGATGTGAGCGCCCCGCCTGTGCGTCCGCTTCGAGTGCTCATCACGAATCGCATCCTCACCGGGAGGACCGGCACCGAAGTCTACGTGCGCGACGTGTCGGCTTCGCTCCTCGGTCGCGGGCATCTTCCCATCGTCTACAGTCCCCACCTGGGGGTGATCGCCGACGAAATTCGCGCGGCCACCGTGCCGGTCGTGAGCGACGTGACGCGGATTGGCGAGACGCCCGACATCATTCACGGGCATCACGGCCTCGAAACGCTCGTGGCCCTTCTCGCGTTTCCCGGTGTCCCGGCGATCCACGTCTGCCACAGCTGGTTGGGATGGCCGGACGCGCCTCTCAAATTCCCGCGGGTGGCCCGCTACGTCGCCGTCGACCGGACGTGCCGGGATCGACTCGTCTTTGAACACGGCATTCCGGACGACGCCGTTCACGTGCGCCTCAACGCCGTCGACCTCGCGCGGTTCCGGCCACGGGATCCGTTGCCGCCGCGTCCCAGGCGCGCGCTGGTCTTCAGCAATGCCGCCGGAGGCCGCGCGGCGCATCTGGACGCCATCTCGCGCGTCTGCGCCGCGGAAGGCATCGCCGTGGATGTCGCCGGCGCTCGTTCCGGGAACGTGCTCGAGCGCCCCGAGGACGCGCTGGGACAGTACGATCTCGTCTTCGCGAAAGCGAAAGCGGCGCTCGAGGCGGCCGCGGTCGGTGCGTCGGTCGTGCTGTGCGATGCCCACGGTGCCGGTCCGATGCTCACGACGCGGAATGTTCGCGAGCTGCGGCCGCTGAATTTCGGCATTCGAACCCTGCGGGAGCGTCCCTCCGTGGAAGTGTTGGCTCGTGAAGTGGCGCACTACGACCCGGCGGATGCCGCGGCGGTCTCACGGCTCGTGCGTGAGGAGGCCGGACACGAGACGCTTGTCGACGAGCTTGTCGCCCTGTACGAAGATGTGCTGGCCGAACGGCGTGGCGTGACCGACGATCCGATCGCAGAGCAGCGCGCCGCCAGTCAGTACCTGCAGACGCTGACAGGCCCGCTGCATCAACGTGACCTGTTGAACGGCGTGTTCAGGGCGCTGCTTAAGGTGCCCTTCGTGCGTCCCCTGCTGCGCCGTCGCGCAGATCGCGAGGGCGCCGGGCATCCGCTTCACGAGCTGCTCAAACAGTTCGACGGGGCATGACCGCCCGCGAACTCCGCGAGAAGGTCGCCGCGGTGCCATTCTGGTGGCACTCGATTGACCTCGGCTGCAACGTGACGACGCCGGGAATCAGGAGACCGCGTGATCTGGCGAGGCAGCTCGCGTCACTGCATCTACCCAATCTCCAGGGCAAGACCGTCCTCGACATCGGTGCGTGGGACGGATTCTTCAGCTTCGCCGCCGAGGAGCGGGGCGCCGCGCGGGTCGTGGCGTGCGATCGATTCGTGTGGGCGCTGGACCGGGACGCCAAGAACGAATACCGGTCGGCGTGCAGGTCGGATGGAATCCCTCCTCAGCCATTCGATCGCGTTCGGCATCTCTGGCGCTTCGACGAGCTTCCGGGCAAGCGCGGGTTCGACCTCGCCCATGCGGCACGCCACAGCCGGGTCGAGCCGCTGGTCGCGGACTATATGACGTTCGGCGTCGATGCGGTTGGACAGTTCGACGTTGTTCTATATCTCGGCGTCCTCTATCACATGGAAAACCCGCTCGCCGCCCTGCGCCGCGTGCGCGAGCTGACGAGGGAGGTCGCCGTCATCGAAACTGAAGCCATTGTCATTGGTGGTGTCGAGCACACGGCGTTGTCCGAGTTCTTTCCGCCCGGCAACAAGCTGTGTGATGACCCGACCAATTTCTGGGTGCCCAACGCGTCGTGCCTGATCGGCCTTTGCGAGACGGCCGGATTCACGCGCGTCGACGTGCTCACGACGCCGCCGTCAGCCGGACGTGGCCGCCTCGCGCGATACCGGCTGATCGCACACGCGCGTGTCTGACCCGGACACGAACTCCGGCGGTCGTTCTGATGGAAGGTGACCCAGCCGTCCGGGTGATGCGCCACCCGAATTCGTGTTCGCGCTTTTTCAGCCGTTGCAGGAACCGCCGCGTGACGTTGGTCTCCCTCGTCCCACTCGCGCGGCGGCGACGCCGGTCATCTGGGACGCGTAGGTGAGATAGTCGAGCATGATGATGACCGAATAGCCCGCGCTCCCGCCATGGCCGTCCAGACCGGCAGCACGTGCGCGCGGTACCGAATGACGTCGTGGTAGCGGCCCTCATCCACGCGCATCTGTCCGTACCGCTCGTAGGCAGGGAGGTCACGATTGAACTGCTCGATCATCAACTGCGTCGTCGCCGGGCGGAGACACTCGACGGCGAACGCCGCGCGGCCAAAACGTTGCAGCGTCGCGTTCACCTCGTCGGTCAGCTCGGGATATGCGAGCGCCGAGTCGATCTTTCGTGTGAGCGCTGCGTCATCGAGCCGCAGCCAGGT
>JBLNGH010000039.1:0-5215 GCA_050264575.1 Acidobacteriota bacterium | reverse complement strand
CCGGATCGCCCAGTTCGTCTACGAGACGGGGTTTGCCATCGCCAACACCGACCGCGTGCTCGAGCGGGACAATCAGGGCCCGAGGGCCGGAAAAGGGTTCTCGGGGAAGGTCGGCGGGCGGTAACTCGCAGGATCCACACTGGTTCGGGTCGTTCGACCCGATCCGCCGGAGAAGGCCGGTGGCCTTTTTGATACAGTTGCGCTCAGCCGCAAGGACCCCCGGAAAGTGGGATGGGAAAAGACCAAAACCCCTTAATTTGTGGGCATTTCCATTGATTTTGATGTGTCCAATTCGCTACAATGTAGAGACGTTTCTGCGCGCGGAAACCCAACCGTCGCCATTCCTTTACGACACGCAACCCGGGGGACACGTGGCATTCGAGATCGGAGACAAGGTCATTTACCCGAATCACGGTCTCGGTGTGATCGAGCGCATCGAGACCAAAACGATCATGGGCACCACCTGCGGCTTCTACCAGCTTCGGATGGCCAATGAGACGACGGTGTTCGTACCCGTCGACAACGTCGATGGCGTCGGGCTGCGGCGCGCCGTCAGCGACCATGAGGTCGAGCGACTCTTCCACCTGCTGGGTGACGGCAAGATCGACAGCCACCAGAACTGGAAGGGGCGGTTCAAGGACAACTCGGACCGCATGCGCACCGGCTCGATTTACGACGTCGTCGAGGTGCTGAAGAGCCTGACCTTCCTGAGCAAGTCGAAGAGCTTGTCGTTCCGCGAGAAGCGGATGCTCGATCGCGCCAAGTTCCTCGTCGTCTCCGAGATTTCAGAAGTGTTGGCGGAGAAGACGCCGGCCGTGGAGGAGAAGGTCGAGAAGGCCCTCGAGCGCTGCTTTGCCATGAAGGCTCGCAATGCGGCGCGGGCGAAGGCGGCCGCGGCCGCTCGGACGACGAAGCCCACCGTTGCGCGGGTGCCTCCCCGGCGCGCCGCACGGGCGTCGTAGGGCCAACGCAAAAGGCACAAGGCAAAAGGCAGAAACAAGAACTTCGAATCGAGAGGCACAAGGCCGACTTGGTCTTGTGCCTTTTTGTTTTGGGCTTGTGCCATTTTTGTTTTTGCCTTATGCCTTCTGACTTCTGCCTTTGACTCTCGCGACTCTCAACGCGGCCGTTCGCACCATCGCGACCGCCGTCCTCGTGGCCGGTTACGTATTCGTCGTCGGGCCTCCGGTCCTTCTGTGGACGCTTCTGGTGCGTGATGCTCGTTTGCTCTATGCGGTCGGAGCGGCCGGGGTGCGCCTGGGATTTGCGCTCGCCGGACTTCGCCTGCGGATCGTCGGCGACGAGCACATGCGGCCCAACGGCGCAGTCTATGCGTGCAACCACAGCAGCAACGTCGATTCGCCGGCGATGTTTCTGGCACTCGAGCGTCTCTTTCCGCGAGTCGCCGTGCTGTACAAGGCCGAACTGCGCCGGTTGCCTGTGCTCGTCTGGGCCTTCGATATCGCCGGCTTCGTGCCGCTCGAGCGCGCCAATCCCGACCAGAGCTGGCCGGCCGTCGAGCGCGCGGCGGAAAAGCTTCGCTCTGGCACCTCGTTCCTGATTTTTCCCGAGGGCACGCGCAGCCGTACGGGCGATCTGCTCCCGTTCAAGAAGGGCGGCTTCGTGATGGCCATCAAGGCGCAGGCGCCGATCGTGCCTGTCGCGCTCGTCGGGGGGCGGAACGCGATGCGGCGGGGCAGCCGGCTGATCTGGCCGGCCGAGATCACGGTGGAGTTCCTGCCCGTGGTCACGACGGCCGGTTGTACCTTCGAGGATCGTGACGCGGTCGTCTCACGAGTCCGGGCGGCCATCGAGCGGCGATTGACCGCAGGTTGACTTCGTCGCGTGGGAGCCGAACGCGGCCGCGCGTTTTGCGAATTCCGCAAATCAAAAGTCGCGCTAGAATCTTTCGCTTGTGACCGGCAGGAACAAGCCGCGCGGAGCGACCGACCAGGTCTCGGAGCTCACGGCAGGGCGATTGTCAGTCTACCTGCGCTGCCTGAATACGCTCGATGCGGCAGGCGTGAAGACGATTTCCTCCAAGGCGCTTGCCGAGCAATTCCAGTTGAACGCGGCCCAGATTCGGAAGGACCTGGCGTACTTCGGCGAGTTCGGTGTTCGCGGCGTGGGCTATTACGTGAAAGAGCTCAAGCGCCACCTGCGGATGATTCTCGGACTCGACCGTACGGTGCGTGTGGCCATTCTCGGGGCTGGCAATCTCGGCCTGGCGCTGGCGGACTACCCGGGGTTCCGTCAGGAGGGGTTTGCCATCGTCGCGCTGTTCGATACCGAGCGGTCGAAGATCGGACGACGATCGAAGGGCGGCGTGCGCATTTTCGACATCAACGAGTTCCGGAAGAGCGTCAAGCGCGACAGCATCGACATCGCCGTGGTGGCCGTGCCGGCCGACTCGGCGCAGGGCGTCGTGAACGCGGCGGTGCACGCCGGGATTCGCGCGATTCTGAATTTCTCTCCCGGCGCGCTCAAAGTCCCGCCCGGCGTGAAGCTCAAGAACGTCGATCTCACCGTCTCGCTCGAAAGCCTGTCATTCTTCCTCGCGAGAGGCGAGGCCAATGGCCCCCCGGCGTAAGCAGCCCGGCGCGAGGCGGACGCTCTCCCATGTGGACGAGCGCGGCCGCGTGCGGATGGTGGACGTCTCCGCCAAGTCCGAAACCGCCCGCGAGGCCGTGGCGCGGGGCGACGTCCGGATGAACGCCGCCGCGCGGCGGGCGATTCGCGCGCGCGCGGTCGAGAAAGGCGATCCGCTCCAGACGGCGCGGCTCGCCGGAATCATGGCGGCGAAGCGCACCTCCGAAATCGTCCCCCTCTGTCATCCGCTCCCGTTGACCCACGTGGACGTTGAGCTCACGCCGCACCGATCCGGGTACACGATCACCGCCCGTGTCGGGACCGTGGCGCGCACCGGCGTCGAAATGGAGGCGCTGGTCGCCGTGTCTGTCGCCGCGCTCACGCTGTACGACATGCTGAAAGCGGTGGATCGCGGCATGGTGATCGGTCCCGTGGTCCTGACCGAGAAGCGCGGCGGCCGGAGTGGCGAGTACCGCCGCCCCGGACGCTGACGCGACTTTCCGGAGGCCACGACCCTTGCGCGTTGTCGTCGCCGTTCACGATCCGCCGGTTTGGACGCTCCCCGAGGAGCAGGTCACTCGTATAAAGGTCTCTCTGCCTGACGACGAGGTGGTGGGCGCGAGAGAGGTTGACGAACGGCGTCGTGAATTCCCGGCGGCCGACGTCATCGTGACGACCCGGTTCAGCGCGCAGGATTTCGGCGCGTGTCAGCGGCTCCGGTGGATTCATTCGACCGCTGTCGGCGTGGGCGCGGTCCTGCCCCCTGAAGTCGTTCGAAGCCACGTGATCGTCTCGAACTCGCGCGGCGTTCACAGTGAAGCCATCGCGGAGCACGCGATCGCGCTGGCGCTGGCGTTGCGGCGGCGGCTGCACCTCGCCGTGGCGCGCCAGGCGGAGCGCCAATGGGCGCAGGTCGAGCTCCAGGCGCATCGGGTGTCGACGCTCACCAACACGCGTCTGCTCGTCGTCGGCCTCGGATCGATCGGCGCGCGCATCGCGGCGCTGGGCCATGGACTGGGGATGCACGTCACAGGGGTGAGGCGCCGGCTCGATCAACCGGCGCCGCACGGCGTGGCGGAGATTCTGCCTCCCGAACAGTTGCGCGACGCGCTCGGCCAGGCCGACGTCGTCGTCCTGGCCCTTCCTCGGACCACCGAAACCCGCGCCCTGATCGGGGACGCCGAATTCGAGGCGATGCGGCCGACTGCGATTCTGATCAACATCGCGCGCGGCCGGCTGATCGACGATGCCGCGCTCGTGCGCGCGCTCGAGTCCGGCCGGATTTCCGGCGCCGGCCTCGACGCGTTTCAGGAAGAGCCGCTGCCGCCGGCGCACCCGTTCTGGCGGCTGACGAACGTGTTGATCACGCCGCATACGGCCGCCTTCGCGGGGGAGTACTGGCCGCCGGTCGTCGATCTGTTTCTCGAAAACATGCGCCGATACAAGGAAGGGCTGCCGCTGATTAACGTAGTGGACAAGAAAGCGGGATACTGACGCGTGTCGGTTCCGGGGTTCCGGGGTTCCGAGGTTCCGCAAATCGCAAAAGCGCCCGAGACGATCGCGCAGCTGCCGTTCTTCGCGAGCGGGCGGTACCCGAAGTCCGATCTGCTCGGACGGTGCAGGGACGGTCGCATCGAACGGATCAGCGGCCGCGACCTGGTTGATCGCGTCCGCGATCTCAGCCTCGGACTCACCGCGATCGGGATGACGCGCGGCGATCGAGTCGCGATCCTGTCCGAGAGCCGGCCGGAATGGCTGCTGATCGACTTCGCCATCCTGGCGGCCGGCGCGGTCACGACGCCCGTCTATCCGACGCTGTCGACGGACCAGACCGCATTCATCCTGCGCGACTCCGGCGCGACGATCGCCGTCGCGTCGAACGAGACTCAGCTCGCGAAGCTGTCGGCGATCGCGCCGCAGCTGCCGTCGCTCCGCGCCATCGTCGTAATCGACGCGCCACAGCCATCATCGGTTGCGAGAGCGGACGCCATCGAGCTGGTCACGCTTGCCGACGTCGTCTCGCGCGGCCATCAGCGCATTCTCGACGGCTGGGGGGTCGGCCGCGAGTTTCACGACGAGGCCAAAAAGGTCCGGCCGGCCGACCTCGCGACGATCATCTACACGTCCGGCACGACCGGGGAGCCCAAAGGCGTGATGCTGACGCACGCCAACCTCGTCGCGAATCTCGTCGGGGTCAACCAGGTGCTGGATCTGCGGTCCGATGACACGGCGCTGTCATTCCTGCCGCTCTGTCATGCCTTCGAGCGCACCGTGGCGTACATCTATCTGGCGTGCGGCGTCTCGATGATCTTCGCCGAGTCGGTCGACACCATCGCGCGCGACTTGAAGCTCGTGCGGCCGACGGTGATGACCGGCGTGCCGCGGGTCTTCGAGAAGCTCCACGCGCGGGTCCTCGAGGCAGGCCGCCAGCCGGGAGGGGTCAAGCGAATCATCTTCGACTGGGCCGTGTCGGTGGCCTCCGAACGAGGACGCATCCTCCCGGACGGCGGGAAAGCCTCTTTCGCGCTCACGACGAAGTCGAGACTCGCCGAGCGGCTGGTCTTCGGACGGATCCGCGAAGGGCTCGGCGGGCGGTTCCGGTTCATCGTGTCAGGCAGCGCCGCGC
>JBLNGH010000038.1:0-10368 GCA_050264575.1 Acidobacteriota bacterium | reverse complement strand
ATCGTGCGAACGAGCGACGCGAGTGAGCCCGGCGGAGCGGAGCGGGGCTCGTGGGGCCCCCGCGAGCGACGCCGTTGGGGGGTCCGCGGGGGCGGAGCCCCCCGGATCAATCTGGAGCGGGCTACGGGAATCGAACCCGTCTAGCTGGCTTGGGAAGCCAGAGCATTACCACTATGCTAAGCCCGCTCTCGCGAGCATCTTATTAAAGAAGCCGGGAAGCTTGGAAGCCTGGAAGGAATCCCAGGCTTCCTAGCTCCGAGGCTCACGCCTTTCGAATCACCGCAAGCACCTCATCCCGCTTCGCTTCCATCAGCGGCGCCGTGACCCCTTCGAGATTGAGTCTGAGCATCGGCTCGGTGTTCGACGGCCGGACATTGAAATGCCAGTCGGGGAACTCCGCCGAGAACCCGTCGAGGTGATAGGTATCGCCGTCTCGGTACTTCTCCGCCAGCTCGCGCAGGCGGGCTTCGACCGTCGCCATGTCGCTGACGCGCGTGTTGATCTCGCCGGAAATGAAATACCGCTGCCGGAACGGCGCCAGAAGATCGCTGAGCGTCCGATTCTTCCGGGACATCAACTCCAGCATGAGCAGCGCGGGGATGAAGCCGTTGTCGGCGTAGTAGAAGTCGCGGAAGTAATAATGACCGGTGACTTCGCCGCCGAAGATCGCGTTCTCTTCGCGCATGCGGCGCTTGATGAACGCGTGACCCACCCGGTTCATGAGCGCGGTCCCGCCGCACTTCGCGACCGTGTCCTTGACGGCGTAGCTCGCACGCACGTCGTAGATGATCTTCTCGCCCGGCGACTTGCTGAGCGCCGCTTCGGCGAGCAGGGCCGTGACGAAGTCCCCGGCGATGAACTCGCCTCCGCCGTCGATGAAAAAGCAGCGGTCCGCGTCGCCGTCCCACGCGATGCCGATGTCGGCGCCTTCGGCGACGACCCGCTCGACGATGTCGCGCCGGTTTTCCTCGATCAGAGGATTGGCTTCGTGATTCGGAAACGTGCCGTCGATCTCGAAGCACAACCGCGTCGTCTTGCACGGCAGCCGGTCGAAGAGGCGCGGCGCGACGAGGCCCGCCATGCCGCTGCCGGCGTCGAGGACGACCCGAAACGGCTTGATGGCCGACCGGTCGACGAAGCTCATCACCGTCGCGACGTAATCGGTGAGCATGTCGCGCGAGTCGACGCGGCCCCGCGGGCGCGATGGCGCCGGGACGGCGTTCCGCGTCACCATCTCGCGGATCTCGCCGATCCCCGCTTCGCCCGACAGCGGAAACGCCTCGCGACGGACCATCTTGACGCCGTTGTATTCCTTCGGATTGTGTGAGGCCGTGATCTGCGCGCCACCGTCGAGCCCGTCGCGCGCCACGGCGAAGTAGAGCATGTCCGTTCCGGCCAGGCCGTAGTCGACGACGTCGGCGCCCTGTTCGAGCGCGCCATCGATGAAGGCGGCAGCGAGAGCCGGAGACGAGACCCGCATGTCGCGCGAGACGGCAATCCGCCGCGCATCCAGATACGCGACGAACGCGCGCCCGATCAGCCGTGCCGCGTCCTCGTGCACTTCCGACGGATAGAGGCCGCGAATGTCGTACGCCTTGAAGATGGACGGTGCGATCGCCACGCTCACACTCGCGAGTAGTCGGTCACGATCGATCGATCGCCGAAGACACCCGGGTTCACGGCCTCGACGTTGCGGCCGAACTGGCAATGGCGGCCCGCGATGATCGGACCCAGCCTGGCGCCGGCATCCACCGTCGTGTGCGGCCAGACGATGGCGCCGTCGATGATCGTCTCTTCGCCGACGAGGCAGTGCCGCCCAATCACGCTGTAGGGGCCGATCCGCGCGCCGCGCTTGACGACGGCATCGGCGTCGATGAAGCAGGGCGTTTCGACGGTGGCGCCCGGATCGATGCGCGCGGACGGGGCGACGAGCGGCGTGCGCGGCCTTCCCGCGAACGGCGGCGCCTCGAACCGGCCGTCCATGATGTCCGCGTGCGCCTGGCGGTATTTCTCCGGTGTCCCGATGTCGATCCAGTAGCCGCGATAGGTGTAGGCGATGAACGTCTCGCGATCGGCGACGAGCGCTGGAAAGTAGCCGCGCTCGATGGAAAACGCGACGTCGGGCGGAATCCGCGCGAGCGTCTCCGGCTCGAGGACGTAGATCCCGGCGTTGATGGTGTCGCAGCGAATTTCCTCAGGGGACGGCTTCTCCAGGAATCGCAGGACGTTCCCCGCCGCGTCGGTCTCGACGAGACCATATGCCGCCGGGTTCTCGACCGGCGTGAGCACGATCGTCGCTTTGGCGCGCCGCTCACGGTGTTGCGCGATCACCGCCGGCAGGTCGACGGCCGTCAGAATGTCGCCGTTGAAGACGACCAGCGGCTGACCGCGGTCGCGGCCGGCCGCGAACTTGATCGCCCCGCCCGTGCCGAGCGGCGTCGGCTCGACCATGTACTCCAGCCTGATGCCTGACGCGGCGCCGTCGCCAAAGACCTCTTCGATGCGTCCCGGCTGGTAGTTCAGGCTCAGGACGATGTCGTCGATCTCCGGCACCTGCCGCAGAAGGTCGATCTGGTACTGGAGGAATGGCCGATCGAAAATCGGCACGATGGGCTTTGGCGTATGCAGCGTGAGCGGTCGCAGGCGCGTGCCCTTGCCCCCTGCGAGCAGGATGGCTCTCATGTCAGCCTGCCATCATAACAAGGTCGGCCTTCCGCCTTTTGCCTTAGAATTATCCTGGACCACTGGTGAATCTTCCCAACGCGATCACGCTCGGGCGCATCTTCCTGGTGCCGCTCCTCGTCGTCGTGCTGCTCACGAAGTTCGACGGCTGGCAGCTGTTCGGCGTGAGCAAGGAAATCCTCGGCGCGTTGATCTTCGCGATCGCGTCGCTGACCGATTGGCTGGATGGATACGTCGCGCGTCGCCGGAAGCAGGTCACGGGACTCGGGCAGTGGATGGATCCGCTGGCCGACAAGCTGCTCGTCACGGCCGCGCTCGTCTCGCTGGTCTATCTGGAGCTGGCGCCCGCCTGGATGGTGGTCGTCATCCTCGGCCGCGAGATGGCGGTGACGGTGCTGCGGAGCGTGGCGCACGCGCGCGGCCACGCGCTGCCGGCGTCGCCGATCGGCAAGATCAAGATGGTCGCGCAGGTTGCGGCCATCGTGATCCTGATTCTCGGCCAGGGTCACCTGCGCGGCTTCTTCGTGCTCGGACAGATGTTCCTGTGGATTGCGACGATCACCGCGCTCGTCTCGGCCGTCGACTACGCCCGTCGCATCAACGCCATTCTCGCGGCGAGGCCCGCGGCGGTCGTCGAGCTGCCGCCGCCGAGTCTCCGCGCGGCCGAACCGGAACGCCCGCGGAATCGCATCAGCGCTTGAGCTCGGCAATCCGCTTTTCGGCCCGCTTCAGGTATTCGCTCTGTTTGAACTCGGCGACGATTTTCTCGTACTGCGCGAGCGCGTCCTTGCGCAGTTGATCCTTCATCTCTCCCAACGCGGTCGCTTGTATCTTCATGAAGCTTTCGGCCAGGTAGAAGTACACGCCGTCGCGATAGCTGAACTGGGGATCGTCCTTGAGGAGGCCGTTGAACCGGGCCACGGCGCCGGGATAATTCCGCGTGCGGTAGTGGAAGACGCCAACCCGGAACTCCGACTCTGACAACCGGTCACGCACCTCGCGCCGCAGTTTCTCGACTTCGGGACGGAGCTCGCTGTTCGGGTACGCCTGCAGAAAGCGATCGAACTCGGCCAACGCGGCCTTGGTGGCGGTCTGATCGCGCTGGGGGCCGAGCATCTGCTTCATCTGCGCAACGCCCAGCTTGTACTGCGCGTAGTCGGCGCGCGGGTTCAGCGGGAAGAACTGCAGGAACTCGCGGAACTCGTTGGCGGCGAGGACGACCGAATCGGCCCGTCCTTCGCCGAGGTACGAGTCGCCGATGCCGAGCTTGGCGTCAGCGCGGTACGGGCTTCCCGGATAGGTATCGACGAGGCGGCGAAAGTACTCGCGCGAGGTGAGCCATTTCTTTTCCTTGAGCAGCTTGCTGCCCGTCTCGAACAGGTACTGGTCGGCGTTCACCGACCCGGCGGCGGGGAGCTTGGGTCCCTTGGCGCACGCCGTCACGGCGACCAGCAGATACAGCAGGATGCCTGCCGCCGGCAGGCGGCCACGACCGGGGAGCACTGGAGGCATCGAAAAGTTAGCGTGGCGGCACGGTCATCAGTCGGGTCATCCAATCGCACTCGGCCGTGAGACCCGATTCCAGGGAATGTGAGGGCGCAAACCCGAGATCGGCCCGGGCTCGCGACGTATCGGCAAACGTATCGCGCATGTCGCCTTTCTGTGCGGGTTCCTGCCGGACCTGCAGCGTGCGACCCGTGACGCGCCGCAAGAGATCGAGGATGTCGAGCATGGAGACGCGACTGCCTCCACCGATGTTATAGACGGCGCCCGGCCGTCCGCGGTCGCCCGCCGACATTGTCGCCGCGACGGCGTCGGCCACGTAGGTGAAATCGCGGGTCTGTTTTCCGTCGCCGTACACGGTGATCGGCTCGCCGGCAAGCGCCGCGCGCAGAAACCGGTTGAAGGCCATGTCCGGCCGCTGCCGTGGACCGTACACGGTGAAGTACCGCAGCGAGACGGCGGGAACGCCGTGATTCACGTGATAGAGATGGCACAGATGCTCGGCCGCGAGCTTCGTGACGCCGTACGGGGAGACGGGCTGGAGCAGCGAGTCTTCGCGCATCGGAATCGTCGCGACATCGCCGTAGACCGACGAGCTCGACGCATACACGAAACGCTCGACGGCGCGGCCCTTGACCGCCTCGAGGAGCCGCTGGGTGGCGTCGACGTTGTGAGAAGTGTAGACGCGGAACTCGTCGCCCCAGCTGCGGCGGACGCCGGCCTGCGCGGCCAGATGGAAGATGTGCGTGACGCCGTCGAGGAGCGGATCGAGCGGCACGGTCTGCAGCGCGTCCTCGACGAATCGGAACCCGCGCCGGCCCTCGACGGCGGTGAGATTGCTGGTCTTGATCTCGCGGGGATAGTAATCCGTGAAGCAGTCCAGCCCGATGACGTCGGCGCCGCGATCGATCAGCGCGGCCGACAGATGCGATCCGATGAATCCGGCGGCGCCGGTGACGAGCGCTCTCATGCGAACGCCTCCCGGATGCGCTCGGGAACGCGGCACGGCTTGCCGCTGCGATCGGTCGCCGCGTGGACCGTCTTGCCGATGGCTGCCACCTCGTCCTGTCCCTTCACCACCACCTCGTACGAGAATTCCATGCGCACGGGCGAGCACAGCCGGCCCTGCGTGCGGACCTCGACCTCATCATCGTAACGCGCGGGTCGTCGATACTTGCAGGTCGCCTCGATGACCGGCAGCTGCACGCCGCCTTGCTCCATTTCGCGGTACGTCCAGCCGAGCGTGCGCAGGAGATCGGTTCGCGCCACCTCGAACCAGACGAAGTAATGCGAGTAGTAGACGATGCCCATCTGATCCGTCTCGGCATACCTCACGCGCAATGTGGTGATCGACGAGGGCATGATGCGGGTTATGCGGCCATTTCGGCCGACCGGCGCAGGGCGCGCGTGGCTTCCGCCGGATCGGCGGCGCCGAAAATCGCGCCGCCGGCGACGAGAATCGACGCGCCGGCACGCACGAGCGCGGCGGCATTCTTCTGGTCCACGCCGCCATCGACGCCGATGGTGGCGTGACTGCGTCTCGTCGTCAACAGCTCACGGGCCTTGACGATCTTTTCGAGGCTGTGGGGGATGAAGGACTGCCAGCTGAAGCCGGGATTCACCGACATCACGAGGAGATGATCCATCTCGCTCGTGACCTCGCCGACGGCCGCCAGCGGCGTCGACGGATTGATCGCGACCCCCGCGCGCGCGCCGAGCTCGCGGATATGCGCCAGCGTGCGATGGAGGTGCGGCAGGACCTCGGCGTGGACCGTCAGGATGCTCGCGCCGGCCTCGACGAACGCGTCGAGGTACCGATCCGGGTTGGAAATCATGAGATGCACGTCGAGCGGAACTTTCGCGACGCGCTTGAGCGCCGCGACGACCGGCACGCCGATCGTGATGTTCGGCACGAAATGCCCGTCCATGACGTCGACGTGAATGAAATCGGCGCCGCCGGCTTCGACGTGGGCGACCGCGTCGGCCAGATGCGCGAAATCTCCGGCCAGGATCGACGGCGAAATCAGCAGGCTCATCGGCTGATCTCCAGCGCAATCACCGCGTTCCGCGCCACCTGGAACCCCGGCGCCGGCGTCTGTCGGATGACGATGCCCGGCGGTAATCCCGGATAGGCCGCCTCGCCGGAAATGGTCACTCTGAAGTCGAGCGTGCGAAGAACATCCGCGCTGCGCAAACCCATCGTGCCGATCAGATCGGGCATCACGTAGCTCTGATCCGCCACGCCGCGGTTGACGAGCAGCGTGACGCTGGTCGCGCGGCTTTTCGGGAGCGGATCCTGCGCGATCACCGTGCCGGGCGGGTAGTCCGGGCTGCGGATTTCGGCGCGCGACGAAACGGTCACGTGCTCATCGGCGAGCGCCAGTTCGGCGGTCCGTTCGGCCTTGCCGACGACAGGCGAGACGACGGGCTCGCGCTGGCCTTCACTGGCGCGGACGCGTACGGCCCGCTGTCGACGCAGAACCGTGCCGGGTTCAGGCTCCTGGGAGAGCACATGGTCAGCCGGAACCTTCGCGTCGGGGCGGCGGACCGCGTCCACTTTGAGCACGAGCCCGAGGTTCGACACGGCGGTCTTCGCGGCGGCGACCGACTTGCCGCGGAGGTCCGGCACTTTGACTTCACGGGCGCGCGTCGCCACGCGCATGGCGGCCAGAAAAAACACGCCGAAGGTCAGGCTGAGCGCGGCGGCCAGCAACAACAAGCGGCCCGCAGTCCACACGCGCTGTCGAACGGGACGTGCCCTGAGATCGGAGGGCATGAGGCATCAAAAGTGTACATGATCTTCATTCCCGCCGGAGAAACGCCGCGGCAAAGAAGGCATCCAGTCCATCGCGGAACGGCAGCGTGCGCAGCCGGCCGCGCGCGTCGATGAGGTGCCGAGCGCCTTCGATGTCGTCGCCCAGCGTCATCCGACTGGGCACGAACTGCGCGTGGTCGCCGCCAAATCGATCGACGATGTCGTCATTCTCTTCTGGCTCGCTCGAGCACGTCGCATACACGAGCGTGCCGCCGGGCCGGACAACCCGCGCGGCGTTGGCCAGAATGACCGACTCGGCGGCGGCGAGCAGCGGCAGCTCCTCCGGCCGGCGCGACCACTTGAGATCGGGATCGCGGCGGAGTGTGCCCAGACCGGAACACGGGACATCGACGAATACCCGATCGAAGATCGCGCCAACCGGCAGCGCCCGCGTCGCATCGTGCTGGATGACCGGCGCCGCGACCCCCGCTCGCGTCAGCGTCGCACGCAGCAGGCGCGTGCGGGCTCGTCGAACGTCGCCGGCGACGAGCAGTCCAGATCCGGCCATTGACGCCGCGAGCAGGACCGTCTTGCCGCCAGGGGCCGCGCACACGTCGAGTACCCGTTCGCCCGGCTTCGCGCCCACGGCATCGGCGACGATCTGCGACGCCTCTTCCTGAACCACGACCGAGGTTCGCAGATGCGCAGGCAGCCGCCCGAGCGCGCCGGGAGCCAGTCGAATTCCACTCTTCACGAAAAGACCTGGTGAGAATGAGACGCCGGCCGCTTCCAGATCGGCGCGGAGATCGTTCTGCGCGAGCGGGCCCGCGGCTCTGATCATCACGTCCGGCGGCGTGTTGTTGAATTGGCACCAGCGTTCGACGTCCGCAAAGGAATAGCGAGAGAGCCAGCGTTCGAGGAGCCAGCGCGGATGCGACAACGTCACGGCCAGATACGCGAGCGCCGCGTCGCGGTCGGCTACCGACGCGGGTCGCGACGGCAGGGATACCGAATTGCGATCGCGCCAGAGCTGGCGCAGGACGGCATTGACGAATCCGGTCGCGCGGGGATGCCCGACGACCCGGGTGAGCTCGACGGCTTCGTGGACGACGGCATGAACCGGGACCCGATCGAGATGCCGCAGTTGATACGCGCCGAGCCGGACAATGGCGCGGACGTTCGCGTCGAGCGAGGTCAGCGGGCGCCGGCTCCGCGCCGTCAGCAACGCATCGAGTTCCGCCTGCCATCGGACGGTGCCCGCGACAATCTCGAAGAACAGGGAACGATCACGGCTCGAGGCAATCTCCGGCCGGGCCCGTTCCAACTCCGCGGCGAGCGTGGTGCGGCCGCGCTCCAGCGCCGTCAGCACCTTCACGGCCGCGAGGCGGGCGGACGTCATGTCACCGGGAGTGGATCGAACCGATCGCCGGCGCCGATCCGCGCGCCACGCAAGAACTCACGAGCGGGGAGTGCCTGTCGTCCCTCGGCCTGGAGCGAGGTGATGCGCACGGCGCCTGGATCCGTTCCTACGACGATACCGTCCGCATCGAGGGCAGCGATGCGGCCGGGCTCGGTTTCGCCGGGCGAGATTGAGGCGACCTGGGATCGCAGGAGCGACACGCGCCTGCCTCGCAGAAGTGCGGCCGCCAGCGGCCAGGGTTGCAGCCCGCGGATCTGGTTGTGCACGGTTTCGGCGGGCCGCGCCCAGTCGATTCGGCTTTCTTTCCGTTCCAGCCTGGGGGCGTACGTCACCAGCCGCTCGTCTTGAGGAGTCGCGACGACCGGTCCCCGGGTGAGCCGATCGATCGTCGAGACCAGAAGCGTCGCGCCCAACCGCGCCAGACGCGATTCCAGCTCAGCGCTCGTCTCATCAGGGCCGATTTCCGTCTGCGCGCTGGCCAGCATCGGTCCCGCGTCGAGCGCGGGGACGACCTGCATGATCGTCACGCCGGTCGAGCGATCGCCCGCGAGGATGGCGCGATGCACGGGCGCCGCGCCCCGCCAGCGCGGCAGCACCGACCCGTGCACGTTGATGAAACCGAGCCGTGGCATCTCCAGCAGCTGACCCGGGAGGATCCGTCCGTACGCCGCGACGACCGCCAGATCCGGCGCCAGCGAACGAAAGGCGTGCAGAAACTCGTCATCCCGCAGCCGCGCCGGCTGCAGGACCGCGAGCCCGCGGTGTTCCGCCAGCGATTTGACCGCTTCAGGACGCACCCGCTGACCGCGGCCGCGTGGCCGGTCCGGCTGCGTGACCACGGCGATGACCGGGTGAGACGATTCGAGCAGCGCCGAGAGCGTCGGCACGGCGAACGCGGGCGTGCCAAAAAAGACGACGCGCACGGGCCGTCACCAGCGCCCGGCGCGCTGCATCTTGCGGATGCGCCTCACGATGAGGTCGCGCTTGATGCCTCGCAACCGATCGAGGAACAGCAGCCCGTCGAGATGGTCGAGCTCGTGCTGCAGCGCGCGCGCGAGCAGATTCGTTCCTTCCACGATGTGCGACGCGCCGGCGCGGTCGAGAGCGCGAACGACCACTCGCGCCGGACGTGCCACCGTCGCGTTGAAACCGGGGACGCTCAGGCAGCCTTCTTCCTCGAGCTGCATGCCCTCGCGCTCGACGAACTCCGGGTTCACGAGCGTGAACAGCTCGCCGCCACGCTTCCCGAGACTGAGATCGACGACCGCGACGCGGAGCGGGACGCCCACCTGAGGCGCCGCGAGGCCAATTCCCGGCGCCGCGTACATCGTTTCGATCATGTCATCAATGAGCTTGTGCAGGTCGGCGTCGAACGTTGTCACCGGGGCGGCCGGCGTCTGGAGACCGGGCGCGCCATACCGCACGATGGGCCGAAGCATCAGGCCGGCTCCGAACGAGGCGCCAGCCGGGCGGCGAGTGTGTCCTGGTACCGGTGCCAGGCGGCGTCCACTTCGGCGACGGTGTCGCTGCCGAATTTTTCCAGCAGCGCGTCCGCGAGCACCAGGCAGACCATGGCCTCGCCGACCACGGCCGCGGCGGGCACCGCGCAGACGTCGCTGCGCTCGATCGTCGCGGCGGCAGCGGCCATGGTCTGGAGATCGATTGAGCGCAGCGGTTTCATCAGCGTCGAGATGGGTTTCATCCAGGCGGTCACCCGGACGTCCTCACCGTTGGTGACGCCGCCTTCCAGCCCGCCGGCGTTGTTGGTCGGCCGGCGGACGTGCGGCACGGTGCCGGATCCGGCGCGGCCGGCGGGCACGATTTCGTCGTGGACGCGCGATCCGGCGAGCCCCGCCACGGCCGCCGCGCGGCCGAGCCCGACCGCCTTGATGGCCGGAATGGACATCAGTGCTTGGGCGAGCCGTCCGTCCAGCTTGCGGTCCCACTGGACGTAGCTGTCAAGGCCGGCGGGGACGCCATGCGCGATGACCTCGAACGCGCCGCCGAC
>JBLNGH010000037.1:0-2615 GCA_050264575.1 Acidobacteriota bacterium | reverse complement strand
GACGTATCACGTCGCGTCGCTCTATCCGACGCTGTACCGGCTGGAAGATCGCGGGCTGATCGAGGGCCGCTGGGTCGAGCGCGCGGGTGTGCGGCGGCGGCGCCACTACCGGCTGCTTCCGAAGGGCCGTCGCGTGCTCGCGACCGAGCGATCGGTCTGGCACAACTTCTTCGCGATGCTGGACCGCGTCGCGAAAATCGTCCCGGCGCGGTGATGAAAAGCGAACGAGCGAAGCGAAGCGAGCCCGGCGGAGCGGAGCGGGGGTGGCGGGGCCCCGCGAGCGACGCCGTTGGGGGGACCGCGGGGGCGTAGCCCCCCGGATCGATCATGGACTGGACAAAAGACGTCAGAGCGTCGCTACACCGCATCGGCGCGGAACCCGACGAGCAAGTGGTTCTGGAGATCGCGCAGCACGCGGCCGCCGCGTTCGAGGCCGCGCGGGCGGAAGGGCGCCGACCGGAGCAGGCTGCGGATGAGATCCGGCAGCAGATCGAGCGATGGTGCCGTGATGTCGCGAGCTATCCGCGGCGCTCGAGGACGCCCCCGGCTGTGGCGCCTCCGCCGATGGGCACCTCGCGCATGACGGGCTGGACCCACGACATCCGCTACGCGCTGCGCGTTCTCCGTCGTCAGCCCGCCTTCACGGTGTCGGCGATTGTCACGACGGCGCTGGGGATTGCCGCCGTCGGGACGTTGTTCAGCGTCGCGTACGGCGTGCTGATGCGGCCGCTGCCGTGGCCCGACGCCGATCGGATCGTCCGCATCTGGGAATCGCGGGAAGGCGGCACCCGCGCGCTGCCGCGCATCCTGACCAACCGCACGTACGAGGCCTGGCGCGAACGGCCCGACACGATCAGCAGCCTCGCCGCGTGGAGCGCCGTTGACGGCGTGACGCTCGACGAGGGCGCTCGGGGCAGGCGAGTGCAGGCCGTGCCCGTCACGGCGAGTCTCTTCACGTTGCTCGCCGTACCGCCTGTGCTGGGTTCCACATTCAGCGATTCAGCAGCCGGCAGCGAGCCGCCGCGCGAGGTCATCCTCTCGCACGGGCTCTGGCTGGAGCGATTCGGCGGCGCCTCGGACGCGGTCGGACGATCGGTCGTCATCGACGGCACGGCGCACCGGATCGCCGGCGTCATGCCCGCAGGATTTCAGTTCCCGAGTCCCGAAGTCCGGTTGTGGCTGCCGTACCGCGTCGCCCCCGTTCAGACGCACAACGGGACGACGCGATCGCTCTCGATGTTCAGCGCGATCGCGCGGGTGCGCCCGGGCGCGTCCGTCGAGCAGGCTGCGGCGGAAGCGACCGCGCGCGCGGCTGGCGGACCTCGTCCGGGCATGGTCGACATCGCGGTTTTCGGCACGAAGGGCAACGCGATCGTCCATGCCATGCCCTACGGCAGCTACATCACGCGCGAGGTCCGGGAGCCGGTCATCGCGTTTCTCGGCGCCGTCGCGCTTCTGTTTCTCACTGCTGTCGCGAGCATCTCGAGCATGCAGCTCGCGCGCGCCGCGGCGCGACGACGGGAAATGGCGTTGCGCGCGGCATTGGGCGCGGGAACCAGAAGGCTTGCGCGTCAGCTCCTCGTGGAGAGCGCGCTCCTTGGCATCGCCGGTGGAGCAGCCGGTCTCGCACTGACGGCCGCGCTTCATCTCGCGTTGCCGTCACTGTTGCCGGCGGATTTTCCCCGGCTCAAGGACATCGCGGTCGACTGGCGCGTGATGCTGTTCTCTGGAAGCGTGGCGCTCGTCGCCGGCCTGGCGTTTGGCATGCTGCCGGCGCTGCAGGTGCGGCGGTTGACGCTCGTCGAGGCGCTGACCGAGGACAGCCTCGCGCCGGTCGGCGCCGCCGGCCGAACGAGCGTCGGCCGCACGCGCGCGCTGATCATGGTCGGCCAGGTCGCGATCGCGTCCGCGTTGCTCGTTGGCGCGGCGCTGCTGGGACGCACGTTTGCCGCGCTGTGGAATTCGGATCGCGGCTACGAGCCTGCGAACGTGCTCACCGCGCGGTTGCTCATGCCCGATCGTCTGTTCTCGCCGGAGACGCGCGCCGTGTTTCTTCGCGATCTGCTCGAGCGCGTCGCGGCGATGCCGGACGTGCGATCCGCCGGGTTCACGACCGTCCTGCCGCTCATGAACGTCGAGTCGCTGATGAGCTTCAAGATGCCGGGCCGCGGACCCGGCGGACCGGTTGATGCGCAGGCGGCGGTGCGGACGGTGAGCCCGGGCTACTTTCGTGCGCTCGGCATTCGCACGGCCGCGGGCCGGACGTTCACCGACGCCGACACCCCCGCGTCGGATCCTGTTGTCGTCGTCAATCGTGCCTTCGTCCGCGCGTACCTCGACGGTGACGGCGTCGGCCAGTCGTTGCCAGTCGGATTCGAGGATCCCGGTCCGACGTCCTGGACGATCGCCGGCGTGATCGAGGACGTGCAGCCGCTCACGCGCGGCGAGCCGGCGCGGCCGGAAATCTACGTCTGCTATCGGCAGATGTCCAAAGGCGTGCTCTTCGACGAGCCGCTCCTCGTCATGCGCACCGGGCGCGATCCGGCGTCGTACGTCGCGCGCGTACGGCAGGCCGCCGGCGATCTCAATGCAAGCGTCTACCTCGATTCGATCAT
>JBLNGH010000036.1:0-2583 GCA_050264575.1 Acidobacteriota bacterium | reverse complement strand
AACATGGTGAGCTTCGAGCCGAGCCTCCACAGCGGCTGGGGCACCGGGGTCGTCATCGCCGACCTCGGCATCATCTTCAATTGCCGCGGCGACTACTACACGCTCGAGCGCGGCAAGCCGTACACGCTCGAGCCCGGCAAGCGCCCGCGCTCGACGCTGCAGAGCACGCTCGTCATGAAAGACGGCCAGCCGTTCCTGATCACCGGCAGCCCCGGCGGCGACGATCAGATCATGCGGACGATGCAGACGCTGCTCAACGTGATCGACTTCGGGATGAACGTGCAGGAAGCAATCGAAGCGCCGCGCTGGTCGACGCAGTCCTTCCCCGCCTCGTCCGGTCAGTTCACGATGCGGCCGGGCACCCTGAGCGTCGAATCGCGGATTTCCGCCGCGGTGCAGGAAGCGCTCAAAGCCAAGGGGCACAAGCTGACCGTCGCCGGCCCCTGGACGCACGGATCGAACGCGGCGATTTCGATCGATCCGCGGACGGGCGTGCTCAAGGCAGGAGCGGATCCGCGCGTCGATGCATACGCCTGGGCTCGGTAAGTCCGTGGCCCAGACGTATGCAGGGCAAAGGGCAGAGGTAAGGTAAAAGAACTAAAGGCCAAAAGGGTCAAAGCACGGCAAGAGCCAAGAAACAGGCAATTGGAGATCAAGAAAAAGATGACGCGCGACAGTAAGTTCCTGACCTTTGCCCTCTGCCCTCTGCCCTTTGCCCTTGTCACGCTCTTCGCAGTCGCGAACGTCGCTTCGTTTCAGACCTTCGACGTTCGCGAAGCCACCATCGCCGACATTCACGTGGCGATGCGGGCGAAGCGCCTCACCTGCCGCGCGCTCGTCGAGGCGTACCTCAAGAGAATCGAGGCGTTCGACAAGCAAGGCCCGTCGCTCAACGCCATCGTCGTCGTGAATCCCAACGCGCTGAAAGAGGCGGACGAGAAAGACAGGCGATTCGCCCAGGGCGGGATGACGGGACCGCTCCACTGCATCCCGATGATCGTCAAAGACAACTTCGAGACCATCGGCCTTCAGAGCGCGGCCGGATCGATCACGATGAAGGGATTCGTGTCCGACAAGGATGCGTTCCAGGTCCGGAAGATCAAAGAAGCCGGCGCGATCGTCCTCGCCAAGTCCAACATGGGCGAGTTCGCGTTCAGTCCCCAGGAGACCCTGAACTCGCTGCAGGGACACACGCGAAATCCGTACGATCCGAGCCGCGTGCCGGCGGGATCGAGCGGCGGCACCGCGGCGTCTGTGGCCGCCAGCTTCGGCACGGTCGGCCTGGGCAGCGACACCGGCAACTCGATCCGCGGCCCCTCGTCGCACACCGCGCTCGTCGGGATCCGATCGACGATGGGATTGACGAGCCGCGCGGGCGTGATTCCGCTCAGCTATCTCGCAGACGTCGCGGGACCGATGGCGCGCACGGTGACCGACGCCGTCGCGGTGTTCCAGGTCATCGTCGGCGAAGATCCTGAAGATCCGATGACCGCGCGCAGCCGCGGCCGCGCGATTCCGAATTACGCGGCGTCGCTCGATCGCAACGGCCTGAAAGGCACGCGCATCGGCGTGCTGCATCAGGCCTACGAACGCAACAATGCGCAGGTCGACCCCGAGATCGCGAAAGTCTTCGCGAAAGCGATCGACGATCTCAAGGCTGCCGGCGCCGAGATCGTCGACCCGGCAAATGTCGATCAGCCAGCGCGTCCGCAGGGCATGGGCGGCTGCCGCGGATTCAAGTACGACATCAACGAGTACTTGAAGACGCGAGGGCAGAAAGCGCCGGTGCACAGCCTCGACGAGATCATCGCGTCGCCGCTGTTCGACAAGATTCCAGCCGTGTCGCAGACGCGGCTGAAGTCGGCGCAAACCTCCAATCCGGAAGGTCCGGAGAGCGAAGCCTGCAAAGCCAACGCCGCGTATCGCGAAGCGTTCGGCGCGGCGGTGACGAAAGCGATGGACGAGATGAAGCTCGACGCGTTCGTGTACCCGACCTGGAACGATCCGCCGCGCCTCATCGGCGACCCGAACGGCGGCGACAACAGCCAGGTGTTCTCACCCACCTCCGGCTTCCCCGCCATCAACGTGCCGATGGGCTATACGCGCGACGACAAGCTGCCGGCAGGGATGACGATTTTCGGCCGCGCATGGGACGAGGCGCGGCTGATCAAGCTCGCGTACGCGTACGAGCAGGCGACGAAGCATCGCAAGCCACCAGAGTCCACGCCGCCGGTTCGCTAGTCGAGTCGGCTGCGGTCGCCGCCTCTGCGACGATACCGAGAGCGCCCCGGGGCTGAACGTGTCGCAGTGCAAGTCACGTACGCCGACACTGACATGCCGAAAGGGACGGCGTTGATGTCGTGGTGGCCGACGTCGGAGTGGCCCGATGCGCGAAAGTTTGCAATCGCGCTGGAAGGCGCGAGCGTTTCGAGCGCGACGGCCGTAGGCATGTTTGGTTTCCCAGACAATATGGAATGACCGGCCCGCTATCGTTACGTCGTAGTGCAGTCCGCACTCGACAACGGTGATCGAGGTCACCGCGAAACCGCGGGTTAGCGCCTGACGGCGCCAGAGCCGCATCGA
>JBLNGH010000035.1:0-11184 GCA_050264575.1 Acidobacteriota bacterium | reverse complement strand
CGTATCAATGGCTCTTCGACTACGTGCCGGGCTTCGATGGCGTCCGCGTGCCCGGCAGGTATCTCATGATCGTCGCGCTCTTTCTGGCCGTGCTGGCGGGATTCGGCGCTGCCGCCGTGGTCGCGCGCCGGCGCGGAACGATCGTCGTCGCGATCGCCTGCGCGCTGGTGCTGGGGGAAAGCTGGGTGGTGCCGCTTCCGACCAATGTGCGGCTCGCGCCGTACGGATTCGAGCTGACGCCGCGGCGTCTCGATAGCGGTGACGAGATCAGCCCGCTCTACCGCTGGGTTCGCGACGCGCCCGGCAAGGTCGTGTTGATCGAGTTCCCGTTCGCGGAGCCGGCGTACGACATTCTCGCGACGTTTTATGCGGGCATGCACCGGCGGCCGCTCGTGAACGGCTATTCAGGGTTCTTCCCGGAGACGTACCTCCGGCGCGCGACGTTTCTCCGCAAGGTTCCCACCGATCTCGACACGGCGACCAAAGCCCTGCGCTCGTCGGGCGCCACGCACGCCATCGTCCACGAGGGCGCGATTCCGGACGGCCGCGGCCATGAGCTTTCCGACTGGCTCCTCTCGACCGGCGCGCAGGTGGTGATGACGCACGGAACTGACAAGCTGTTCGTAATCCGATGAATGTAGGCCGGGGCTTGAGCCCCGGCGCGAGGCGGCCCTAAAGGGCCGCCCTACACATTTTGAAAGACGCTCGATTGTGGAACACTTCGGTTGGCAATGGTGCCGACGTTTTCCAGGAATCGAGACCCGGCCCCGCTTGTCTATTGCGTAATCGCCCTCGTGATGACGTGGCCGCTCGCCCGCGTGGCGGGCAGCCGGCTGGCGTCCGACCTCGGCGATCCGGCGTTCAATTGCTGGGTCCTCGCCTGGACGTCCGGACAGATCCTGCGGGCGCTCCGCGGCGATTTCTCCGCGCTTGCGAATTTCTGGAACGGCAACATCTTCTATCCGGAACCGCTCACGCTGGCGTACTCGGAGCATCTCGTCGCGCAGTCGATCCAGATGCTTCCCGTCTATGCCGTCACGGGGAACATCCTCCTTTCGTACAACCTGCTGTTCATCGCGACGTTCGCATTGTCGGGCTATGGTGTCTACCTTCTCGTCCGCGATCTCACCGGCGAGCCATGGGCGGCGTTTCTGGCCGGTCTGGCGTTTGCGTACGCGCCGTACCGGCTGGGTCAGTTCTCGCACCTGCAGGTGCTGACGAGTTACTGGATGCCGCTCGTGCTCGTGGGCCTGCGCCGATACTTCGTGACCGGCCGCCGGCGCGCGCTCGCCGGCGGCGCGGCCGCGCTCGTGATGCAGAACCTCTCGTGCGGCTACTACCTCCTGTTCTTTTCGCCGTTCGTTGCGGCGTACTGCCTCTACGAAATGACCCAGCGCCGTCTCCTCCGCAATCGGCGCGCGTGGATGAGCCTGGGACTGGCGGCGGCCGCGGTGACGCTCGCGACTTGGCCGTTCGTGCATCCGTATCTGAAGATCCGCGAGCAATCGGGACTCGGCGTTCGCTCGTCCGGCGAGATCGCGATGTTCTCCGCCGACACGCATGCCTTCGGGACGATCGCTCCAAATTCGCGCACGCTGGCCGAGCCGCTCTCCGGCTATCCCAAACCTGAGGGCGAAGGCTACGTCGGACTCACGATCCTGATCTTTGCGCTTGGCGGATTGGGCTTCGGCATCGTGCGAGTCGTTCGCGCGCTGCCGTGGTCAACGATGCGCGAATGGCAGGTGATCGCGATCGCCGGCGCGGGCATCATCTTCACCGCCAGCTTCACGATCGTCCTGTGGTTCTTCGTGTACGGCCAGCTCACGCTCCCGGTCGGCGGCGAATGGGTCATCTACCGCAACGTCACGCGGCCGCTGGGAATCGCGTTCGGGTCGTTTCTGATCTTCGCGGGATTGTCGGCGTGGGTGAGGCGGGGCGGCCGCGAGGCGTCCGCCCACGCGTTTGGCTTCTTTGCAGTCGCGCTCGTCGCGGCGGCGTTCCTGGCGCTCGGCCCTCGAATCGAAACGCTCGGCCGGGATCTTGGCGCCGGTCCTTACACGTGGCTGCTCGAGTTCGTGCCGGGATTCGACGGTCTCCGCGTGCCGGCGCGGTTTCTCATGCTCGTCGCCTTGTTCCTCTCGGTGCTGGCCGGGCTCGGCGCGGCGGCATTGCTACGAATGCGCCTCCGTCCGATCGCGATCGGCATCATCGCCGCGGGGATGATCGGAATCCTCGCCGAGGCCTGGGTCGCCCCAATCGGCACGAACCAGCCCGTGATCCCCGACGAAGCTTTCTATGCGCCTGAACCGCCGGCGGTCGGACGACGGATGAATCCGATCTATCGGGTCGTCCGTCAGCTTCCAGAGTCGTCCGTCCTCATCGAGTTTCCGTTCGGCGAGCAGGCGTACGAGATTCTTGCCGTCTTCTATGCCGGCCATCATCGCCGTTCGCTGGTGAACGGCTATTCCGGATTCTTTCCCCGCAGCTACACCGATCGCGTCGGCGCTCTGCACGACGTCACGCGGGATCCATCGAGAGCCGCTGTGGTCCTGCGTGCGTCAGGCGCGACCCACGCGCTCGTTCACGAAAGAGCGTACAAGGAGGGGCGCGGGAAAGAAATCTCCGCCTGGCTCATGTCGCTCGGGGCACGGGAGGTCACGGCGAATGGAAGCGATCGGCTCTTCGCGATTCGATAGGTGACGCTCCGCTGGCGGTTCCAGGGTTCCGGAGTTCCGGGGTTCTCAAGAACCACCTTCGCTGGCCGAGGGCGGCCACCAGCGGTTCATCGCTGCTGCCCAGACGGCCACCGCCTCCAGACCCAGCATCACGATTATCAGTTTGTGAACGACGCCGGAACGGACCCACTCGCCCAGCGCAAACCTGCCGTTCGTGGCTACCTGCTCGACGAGAAACGCCGTCAGTAAGAAGACCAACGCATCTGGACGCCAGACTGCGACCGCGGCGATTGTCAGGTCGGCACCTGACATGACGAGATGCCGCCAGGGCGGATAGTAAGGCGGCGAGGCGATGATCCCGAGTGACGCAAGGCCGAATCCGGCGGCATGCTCGATGGCGCCCAGCGTGAACCCCATTGCCGTGAGCGCAGGAGCGAGCCGTAGGAACCGCCGCATTAAGACTCTGATGGTCGGGAACGCAAACCGCGGAGTTTGGGGGAACCCCGGAACTCCGGAACTCCGGAACCGACACGTGACCACCATATACTTTTGTCTCCATGCGTGCTGATCCTCTTTCCTTTCTCGGAACCGAGCTCGATTCGCTTCGCCAGCAAGGGCTCTACCGATCGCTTCGCATTCTCGAGGGGCGTCAGGAAGCGACGTCCTGCTTCGACGGCCGCAAGGTCGTCAATCTCTCGTCGAACAACTATCTCGGCCTGACCACGCATCCGGACCTCGCCAGACGCGCCGTCAAGGCGATCGAAGAGTTCGGCGTGGGGTCCGGGTCGGTCCGCTCGATCGCCGGCACGATGGCGATTCACATGGAGCTCGAGCGGCGGCTTGCCGCATTCAAGAAGACCGAAGCCGTTGTCGTGTTTCAGAGCGGATTTGCCGCCAACGCGGGCACGGTCGCCGCGATCCTGACGAAAGACGACGTGATCATCTCGGACGAGCTGAACCACGCGAGCATCATCGACGGCTGCCGCCTGAGCAAGGCCGCGATCAAGATCTTCCCGCACAAGAACGTCGAGGCGGCAAGAAAAATCCTGCAGGACCTTCCGGCCGCGCAGCGCAAGCTCCTCATCACGGACGGCGTCTTCAGCATGGACGGCGATCTCGGATCGCTCCCCGAGCTCTGCGGCCTCGCGGAGGAATTCGGCTGCATCATGATGGTCGACGACGCGCACGCGAGCGGCGTGTTCGGCGAGCAGGGGCGCGGGACGATCGACCACTTCGGCATGCACGGCCGCGTGGACATCCAGGTCGGCACATTGTCGAAAGCCATCGGCGCCCTTGGCGGCTACGTGGCCGGGTCGCGAACGCTCATCGAGTTCCTGTATCACCGCGCGCGGCCGTTCCTGTTCTCGACGTCGCATCCGCCGTCGGTCACCGCGACGTGCCTGGCGGCGCTCGACATCCTCGAACACGATCCGGGCATCATCGAGCGGCTCTGGGACAACACGCGATTCTTCAAGAGCGGACTGCAGACGCTCGGGTTCAATACCGGTCTCAGCGAGAGCCCGATCACGCCGGTCATCGCGGGCGAAGGGAGCCTCGCCATGAAGTTGTCGGACCGCCTGTTCGCGGAGGGCGTGTTCGCGCAAGGGATCGCCTATCCGACCGTGGCGCGCGACAAGGCACGTGTGCGGACGATCGTGACGGCGTCGCACACGCGCGGCGAGCTTCAATACGCGCTCGACGCGTTCAAGAAGGTCGGGAGGGAGCTTCGCCTGATATGAGAGCTCTCGTCGGTTCCGGGGTTCCGAAGTTCCGGGGTTCCGGAGTTCTCAAGAGCAGGGTGACGAGGTTCACGGGGTGGTCGGAACCGGAACTCTGGAACCTTAAGAACCTCGGAACTCCGGAACCTCGGAACCCCGGAACCGACTGCGACAAACTTCAGCAAGACAGCTTTCGTATCTAATTCGTATGCGCGCCAGCGCCAGGACGTTCTTCGAACAATACACGCGCGACCTCACGCCGGCCGATTTCCAGCGGCTGTTCACGCGCGAGACCCCCGACGCCTACCGGTATTTCGTGCGGGCGCTCGACATCGAGCGGCTCGCGAGGGAGCCGTGGTATCGGCGGTGGTTCATTCAGGCGCGCCTGGTGTTCACGGCGTTCACCATGCGCCTCTCGCCGGCCCGGCGCGTGCTCTACGCGCTGGCCATGGCGATGACGCTCCTCGGGCTCCTGATGCTGTTCCGCGGCGTCGCGCCGGTGCGGGTGTTGCTCTTTCCGTTCACGTTCTATCTCCCGCTGCCGCAGTGGGCCGACGGCACGCTCTGGCTGTTTGCGGCCTTCGGCGCCGTCAATCTCCTCATCCTCATGGAGGTCGCCGATCGGCTGTCGCTCAAGGGCGACCTCGAGATCGCGCGGGACATTCAGCTCGCCATGCTGCCTGGCGGCATCTGCACCGCCGGCGACGCCGTCGTCTACGGCGTGACCAAGCCCGCCAATACGGTGGGCGGCGATTTCTACGACATCCTGACGCTTCCCGACGGCCGCCTCGTGCTGGCGCTCGGCGACGTCGCGGGCAAGGGCAGCCCCGCGGCGCTGCTCATGGCGCTGCTGCTCGCGATGCTGCGCACGCTCGTCGATGAGAACCTCGAATCGGCGCGGCTCGTCGCGAGGCTCAACGTCCAGGTGGCGCGGCACAGCCCGCGATCGCGATTCATCACGCTCTTCTATGGCGTCTACGATCCGCGCGACGGCAGCCTCGAGTACGTCAATGCCGGACATCTCCCGCCGCTCGTCCGGCGGCGCGACGGACAGTTCGAGCGCGTGAGCGGGCTCACGGGCACCGGGCTTGCGCTCGGAATGTTCGATCAGGCGACGTACGACACGCGGCGCATCACCATCGAGCCGGGTGACCTCCTCGTGCTCTTCAGCGACGGCATCACCGAAGCCGAGAATGCCGCCGGCCGCGCGTTCGACGAGGCTGGGCTCGAGGACGTTGTCGCGGCGCACGCCGGGGAGGATCCGGAAGCGGTCGGGCGCGCGATTCTGAAGTCGGTCCAGGCTTATACGGCCGACGCAAGATTGACCGACGACCTGACGGCGCTGGTGCTCAAGCGAAACGCGGAAAGCCCCGGCTAGAATTACACTCAGCCCATGCGCCGAGTCCTGCTGGCCATCTGCGTGCTGGCGTTGCAGGGCGCCCCTGCGGCCCAGACCGTACCCGGCCGCACTCAGCCGCCCGATGGCGTCGTGCGTCTGCTCCGGGACCTCGAAGGCGCGCTGCAGCGCGGCACGATCGACGATCTTCGCGCATTGGCCTCGCCGACCATGCCGGCCGACGATCTCGATCGTCTGTTGCGGATCATCGCCGCGGGTCCCGCCTCCGGTGCGATCGTGCGCTATCGCGATCACCGGCCGGCCGGGGTTGGATACGAAGTCCTCGCCGACGCGCTGATCAGCCGCGGGAAGCTCGGACGCATCGCGACCTGGATCGTCGGCACGCGCCCGCGCGGGCCGACCACCGATCGCTACGAGCTCACGTCGCTCACGGAAGTCGCCGCTCTCGACAATCTTCTCCGGCTCGCTCTCGACAACACCAAGCAGTTCACGGTCAAAGATCTGAACCTGGAACTGACGGATTTCACGCTGAAGATGCCCGCGGGAGTCGCCTTCGTCGCCGAGTCGGCCAACGGCGTGACGGCGGTCGTCGTCCGTGGCCGAGGCGATATCCAGTTCTCTCCGTCGGATCCGGCCGAGCAGGGACAGCTGCGGGTGTTCAACGGCCGGCCCTCGCTCGCCACGGAAATCGACTCGGCGTTTCTGCGCCTGAATCCGGCGCAGTATGCCGAGCTCGTCTCCGAGAAATCGATGATTCCGGGACGCGTCGACCCGAACGAGTTCAAGCGCGCCGACGAAATCTTCGCCGACGTCGCGCCGCGCACCTACAACCTCGATCTTCGCGAGCTCACGCCGGATCGCTGGTCGCTCGAGCCGACGTACGGCAATCTCCTCGTCGAATTTCGCTCCACGCGTTACGGCTGGCTGACGTACGTCAACTCACCCAACGACCCTGACGACATCTCGCTGTTCGATCGCACGCGCAACCGCAACATCTCAATCTACGCCTCGCCCGAAAAGCTCAAGGCGCGTGGGCGCTTCTACACTGAGGACTCGGATGCTGCCTACGACGTCGAGCGCTACAACCTCGACGTGACGTTCGAGCCGGCGCGCGCCTGGGTGACCGGCCGCGCCTCCCTGAAGATCAAGATTCGCAGCTCGTCCGTCGGCACGCTGACCTTCCGGCTGGCCCAGCAGTTGACGGTCTTCTCGGTGTCGTCGCCGCAGTTTGGATACCTGCTGGCGCTGCGGGTCTCGGGGCAGAACAACCTGCTCGTCAGCCTGCCGAAGCCCGTCGATCGGGGGACGGTGCTGGACTTCGAGGTCAACTACAGCGGCCGCCTCGAGCCGCAGTCGATCGACCGCGAAGCGATCATGCCTCAGGCGCAGCAGACGAGGCCGCAGGAGCCCGTGGACGCGCCGCTGCTCGCACCCGAGGCGCGGTATCTCTACAGCAATCGCGTGTTCTGGTATCCGCAGGCGCCGGTCACCGACTACGCGACGGCGACGATGCGGCTGACCGTGCCGGCCGAATTCCAGGTCGTCGCGAGCGGCAGTCCCGTGCGCAATTCGGTCGCGCCGGCGCCCGCGACGGACGGCGGGCGCGGCGTGCCGCCTCGATCGATGCGGACGGTCGAGTTCACGGCCAATCGGCCCGCGCGATATCTCTCCTGCATCATCAGCCGCTTCATCCCGGTCGCACGGACGAAGGTCGACATTCCCGTCGCGCCGCCGATCGCCGGCGTCCCGGCCGGCCCGAACGACAGCACGACGGCCGTGAACGTCGAGGTCATGTCGACGCCGCGCGTCGCGGGCAAGAACCGGGCGCTTCCAGCCCGGCTCGCCGAGATGCTGCGCTTCTACGCGAAGACCATCGGCGACGCGCCGTATCCGGATTTCACCGTGGCCGCGCTCGACGACAACCTGCCGGGCGGCCACAGCCCGCCGTTTTTCGCGATCTGGCATCAGCCGCTGCCGACGACGCCGTATTCCTGGTCCAACGACCCGGTGAACTTCGAGCCGATCTTCCGGGACTTCTTCATCGCGCACGAAACCGCGCACCAGTGGTGGGGACAGGCGGTCGGCTGGAAGAACTACCACGAGCAGTGGCTGAGCGAAGGGCTCGCGCAGTACTTCGCCGTGCTCTTCGCCGCGTCCGATCGCGGGCCGGACGTCGCGCGGACGCTGCTCGTGCAGATGCGCGCGTCGGCGGAAGACCTGATGAGCCAGGGACCGATCTCTCTGGGGTATCGGCTCGGGCACGTCCAGAACGAAGGACGCATCTTCCGCGCCATCGTCTACAACAAGTCGGCGATCGTGCTGCACATGCTGCGCCGGCTGATGGGCGACGAGGCGTTCTTCAAAGGGATCCGGCAGTTCTACAGCGACTGGCGTTTCAGCAAGGCGG
Organism: Acidobacteriota bacterium; assembly: GCA_050264575.1. Lineage (GTDB taxonomy): Bacteria > Acidobacteriota > Vicinamibacteria > Vicinamibacterales > SCN-69-37 > DASQFI01. Next base: position 3,027 of record JBLNGH010000035.1, on the reverse strand, counting down.
GCACCGACGATTTCCGCGCGCTCATGGAAACACAGACGCCGCTGAAGCTTGCGCGCTTCTTCGACCGGTGGATTCTCGGATCGACGATTCCCCGCATCCGGGTCACGCCGCGCATCGAGGGCGACGGCAAGTCCGCTACCGTGCGCATCGAGCAGCTCGGTGACGTCTTCGACTTCCCCCTGACGGTGGTCGTCCAGTACGCCGACAACACGTCTGAAGAGATCACGGTGCCCGTCACGGAGGCAAACGTCGACCATAAGATCGCGCTCAAGTCGCCCGCGCGTCGTGTCTTTGCCAGAGACGAACTGACGTTTGTCGAGATCGTTCGATGAGCCCTATCGGTTCCGAGGTTCCGAAGTTCCGGAGTTCTCAGAACATGGGTCCGGAGTTCCCAAGAACCCCGGAACTCCGGAACCCCGGAACCGACAAGTGCTTGTCCTGTATGATCGTTTGATATGGACACCGTGAAGTTGACGATAGACGGCCGGACTGTGGAGGTCCCGAAAGGCAAGACCGTCCTCGAAGCGGCGATCGATAACGGTGTTGGCGTTCCCTATTACTGCTACCACCCCGGCCTCGGCGTCGACGGTTCCTGCCGCGTGTGCATCGTCAAGATCGAGAAGATGGCGAAGCTGCAGACGGCCTGCTCGACCGTGTGCGCCGACGGCATGGTCGTCATCACGGATTCTTCAGAGGTCGTCGCCGCGCGCGCGTCGGTCTTCGAATTCCTGCTGATCAATCACCCGCTCGATTGCCCGGTGTGCGACAAGGGCGGCGAGTGTCCGCTTCAGGATTTCTCGTATTCGTACGGCCCCGAGCGCAGCCGCATGGAGTTTCCGCGGCGCGAGTTCGACGGCGACGGCGTGAAGGCCGACGTCGATTTCGGCCCGACGCTGCTTCTCAATCGCAACCGCTGCATTCTGTGTACCCGGTGCGTGCGGTTCATGCGCGATATCGACGGCGATGCGCAGATCGGCATCGTCCAGCGCGGATACGGCAGCGCCATCGCGACCTTCGAGGAGCAAGGCGTCGTGTCGCTCCTCTCGGGCAATCTGATGGACGTGTGTCCGGTGGGCGCGATCACGACGCGGCAGTACCGGTTCAAGGCGCGGCCGTGGGACAACCCGAGCGCCGTCGACACGATCTGCACGTTGTGCGAGCGCGGCTGCAGCACGACCGCGTGGATCAAAGCGAAGCCGGAATGGGCCAAGGGCGCGCGGCTGATTCGCATGACGCCGCGGCTCAATCCCGAGGTGAACGGCTACTGGATGTGCGACATCGGCCGGTTCGACTATCCCTGGGTCGAAGGCGATCGCCGGCTGCATCAGCCGCACGTCGGCCGGGGCGCCTCCTGGCGATCGGTGCCGTGGGCCGACGCATTGATGGGCGTCGCGAGCGCCGTCGATGCGGCCGGCGGCCCGTCGGCGGTGCGGTTCCTCGTCTCGGCGCACGCGTCGCTCGAGGAGCTTTACGCGTTGAAGCAGGCGGTGGGCGGCACCGCGAACGTCACGATCGGCTGGCGCACGCGCGAGAAGCCGCAGCCGGCCAACACGAAGTTCAAGATTCCCGCGATCGACGCGCCGAATGTCCGCGGTGCGCGCGATCTCGGGTTCGACGTGGGCGCAGGCACCGGCGCCGCTGACGTCTCGAAGCTGCGCGCGGCTGTCGACGCCGGTCAGGTGGGCGTGCTCTACGTCGTCGATTCTGGTCCCGATGGATCAATCGGCGAGACCGACTGGGTCGTCGCGGCGCGCGAGGCCGGCAAGATCAAGACGCTCATCGTCCAGGGCGTGCTGCGAACGCCCCTGGCCGAGGCCGCCGACATCGTGCTGCCCGGATCGGCGTTCGTCGAGAAGGACGCGACGTACACGAACATGACGGGCCACGTGCAGGCCGCGTCGCGCGTCATCCCGCCGCCCGGCGATGCCGGCGAGGACTGGCAGATCCTCGGCAAGCTCGCGCCGATTTTCGGGACGGCGGTGGCGTTTGCGTCGGCGACGGCGATCCGCGAGGCGATCGCGCGCGAGTTGAACGCGACGCCGGGCTACGCCGCGCTCGCGACGATGGGATTCGCCCGTCCGGTGTCGGCGCGGCACTGGCTGCAGGCTTCGAATCCCTCCGAGCGCTGGAAGTGGGATTTCATGTTCCAGGATCTGCCGCCCGTCAAGTTCGGCGAGGACTTCGGACCGCTGCCGCGAGCGGAGGTCATTCCGCTCAAGGAAGTGAAGTAGGGGTTCAACACTTGTAGGGCGGCCCTTCAGGGCCGCTTGAAGCCGGGGCTGAAACCCCGGCTCACACCTGAACGCGCATGCGCCGCACCTTACTCGTCGCTCTCATCGCCATCGCGGACATGGGCATGAGCCAGGGCGTCCCGCCCGGGTTCAGCATCAAGATCGACCCGATCGTCGAAGGTCCGGCGGCGCCCGGCTCGACCGCGCGCGTTGCGCTGCGCGTCTCGCTCCCGGAAGGATTTCACATTCAGTCCAACCAGCCGCGCGATCCGACGCTCATTCCCACCGTGCTGTCGATCGATCCGCCGCCCAGCGTGACTGCGCTGGAAGTCGTGTTTCCCAAGGCGATCGATTTCGAGCAGAAAGGCGGCGCGCAGCCGCTCGCCGTGTTCGAGCGTGAGTTCCTGATCGGCGCGCGCTTCGGCCTCGACGCGCGGCAGCCGCCCGGCGACATCGTGATTTCGGGGCGGCTGCGGTATCAGGCGTGCGATGACAGGGTCTGCTACCGGCCCATGACCGCCGACGTGTCGTGGACGGTCCGTGTCGTCCCGAAGTCCGGACGCGCCGCGACAGAGCCCGGCGACGTGTTCAACCAGATTGCCTTCGGCCGGGGTCAGCCGCCGCCTCGCATGGCGCCCGCGCCGGCGGCGACGGCAAGTCCACCTTCGACTTCGGCGGTCCCGGCGGGCGCTCGTCCTGCGGCGGGAGACGCGCTTGCGCTCCTCGACCGTTACACGGTGCTCGCGACCGAAGGCGGCTACAACGACGTCCCGGCATTCATGAAGTTCATCCGCGA